>CAXTBN010000085.1:0-8815 GCA_964242895.1 uncultured Caulobacteraceae bacterium | reverse complement strand
AGCTCGCGGCCCACGTGCCAGAACTCCTTCAGGTCGAAGTGCTCGGCGCCCTTGGCCGTCTCCACGCCGAAGGGGGTGTAGCCGCGCTGGCCCTGCGCCCCCGCTATCTTGGCGCGCATCTTCTCCTCGGTGGGCAGGGCGAAGAAGGCCTTGGTGTCGGCGAGGGCGTCGTCGATCACCGGCTGCGGCAGGTCGTGGTCGCCCACCACCGCGAAGCCGTAGCGCTCGAAGGAGGCGCCGAGCTCGCGGGCGAAGCAGGCGAAGTCGCTGTCGTAGAGCTTGAAGGAGACGGGCTGGATCGTCACGGACGGCCTCGGGACGCTGCGGGGCGGAGCGCGCCGTTCTAACCCCGCCGTCCCTCCGCGGCGAGCGTCAGTGTCCGCCCGCCGGCCCCCGCGCGCCCGGCCGGGGCCGCGGCGCGATCCAGGCGAGGGAGCCCGCCACGAACAGCGCCAGCCCGATGATCAGGAACAGCCGGTCGGTGGCCACCATCACGGCCTGGCTCTGCACCAGGCCCTCGAACGACCGGATCGCCTGGTCGGTGCTCATCCCCATGCTGCGGAAGCTGTCCACCGCCGCCTGGAAGCCGCCGCCCTGGTTGAGGATGGCCACGCGCGCGCTGTCGGTGCCGTCCTCCCAGGCCGTGGTGGTGAGCGAGACCGCAAACGCGCCCGCCGTGGTCCGCACGAAGGAGATCAGCCCCGCACCCGACGCCACCTCGTTCATCGGCAGCGAGGCGGTCCCGAGCGTCATCAGCGGGATGAAGAAGAACGGCACGCCCAGGCCCTGCAGGAAGGTGGGCACGATGATGTGGCTGAACGGCACCTGGCTGTTGAAGGTCGACCGCCACAGCATCATGATCGCCATCCAGCTGATGCCGAAGGTGATCATGGCGCGGGCGTCGATCCTGGGTCCGATGCGGCCCACGATCGGCGAGAAGATGATGGCCAGCACGCCGCCGAAAGCGGTCGCCCGTCCGGCCCAGGTGGCCGTGTAGTTGAGGTTGGTCTGCAGCCACAGGGGCAGGAGCACGTTGGCCGAGAAGAAGGCGCCGTAGCTCACCGCCATGATGGCGCAGGCCGTCGCGAAGCTCCGGTGTCGGAAGACGCGCAGGTTCACGATCGGGTTCGGCTGCGTGATCTCCCAGATCAAAAAGGCCGCGAAGCCCACCACGGCGACGACCAGGAGCGTCACGATCAGGGGCGAGGCGAACCAGTCCAGCTCCTTGCCCTTGTCGAGCATGATCTGCATGGCGGCGATCCACACCACCAAGAGGCCGAGCCCGACGCTGTCGACCTTGGCGTAGACGCCCGGCGTCTCCTTGGGCTTGAGCAAGCGGTAGGAGAAGTAGGCGACGACCAGGGTGAAGGGCACGTTGATGTAGAAGATCCACGGCCAGCCGACGTTGTCGCACAGGAAGCCGCCCAGCAGCGGCCCGGCGATGGGCGCCACCACGGTCGTCATGGACCATAGGGCCAGGGCCTGCCCGGCCATGTGCTTTGGGAAGACGCGCAGCAGCAGCGTCTGCGACAGCGGGATCATCGGCCCGCCGCACAGCCCCTGGCAGATGCGGAAGAACACCAGCATGCCCAGCGACTGCGAGAAGCCGCACAGGAAGGAGAACAGGCCGAACAGCACCATGGCCGTGGTGAACACGCGCACCGTGCCGAAGCGCGTGGCCAGCCAGCCCGTGAGCGGTACGGTGATCGCCTCGGCCACCGAGTAACTGGTGATGGTCCAGGTGCCCTCGGAGGGAGACACCGCGAGGCCGCCGGCGATGTTGGGCACGCTGACGTTGGTGATGGTCGTGTCCAGCACCGACATGAAGTTGGCCAGCGCCAGCAGGAAGCCGACCGTCCACAGCATGGTGCCGGTGAACGGCTGGTCGGTCGGCGGCGCGGTGGTCGCGCGAACCTGCTCGGCCTCGCGCCGCGGCGAGTCCACCTGGGCGACGGTCGGCAGAACGCCGTCGCCGCCCGCCCGCGTGTTGGCGGGGAGGTCGGTCACGGGCGGGGCGCCTCGCCCGCCTGGCGCGGCGCATCGAGGTCGATCCTGGCGTCAATGGACAGGCCCACGCGCAGCGGGTGATCGCGCAGCTCGCGCGGCTCGAGCGCGATGCGCACGGGCAGGCGCTGCACCACCTTGATCCAGTTGCCGGTGGCGTTCTGCGCCGGGATCACGGCGAAGGCCGAGCCCGTGCCGCCGGAGAAGCCGATCACGCGGCCGTGGTACACGACCTTCTTGCCGTAGAGATCGCTGGTCAGCTCCGCGGGCTGGCCGGGGCGCACGCGCTTCAGCTGCACCTCCTTGAAGTTGGCGTCGACGTAGACCTTGTCGATCGGCACCACCGTCATCAGCGGCGTCCCGACCGCCACGCGCTGTCCCACCTGCACGTTGCGCCGCGCGATCACGCCGTCGACGGGCGCGCGCAGGGTGGTGCGCGACAGGTTCAGCTGCGCGGTGTCGAGGGCCGACTTGGCCGCCGCCACCTCCGGGTTCTCGTCCACGCCGGCGCCTTCGGTCAGGGCGGCCGCGGCCTGCTGCTGGCCCACGGCCGCGACGCGGTTGGCGACGGCCTGGGCGCCGGCGGCGCGGGTCGCCTCAAGGTTGGCCTGCGCGGTGGCGAAGGCGTTCTTGGCGCTGGTCAGCTCCTCGCCCGAGACGGCGCCGGAGGCGGCGAGCGCCTGGCGGCGCTGCAGGTCGACGCGCGCCCGCTCCAGGTCGGCGGTGGCGCTGGCGAGCTGGGCCTTGGCGCGGGCGAGGTCGGCGTCGCGCGCGGTGATCTGGGCCCCGAGCGAGCCGTTGGTGGCGAGGTCCTGGCGCACGCGGCGCTGGGCGCGGCCGAAATCGGCCTGCGCCTGCGCCATCATCAGCTTGGTGTCGGCCTGGTCGATCTCCACCAGGATGTCGCCCGCCTTCACCGCCTGCGTGTCGGCGACGTTCACGGCCAGCACCTGGCCGTTCACCTGCGGCGTCACCTGCGCCACGTCGGCGCCCACGTAGGCGTCGTCGGTCGAGACGTAGTGGCTGGCGACCAGCAGGTAGTACGCCGCCCAGGCGAGACCGCCGATCACCACCACGGCCGCCAGGCCGGTGAACAGGCGGCGGCGCAGGCGGCCGCGCGCGGGGGCGGCGGAGGTCGCCGCGCCCGTGCCCGCCGCGGCCGGCCCCTGCGGGCCTGCGCCCGGCATGCCCGGTCCCTGCGGGCCGGGGCCCTGGATGCCCACGCCCGGCGTGGGGGCGGCGCGGGGCGTCTCGCTCATGTCGTCAGCCATGGAGGTCGTCCTGATGTCTTAGCGCGAGGCGGTGAGGATCGGGCGGGCGGCCGCGGGGTCGCGGAAACCGCCCCCCAGCGCTCGCACGAGGTCCACGTCGAGTCCGGCCGCCTGCGCCTGCAGGTCGGCCACGTTGCGGCGGTTGTTGAGCAGGATGCCCTCCGCCGTGAGCACGTTGAGGTAGGGGCTGAGGCCGCCGGTGTAGCGCAGGCGCGAGATCCGGTACGCCTCTTCGGCGGCGCTCAGCGACTGGCGCGCGTCGTTCAGCTCGACGGTGAGTGACTGCAGTTGCGCGGCGGCGTCGGCCACGTCGCGCAGCGCGTTGACCAGGGTGCGGTCGTAGGTGGCCACCGCCTCGTCGTACTCGCCGCGCCGGGCGCGCAGGGCGCCCTCGAGCCGGCCGGCGGAGAAGATCGGCAGGCGCAGCGACGGGCCGAGCGCGCCGATGATGGAGTCGGGCGTCGAGAAGAACTTATCCGCGCCGAGCGAGGCCAGGCCGTAGTCGCCGGTGATGGCGATCGTCGGGTAGAAGTCGGCCTTGGCGCCCTTGACCCTCAGCGCCGCGGCGCGGGCGCGCTCGCGGGCGTAGCTGATGTCCGGCCGCCGGCCGATCAGGTCGGTGGTGACCGTGGCGGGCAGGCCGAAGCTCTTCAGCATCAACAGGCCGGGGCGGGTGATCGCCAGCCCGCGGTCGGGTCCCGCGCCCAGGAGCGCGGCCATGGCGTGGCGCTGCACCACGATCTGGCGGTCGAGCTCGTCCACCTGCGCCTGCGCCTCGGGCACGCCGCCCTGGGCGGTGGCGAGCTCGCCGCGCGTCTCCAGCCCGTTGCGCAGGCGCTGGCCGACCAGGGTCACCGTATCGCCGCGCACGCGCACGGCCTCCACCGCCGCGTCGCGGTCGGCGTACAGGCGCGAGAGCTGGGCGTAGGCGCCGGCCACCGAGGTGGTCAGCTGCAGCCGCGCGGCCTGCGCGTCGGCGGCCTGCGCGTCGGCCAGGGCGGCGGACGCCCCGATGCGCGCCCGGTTGGCCCCGAACAGGTCGAGCTCCCAGTCGAGGTCGAGGGTGGCGCGCGACTGAGTGTGGTAGCCCGCGGGGAGGAAGCTCTTGAAGGCGTCGGGGAAGCCTTCGTTCAGGCTCTGCTTGGTGGTCTGCGACTGGGCGTTGGCCGCAAGCTGCGGCAGGCGCGAGGAGCGGTCGCTCTCCACCGCCGCGGCGGCCTGGCGCACGCGGGCGGCGGCGCCGGCGAGGTCGGGCGAGCCGGCCAGCGCCTCCGCCTCAAGGGCGTCCAGCTGCGGGTCGCCGTAGGCGCGCCACCACTCGTCCGCCGGCCAGTCGGCGGCGGGCGCGGCGAGGCTCTGCGCGGAGGAGAGCGCGCCCAGGGGCTTCACCTGCGGCATGGCCCCGAGGTCGGGCGCACAACCGCCCAGCAGCGACGCGGCGAAGCCCGCGCCGAGGAGCGCGGCCAGCAGCGACGGCCGGAACGGCCGCATCGACGACAAGAGGCTCATCCCCGAGACCCCACACACACGAAAAGGTCCGATCGGGCCGCAGGTAGAACCGTACGGTACGGTCAGTTGCAGCGCCTATGCGCCCGTGTTACACCCCGGTCAAGTCTAAACCGTACGGTACGGTCAGTGTCCATGTCCCCGCCCGCCGACACCCTCGCCGAGCTCTCCCGCGACACGATCGCGGACGCCGCCGCATGCCCGCGCGCCGCCTCGCGCGACACGCGGCGCAAGGCGATCCTGGACATCGCGCGCGACATCTTCCTGAGCCAGGGCTACGCGGCGACGAGCATGTCCCAGGTCGCCGCGCGGCTGGGCGGCTCGAAGGGCACGCTCTACAACTACTTTCCCTCGAAGGAGGAGTTGTTCTCCGCCATGGTCGTGGAGGACTGCGAGTCCGAGTTCCTGGCCATGATCGATTTCCAGCCGACCGACGGCATCGAGGAGACGCTTCGCCGCTTCGGCGTGCGCTTCCTCACCTACGTCCTGACCGACACCGCGTTGGGCTTCCACCGTCTGCTCTCGGCGGAGGCGGCCCGCTTCCCCGAGCTCGGGCGCATGTTCTACGCGGCGGGGCCCGAGCGGACGGTCGAGCGGGTCGGCGAATTCCTCAAGGAGGGGATGGACGCCGGCAAGCTGCGCGAAGCCGATCCGAGGACCGCGGCCGGCTTCCTGATGGGCTTGCTCAAGTCCAACGTGCACCACCGCCGCGTGTGGAACGTCGAGTCGCCCCTGAGCGGGCGCGCGCTGGAGGCGCACGTGGCGCAGGCTGTGGAGGTGTTCCTGCACGGCTTCGCGGTGCTGGCCTGAGCCTGGCGCTCCGGCCCGCGGCTGGCGGGCGCGGCCCCGCTCGTCCATAGGACGGCGATGAAGTTCCTGGACCAGGCCAAGGTCTTCGTGCGCTCGGGCGACGGCGGCGGCGGCTGCGTCTCCTTCCGGCGCGAGAAGTTCATCGAATACGGCGGGCCCGACGGCGGCGACGGCGGACGCGGCGGCGACGTGTGGGCGGAGGCCGTCGAGGGCCTGAACACCCTGATCGACTACCGGTACCAGCAGCACTTCAAGGCGCGCACCGCCGAGGGCGGCGCCGGGCGGCAGATGCACGGCGCGAATTCCGACGACGTGGTGCTGCGCGTGCCCGTGGGCACCGAGATCCTCGAGGAGGACAACGAGACCCTGATCGCCGACCTGTCGACGGTGGGAGACCGGGTGCGCCTGGCCAAGGGCGGCAACGGCGGCTTCGGCAACATCCACTTCAAGGGCCCGATCAACCAGGCCCCGCGCTTCGCCCTGCCCGGCCAGGACGGCGAGGAGCGGTGGGTGTGGCTGAGGCTCAAGCTGATCGCGGACGCCGGGCTCGTGGGCCTGCCCAACGCGGGCAAGTCGACCTTCCTGGCCGCCGTCAGCGCCGCCAAGCCCAAGATCGCCGACTACCCCTTCACAACGCTGACCCCCAACCTCGGCGTGGTGGACCTTTCGGCCGAGGAGCGGTTCGTGCTGGCCGACATCCCCGGCCTGATCGAGGGCGCGCACGAGGGCGCGGGCCTCGGCGTGCGCTTCCTAGGTCACGTAGAGCGCTGCGCGGTGCTGATCCACCTGGTCGACGGCACCGCCGAGGACGTGGCGGGCGCCTACCGGACGATCCGCGAGGAGCTGGCCGCCTATGGCGAGGGGCTGGACTCCAAGCCCGAGCTCCTGGCGCTGAACAAGGCCGATGCGCTGGATCCCGACACGCGCGAGGCGCGCCGGCGCGAGCTGTCGCAGGCCGCCGGGCGCGAGGTCGCCGTGATCTCCGGGGTCTCCGGGGAAGGCGTGCGCCCGCTCCTGCGCGAGGCGCTGGCCCGCGTGCGCGAGGCGCGCGGGGCCGAGGCGCAGGCCGGCAAGCCCGCGCAGGCCTGGGCGCCCTAGCCCCGTGTGGATCGCCGGACCCGCGCGCCGCCGCGGCGCGGCCGGCCGCGCCGGCGGCCTTCGCCTCGGCCTGCACCTCGAGCCCGGCATGCGCGTCGGCCTGTTCGGCGGCTCCTTCAACCCCGCCCACCCCGGCCATGCGCACGTGGCGGAGACGGCCGTGCTGCGCCTGGGGCTCGACCGGGTGGTGTGGCTGGTCTCGCCGCAGAACCCGCTCAAGGGCCGCACCGACAGCCGCCCCCTCGCCGAGCGCATGGCCGGCGCCGCGCGACAGGCGCACGGCCCGCGCATGGTGGTGTCCGACGCGGAGACGCGGCTGGGCGTCACCTTCACCGTGGACACGGTGCGCGCGCTCAAGGCGCGCCACCCCGGCGTGCGCTTCGTGTGGCTGATGGGGGCGGACAACCTGGCGAGCTTCCATCGCTGGCGTGGCTGGACCGACATCATGGCGGAGGCGCCCGTCGCGGTGGTCGCCCGCCCCGGCTCGCTGCTGCGTGCACGGTTCGCACCGGCGGCGCGCCGGTTCGCGCGCTTCCGGTTGCCGTCGCGGCGAGGGCGCCTGCTCCCCTACGCGTCCACTCCCGCGTGGATGTTTCTCCGCGCCCCGCTCAATCACGAGAGCTCCACCCGCCTGCGCGCCCTTCCGCGGCCTGAATAGGCGGAGGGGCGCCGCCCGCGGCGATGGTTGCGGGCGGGCGTTCGTGATACGATCTGCGCTTCCCATGCAGATCGCCGCCGAGACCCGACCCCTGTCCGACCACCTCTCGCCCGCCGCCGCGCCGTCCCACGCGCCCGAGCCGGACTTCGAGGCGATCCAGTCCGTGATCCTGGCCAAGCTCGACGAGGACAAGGCCGAGGACGTCGTGGTCATCGACCTGCAGGGCAAGTCGCCCCTGGCCGACGCCATCGTGGTCGCCTCCGGCCGCTCGGCGCGCCACGTCTCCGCCCTGGCCGATCACCTGCAGCGCGCCCTCAAGGACGCCGGCTTCGGCCGCGCCCAGGTCGAGGGCCTGCCCCAAGCCGACTGGGTGCTGATCGACGCGGGCGACGTGATCGTGCACCTGTTCCGGCCCGAGGTCCGCAACTTCTACCAGATCGAGAAAATCTGGTCGGTGGACAGCCCCCACCGAACGCCCGTCGCCGTCCCGGTCTGAGTCGGCCCTGAGCCTGACCCTCTGAGTCTGGCCGTCGCGATCTGCGCCGTCGGCCGTCTGCGCGGGCCCGAGGCCGATCTCGCCCGCGACTACGCCGCCCGCGCCGCCGCCGCCGGCCGCGCCCTGGGCTTCGGCCCTGTTGAAATCCTGGAGGTGGAGCCGCGCCGCGCCGGCAAGCCGGCGGAAGCCGAGGCCCTCGTCGTCGCGGCCGGCGAAGGCGCCGTCCTGGTCGCCTGCGACGAGCGGGGCCGCGCTCACCCTTCGCGCGCCTTCGCCGCCAAGCTCGCCGGCTGGCGCGACGCGGGCGAGCGGCGGCTGGCGTTCCTAATCGGGGGCGCGGACGGGCTGGACCCGGCGCTCGTCGCCGCGAGCCGCGAGGCGCTGGCGTTCGGCCCGCAGACTTGGCCGCACGCCCTGGCCCGCGCCATGCTGGCCGAGCAGGTCTACCGCGCCGTGACCATCCTGGGCGGATCACCGTACCATCGCGACTGATGCGTTCCGCGGCCGCCGTCGTCTTCCTCCCGTGCGCCGCCCTCCTGCTCGCGGCCGCGGCGCCCGCGCCCGAGGCCCGCGCGCGGCTCGTGGCGCTGAGCGCGCGCGAGCAGGCGCTCTCCGCCCGTATGGACGCCAACCGGCAGGCGCTCGTCCACCTGCTCTCCGCGCTGGAGAGCCTGCGCCGCGATCCGCCGCCCGCGCTGCTGGTGCGCCCCGACCGCGCGCGGGACGCCGCCCGCGCCGCCATCCTGCTCCGGGCGGTCACGCCGGAGCTGCAGGCGCGCGCCCGCCGCTTCGCCCGTGAGGCCGACGAGCTGAAGCGCGTGCGGCGCCAGGCGGCGGAAGCCGGCGCGGAGCTGTTCGCCGCCGAGAGCGCGCAGGCGGACACCGCCGCCCTGCGCGCCCCGCCGCCGCCCCGCCCCGGCGACCTCGCCCCGCCTCCCAGCGCGGGCGCGGGAGCGACGGCCACGGGCGGAC
>CAXTBN010000084.1:0-8826 GCA_964242895.1 uncultured Caulobacteraceae bacterium | reverse complement strand
GGTGGAGGTGGCGGTCGAGCCCGCCCCCGACGGCTCCGGCCTGCACGTGACGGCGCGGGTGAAGACCACCGGCCCGACCGGGGTGGAGATGGAGGCGCTGACCGCCGCCTCGGTCGCCTGCCTGACGCTCTACGACATGCTAAAGGCGGCCGACCGCGGCATGCGCGTCGAGGGTCTGCGCGTGCTGGAGAAGTCCGGCGGCGCCTCGGGCGACTGGCGGGCCGAGGGCGGGTTGCAGCTATGAAGCTGCTCCCTGTCGAGGAGTCGCGCCGCCGCATGGCGGAGGGCCTGGCGCCCGGCCCGGCCGAGACCGTGCGTTTGGCCGAGGCCGTGGGCCGCGTGCTCGCTGAGGACGTCACGGCGGTTCGCGACCAGCCGCCCTACGACGCCTCCGCCATGGACGGCTGGGCCGTGCGCCAGGCCGACCTGGGCGGCGAGCCCCTGCGGGTGCAGGGCGAGAGCGCCGCCGGCCATCCGTTCGCGGGGCCGCTGGAGCCAGGCTCGGCCGTGCGCGTGTTCACCGGCGCGGCGGTGCCCGCCGGGGCGGACCGCGTGGTCATGCAGGAGGAGGCCGAGCGCCTCCGCGACCCGGGGAGCGACCGCGTCCGCTTCGCGCCGATGGGCGACACGCGTCATGTGCGCCCGCGCGGCGGCGACTTCCGCGCCGGCGACGTGCTCCTGACGCGCGGGGTGCGCATCGACCCGTGGCGGCTGATGCTGGCGGCCTCCGCCGGACGCGGCGAGCTGGCCGTCGCACCGCGGCCGCGCATCGCCATCCTGTCCACCGGCGAGGAGATCGTCGAGGCGGGCGCCCCCGCCGGCGAGCACCAGATCTTCGAGTCTAACGGTCCCGCGCTCGCCGCCCGCGCCGCCGCCTGGGGCGCGCTCGCCGTGCGCCTGAAGCCCGCGCGCGACGACGAGGCCGCCATCGCCGCCGCCGTGAAGGGTGCGGACGCCGAGCTGGTGGTCACGGTCGGCGGGGCCTCGGTGGGCGACCACGACCTGGTCAAGCCGGCGCTCGCCCGCCTGGGGCTTGAGATCACGGTGTCCAGCGTGAACGTCCGCCCGGGCAAGCCGACCTGGTTCGGCCTGCTGGCGGACGGCCGGCGCGTGCTCGGCCTGCCGGGCAACCCGGCCTCCGCGCTCGTGTGCGCCGAGCTGTTCCTGCGGCCCATGCTCCTCACCTGGCAGGGCGCCGACCCCGCCTTCCCGCTCCGCCCGGTGCGCCTGCTGGAGCCGCTGCCCGCCACCGGCCCGCGCGAGCACTGGATGCGCGCCCGCCTGGAGTCCGCGCCCGACGGCGCCGTCACGGCGCGCGCGTTCCCCGACCAGGACTCCTCGCTGGTGGCCGTCTTCGCCGCCGCCGACGCCCTGATCCGCCGCCCGGCCGGCTCCGGCCCGCTGCCGGCCGGCGCGGTGGTGGACGCCCTGGGGCTGGAGCGGCTGTGAGCTCCCGCTAAGCTTGTCGCGTTCTGAGGGATGCAAATGAAGGCCATCCTGCTCGCGGTCGTCTTGGCGGCCGCGCCCGCGGCCGCCTCGGCGCAGCCGCTCAAGCCCGGGCTGGCCGGCCTCGACTTCCTGCTCGGCCGCTGGACCTCGGTCGCGCCCGGGGCGGTCGCGGAGACGGGCGGGACGGCGACGGGGGTCTCCAGCTTCACGGCGGAGGCGGGCGGGCAAGTGATCCTGCGGCGCGACCACACCGAGCTGCGGGACACCAAGGGCGCGGCCCAGGGCGGCTTCGACCAACTGATGACGATCTGGCCGGAGGGCGGGGCCGTCCGGGCCGACTACGCCGACGGCACCCACATCATCCACTACACGGCCGCGGAGGTGGCCCCCGGACGGTCGGTGACCTTCTCCAGCGCCGCGGCGCCCGGCGCGCCGGCCTTCCGCCTGACCTACGCCGCGACGGCGCCGGGAATGATGACCGTGACCTTCGGCATGGTCCCGCCCGGCGACGCCCCGTTCCAGCCGATCGCGACCGGAAGCCTGCGCCGGGCGCCCTGAGCGCCCCGGGTCAGGTCGAGCGCGACGCCTTCTCCTCGAGTCCCGAGCGGCCGGTGCGGGCCTCCAGCCTGGCCGCTACTTCATCAAGCGGCACGCCCGACGCCGCCAGCAGGACGAGCCAGTGGTAGAGAACGTCGGCGGCCTCGCCCGCCAACGCGCCACGATCGCCCGCGCCGGAGGCGAGCTCGACGGCGGCGATGGCGGCCTCCACCGCCTCCTCGCCCAGCTTCTTGGCCGCGCGCGACGGGTCGGCGAGAAGCTGGGCGGTGTAGGAGCTGGACGGGTCCGCTCCGCGGCGCGCCTCCACCGTGGCGGCGAGCGCGCTGAGCGCCTCGGTGAGGCGGTCGGCGCTCACGCGGCCTCGCGCACGGAGAGGCCGGCGGCGCGCAGGGCGGCCTTGGCCTCCCCGATCCCGACCTCGCCGAAGTGGAAGATGCTGGCGGCGAGCACGGCGTCCGCCCCGCCGTCGCGCACGGCTTCGACGAGGTGCGCGGTGGTCCCGGCGCCGCCGGAGGCGATCACGGGCACGGAGACGGCCGCGGTGACCGCGCGGAGCAGCGGCAGGTCGTAGCCGGTCTTGGCGCCGTCGCGGTCCATGGAGGTCAGCAGGATCTCGCCCGCCCCCTTCTCCACCGCCAGCCGAGCGTAGTCGATCCCGTCCAGCCCGGTGGGGCGGCGGCCGCCGTGGGTGAACACCTCCCACCTGGGTTCGCCCTCGGGGCCGGGCGCGACCTGCTTCACGTCCACCGCCGCCACGACGGCCTGCGAGCCGAAGGCGTCGGCGCACTCGCTCAGGAGTTCGGGCCGCTCGACGGCGGCGGTGTTGATGCTCACCTTGTCGGCGCCCGCGCGCAGGAGCCGCCGGGCGTCGCCCGCCGAGCGGACGCCGCCGCCGACCGACAGCGGCATGAAGCAGACGTCGGCGGTGCGCGCGATCACGTCCAGGATCAGCCCGCGCCCGTCGGAGGAGGCGGTGATGTCGAGGAACATCAGCTCGTCGGCGCCCGCGGCGTCGTAGGCCTGCGCCTGTTGCACCGGATCACCCGCATCGCGCAGCTGAACGAAGTTCACGCCCTTCACCACGCGGCCGTCCTTGACGTCCAGGCAGGGGATCACGCGCGTCTTGACCGTCACGTTCCTGCGTCCTCGCGCGAGCGCTCGGAGGCGGCGATCCTCAGCGCCTCGGCCGGCTCGACCGCGCCCTCGTAGAGGCTCTTGCCGAGGATCACGCCCTCGATCGCGCGGCCGGGCCACGCCTTTAGCGCGCGGAGGTCGTCGACCGAGGCCACGCCGCCCGAGGCGATCACAGCGATGTCCACGGCGTCCGCCAGCTCGCCCGTGGCGGCGACGTTGACGCCGGCCAGGGTGCCGTCGCGGCCGATGTCGGTGATGATCAGGGCGGCCACGCCCGCGTCCTCGAACCGTCGCGCCACATCGGCCGCGGAGAGCGCCGACGCCTCCGCCCAGCCGGAGACCGCCACGCGTCCGTCGCGCACGTCCACGCCCACGGCGATGCGTCCAGGGTGCGCCCGCGCCGCCTCGCGGACGAGGTCGGGGTCGCGCACGGCGGCGGTGCCCAGGATCACGCGGGCGACGCCGGCCTCCAGCCAGCGCTCGATCCCGGCCCGGTCGCGCACACCGCCGCCCAGCTGCACGGGCGCGCCGGTGGCGGCGAGGATGGCGGAGACGGCGGCTGCGTTGACGCTCGCGCCGGCGAAGGCGCCGTCGAGGTCCACCACGTGCAGGCGGGTGAAGCCGGCGTCGCGGAAGCGGCGCGCCTGGTCGGCGGGGCTGTCGTTGTAGACGGTCGCGGCGTCCATCTCGCCCTTCAGCAGGCGCACGCAGCGGCCGCCCTTCAGATCGATGGCGGGGTAGAGGGTGAGGCTCACGGCCGCCACGCCAGGAAGCGGCCGATCATCTCCAGCCCGGCCGCCTGGCTTTTCTCCGGGTGGAACTGGACGCCCGCGACGTTGCCGTGCGCCACGGCCGCGGCGAAGCGGCCGCCGTGCTCGACGCTGGCGATCTCGTCGGCGGGATCGGATGGGTGGATGGCGAAGCTGTGGGTGAAGTAGAGGTCGCGGCCGTCCTCGATCAGCGGGTGGGGCGTCTCTGCGCGGACGGTGTTCCAGCCCATGTGCGGCACCTTGGCGTCAGGCGCGTCGGGTTCCAGCCGGCGCACCTCGCCGGGCACCCAGCCGAGGCCGGGGGTGGCCCCGAACTCCCAGCCGCGGTCGGCCAGCATCTGCATGCCGACGCACACGCCCAGGAACGGCTTGCCGCGGACGCGCACGGCCTCCGTCAGCGCCTCGCGCAGGCCGGGGCGGGCGTCCAGGGCGTCCATGCAGGCCCGGAAGGCGCCGACGCCGGGCAGCACGATCCGGTCGGCCGCAAGCAGGAGCTCCGGGTCGGAGGTGACCACCACCTCCTGCACGTCCGGCGCATGGCGGACGGCCTCGGCCAGGGCCTTCTCGGCGGAGCGCAGGTTGCCGATGTCGTAGTCGACCAGCGCGACGACGCTCAAAGCACGCCCTTGGTGGAGACCGCCTCGCCACCCGCCTTGGGGTCGGGCTCGACCGCCGTGCGCAGAGCGCGGGCCAGCGCCTTGAAGCCAGACTCGGCGATGTGGTGGCTGTTTGCCCCGTAGAGCGTCTCGATGTGCACGCAGGCGCCGCCGTTCATCGCGAAGGCGTGGTGGAACTCGCGGAACAGCTCGGTGTCGAAGGTCCCGATCTTGGGCGTGGGGAACGCCACGCGCCAGATCAGGTAGGGGCGGTTGGACAGGTCCACGGCGCAGCGCGTCAGCGTCTCGTCCATGGGCGTGTAGGCGTGGCCGAAGCGGCGCACGCCGCGGAACCCGTCGCTCGCCTGCCGGAACGCTTGGCCGAGCACGATGCCCGTGTCCTCCACCGTGTGGTGGTCGTCGATGTGCAGGTCGCCCTCGCAGGAGACCTCCAGGTCGAAGCCGGCGTGGCGGGCCCAGCCGTCCAGCATATGGTCGAAGAAGCCCACGCCCGTGCCCGCGGTGCAGACGCCCGTCCCGTCGAGGTCCAGGCGCACGCGGATGCGCGTCTCCTTGGTCTCGCGGGTGATCTCCGCGCTGCGGGCCATGGGCGGGTCGCCTCAGAGCAGGCCGGCGGCGCGCGCCAGCGGTTCGAGCGGGGTCTGCGGGCGCGGACCGAAGTGGGAGATGACCTCGCCCGCCGCCAGGTGGCCGAGCTTGGCGCAGGCCTCCATCGACAGCTCGCGCGCCAGGCCCAGCAGGAAGCCTGCGGCGTACTGGTCGCCCGCGCCCGTGGTGTCGACCACGGCCTCGACCGACGTGGCCTGGGCGGAGAAGCGCTGCTCGCGGCGAAGCACCACCGAGCCTTCCGCGCCGAGCGTCACGGCGGCCAGCGGCACGGCCTCGGCGGTGCGCGCCAACGCCTCCTCCCGGTCGGTCGTGCGCCAGAGCGCCATGACCTCCGCCTCGTTGGCGAGCAGGATGTCGATGCGCGGCAGGAAGCGGAGCAGCTCGTCGCGGTGGCGCTCCACCACGAAGGCGTCCGACAGGGTCAGGGCCGTGCGGCCGCCGCCGACCCGGGCCGCGTCCGCCGCCATCTCGAAGGCGCGCCGGGCCGGCTCCGGGTCGAACAGGTAGCCTTCGAGGTAGACGATGCTCGCGTCCTCGATCACCGCCGTGTCCACGTCCTGCGGGACCAGGGCGCTCGCGGCGCCCAGGAAGGTCGACATGGTGCGCTGGCCGTCGGGGGTCACGTTCACCAGGCAGCGGCCGGTCAGCTGGCCCACGCCGACGGCGGGGTGGAAGGTCACGCCGCCGGCGGCGATCTCGCGGGTGAACACGTCGCCGAGGGCGTCGTCGCCCACCTTGCCCACATAGGCCGCGCGGCCGCCCAGGGACGCCACGCCCGCCACCGTGTTGGCCGCCGAGCCGCCCGACGCCTCCACGCCTGCGCCCATGCGGCCATAGAGGGCGGTGGCCCGCGCGTCGTCGATCAGGCCCATGGAGCCCTTGGTCAGGCCCTCTGCGGCGAGGAAGACGTCGTCAGCGGGCGCGAGCACGTCGACGATGGCGTTGCCGACGGCGGCGACGTCGTAGGTGGGCATGAAAGCTCCGGAAGGTGCGCGGGGCGGTCTAGTGCGGATCGGTGCGGGAGGGAACGGATGCGGGCGTCAGCTCGCGTCGTCGAACTCGCGCTCGTGCACCTCGGCGTGCCCGTAAGGGTCGGGGTGGATCATCACGTCGGCGGACGGGAAGGCGGCGAGGATGCGCCGCTCGGCCGCCGCGATCACCGCGTGCGCCTCCACCAGCGTCTGCTCGGGCTGCAGGTCCATGTGCATCTGCACGTGGAGGAACGGGCCGGAGGCGCGAGTGCGCACCTGGTGGACGCCCACGACGCGCGCGTCGGCGCAGGCGAGGTCGAGGATCTGCTCGCGCTCCAGCTCGGGCAGCTCGCGGTCCATGATCTCGCGGCTGGCGGTGCGGAACACGCTCACGGCGCCCCAGACGAGCCAGACGGCGACCACCAGGCCGGCCAGGGCGTCCCAGCGCGTGTCGCCCGTCACTCGAGCGAGGGCGAGGCCCGCCAGCGCGGCGATGTTGGACAGCAGGTCGGCGGCGTAGTGAGCCCGGTCGCCCGCCACGGCCACCGAGCGGGTACGCCGCACCACCCAGCCCTGGAGCCCGAGCAGGCCGATGGTCGCCGCGATGGAGACGGCCATCACCGCCACGCCCGCCACCTCGGCCTGCACGGGCGTGGGGTTGAGCGCGTGGGACACCGCCTCGCGCCCGATCAGGGCGGCGGAGGCGATCACGAGGCCGGCCTGCAGCAGGCTGGCGAAGGCCTCGGCCTTGCCGTGCCCGAAGCGGTGCTCGGCGTCGGGCGGCGCCACGGCGTAGCGCACCGCCCAGAAGGCGCCGAGGGCCGCCAGCAGGTCGAGGGCGGAGTCGGCCGTCGAGGCGAGGAGCGAGGTGGAGCCGCTCCACCGCCACGCGAGCGCCTTCAGCGCGGTCAGCGCCAGGGCGGTGAACACCGAGGCGGTGGTGGCGAGCGCGGTCAGCCGCGCGCTCTCCGCGGCGGAGAGGCGCGCGGGCGCGGGCGCGGACAGGGCGTCGGCGGCGCTCATGGCGGGGCTATACTGCGCGGCGAGGGCTTAAGGGAGTCGCCGACCGTCAGGCGGCCAGGGGGAGCTCCAGCCGCGCCAGCATCTCCTTGGGGCACACCTGCACGAAGCGCGGCAGGGCGCGGGACCAGTCGCTGAGGAGCTCGGTGGCGCGGAGGCTGCCGGTCTCGCGGCCGTGGGCGGTGACCAGGGCGCGCAGGCGCTCGCCCCACAGCGGCCCGACGGGAGAGGCGACCACGCTGTCGGGGTTGAGGCGGCGGGCGATGTCGCCGGCGTCGTCGAGCACCCAGGCCATGCCGCCCGTCATGCCGGCGGCGAAGTTCGGGCCGGTGGGGCCGAGGATCACCGCCTCGCCGCCGGTCATGTACTCGCAGCCGTTGGCGCCGCAGCCCTCCACCACGGTCACGGCGCCCGAGTTGCGAACGGCGAACCGCTCGCCGGCCACACCGGCGGCGTAGAGCGCGCCGGCCGTCGCGCCGTAGAGGCAGGTGGAGCCGATCAGCGCCTGCGCGCCGGGGTCGGACAGGTGCGGCGCGGGGCGGATGGCGATCACCGCGCCGGAGAGGCCCTTGGCCACGTAGTCGTTGGCCTCGCCGACCAGCTCTATACGCAGGCCGCGCGCCCCCCACGCGCCGAGGCTCTGCCCCGCGGAGCCGGAGAGGCGCAGAGTCAGCCGGCCGCCGTCCAGCCCCTCCGGGAAGCGGCGGACGATCTCGGAGGAGACGCGCGCGCCGATGGCGCGCTGGGTGTTCCGCACCGTGTAGGCCAGCTGCATCTTCTCGCCGTGGCTGAACAGGGGAGCGGCGTCGCGCAGGACCTCCTCGTCCAGCGAGGGCGGCACTGGCGTGCGGGCGCGCGGGTAGGGCGGAGGCGCGGCGGTGGGGTCGGCGCGGACCAGCAGCGGGTTGAGGTCGAGGTCGTCCAGGTGCTCGCCGCCGCGCGACACCTGCTGCAGCAGGTCGGTGCGGCCGACCACCTCCTGCAGGGTCCGGAAACCGAGCGAAGCCAGGATCTCGCGCGTCTCCTCGGCCACGAAGGTGAAGAGGTTCACCACCTTGTCCGGCGTGCCGCTGAACCTGGCGCGGAGTGTCTCTTCCTGCGTGCAGACGCCGACGGGGCAGGTGTTGGAGTGGCACTGGCGCACCATCAGGCAGCCCACGGCGATCAGGGTGGCGGTGCCGATGCCGAACTCCTCGGCGCCCAGCATGGCGGCGATCACCACGTCGCGGCCGGTGCGCAGGCCGCCGTCGGTGCGCAGCGTCACGCTGTGGCGCAGGTTGTTGAGGGTGAGCACCTGGTGAGCCTCGCTGAGGCCCAGCTCCCACGGCGCGCCGGCGTACTTGATCGAGCTCTGCGGCGAGGCGCCGGTGCCGCCGGAGTGGCCTGAGATCAGGATGGTGTCGGCCTTGGCCTTGGCGACGCCCGCGGCCACAGCCCCGATGCCCGAGCGCGCCACCAGCTTCACCGTGACCTTGGCGACCGGGTTGATCTGCTTGAGGTCGTAGATGAGCTGCGCCAGATCCTCGATCGAGTAGATGTCGTGGTGCGGCGGGGGGCTGATCAGGGTCACGCCCTCCGTGGCGTGGCGCAGGCGGGCGATCAGGCCGGTGACCTTGAAGCCCGGAAGCTGCCCGCCCTCGCCAGGCTTGGCGCCCTGGGCGACCTTGATCTCGATCTCGCGGCAGGCGTTCAGGTACT
>CAXTBN010000083.1:0-8925 GCA_964242895.1 uncultured Caulobacteraceae bacterium | reverse complement strand
GGTCGGGTTGAGCGGCGTGCCGGCCAGCGGCCGGTTCATCACGTAGTCGCCCTCCGAGCCGTACTTGCCGCGTACGTCCTGCACGACGCGGATGTAGCCGCCCTCCACCACCACGTCGGGCGCGTTGTCGTAGCCCGCGAGGATGGGGCCGAGGTGGGGCGAGTGCGCATGCCCGGTGAGCTCGTCGGCGTTGTACGGCGTGCGCGTCAGCAGCATGCCCGCGCGGTGCGCGCCCTTGGGCACGAGGATGACCGTGTGCAGCTTCACCCCGTCGCGCATGGGGATCATGACGTCGCGGCGCTCGTAGTCGAAGCCGGTGGTGGCCGGCTGGAGCCTGGCCGGCGTCTCGCCTCCCCCCGCGTCCGGACCGGGCGTGGGCGCGGACGCCCCCGCCGCCGCGACCGCGCCCTTGCTCGTGGCCGGCGCCGGCGACAGCTGCTGAGGCGTCTGGGCGAAGGCGCCGGAGACGAGCAGGAGCGCGCAGCCCCCAGCCGCCAGACCAGATTTCAAGACCATGCGGCTCCCCCCGGATCGGCGCAGGAGCCTGCGACGACCCACCGCGACGCGCAAGGCTGCGCCTTGGCCGGGGTCGCGCGCCCAGTGCGCCGAAGGTCGACTGACAGACAGAGAGCTTGAGTGCGCCTCTGGTTCTGGTTCGCCCTCGGCGCCAAGCCCGCGGCCGGTCCGACAAGCGAACCCCCGCCCGCTTCGGCCGTCAGCGCGCTCCGATCACGTCCGCGCGCCGCTCCCGCTCGGGGTTGAGCCTTCTGTTATGGTCCAGGATGGACCGTCTTCAGTCGCTTCAGATCTTCGTCCGCGTGATCGAGAACGGCAGCTTCTCGGCGACCGCGACAGAGGCTTCGGTCAGCCAAGCCACGGTCAGCAAGCAGGTCAGCGACCTCGAAGCCTTTCTCGGCGTCAAGCTTCTGGCCCGCACGACCCGTCGGCTGCGCCTTACGGAAGCGGGTGAGCGCTTCTACAAGGACGCCAAGGGAGTCCTCGAGCAGTTCGACCACGTCGTCGGCGAGACCCGGAAGCTGGAGGGCAAGCCCGCCGGTACGCTGCGGCTGGCGACGGCGGTGATGTTCGGCCGGCGCCAGGTCACGCCGCTCCTGCCGCGGTTCCGCGAGCGCTATCCGGACATCGACATCGAGCACTACCTCAGCGACGCGCCGACCGATCTCGTCCGGGACGGGATCGACCTGGCGATCAAGGTGGGGGAGCAGAAGGACAGCACCCACCAGGCCAGCCGCCTAGGGACGGTGAGGCGGGTGACCGCGGCCTCGCCCGCCTTCCTCAAGCGCTCGGGAACGCCGCGCCGGCCCTCGGACCTCGCCGAGCTGGCCTGCCTGATCTTCCTCGGTCAGGCGACCCCGTTCGAGTGGCGCTACGTGGACCGCGTCTCGGGGAGCGTGACCGTCCCGGTGGCCGGCGGGTATCGAGCGGACACGACGGAGGCGCTGCTGGAGGCCGCCCTGGCCGGGATGGGCCTCTACAACGGCCCCCTCTCCACCTGCGGCGAGGAGATCCTCGCCGGCCGCCTCGTGCTCCTGTTGTCGGACTTCGAACCCGAGCCCGTCCCCCTGTTCGCGGTGATGCCGCACACGGCGCACGTCCCGCAGAAGACACGGGTCCTGATCGACTTCCTTCGGGAGCAGTTCCGCCACAACCGCTGGATTTCGATCACAGACGACGCGAAGGCTGACGAAGGTATTCGCCAGGACGAATAATGTTATCGCGCGATCCAGCATTATGCCGGCGGACCGAATGATTATCTCGTCCTTGCACTCAGCAAGGATCACGACACATGGCTCGCTTCACCGACAAGATCGCCGTCGTCACCGGAGCCTCGAAGGGCATCGGCGCGGGCGTCGCCAAGCGACTGGCCGCCGAGGGTGCGACCGTGGTGGTGAATTACGCCTCAAGCCCGGACGGGGCGGCGCAGGTGGTCTCCGAGATCGAGCAGGCGGGCGGGAAGGCGCTGGCCGTCGGCGGGAGTGTCGAGGACGAGGCCGCGGTCGCCAAGCTGTTCGACGCGGCCCGGGCGGCGTTCGGTCGGGTGGACGTGCTGGTGAACAACGCCGGGGTCTACGCGCCCAAGCCGCTGGACGCCCTGACGACGGCCGACTTTCGCCGGCACTTCGACATCAACGTGCTGGGCCTGCTGCAGGCGACAAAGGCCGCCCTGCCGCTCTTCCCTGAGAAGGGCGGCGCAGTCGTCAACATCAGTTCGATCGTCAGCACCTTCGCCCCCCCGTCGGCGGCCGTCTACGTCGGCACCAAGGGGGCGGTCGACGCGATCACCAAGAGCCTGGCGAAGGAGTTCGCGCCCCGGCGCGTGCGCGTCAACGCCGTGCGGCCCGGCTTCGTGCTCACCGAAGGCCTCGACGCCGCCGGCATGAGCGGCGGCGAGTTCGAGACGCAGATGCTGGCCGTCACCCCGCTGGGGCGGGCCGGACGCCCTCGCGACATCGCCGCCGCGGTCGCCTTCCTGGCGTCCGACGACGCGAGCTGGATCACCGGGGACATCCTCGACGTGACCGGCGGCGCCGGCATGTAGCGCGGCTCACGCGCGAACCCCTCGCTCTCCAATCCTCAAGCTCAAAGGAACACTCACATGACCCTGCTGCACGACGTCCGCCCTCACGCGAAGTCCGGCGCCGCGCCTCCGGCTCCCGGCAGGGCCGCGCTTGAGGGCAAGCTGACGGCGAACACCTTCGAAGTCCGCGACGGCACGGTGCTCTACTACAAGGACTGGGGCAGCGGCCCGCCCGTCGTGTTCAGCCACGGCTATCCCCTGTCGTCCGACGCCTGGGACTCCCAGATGCTGTTCCTCTCGCGACGCGGCTACCGGGTGATCGCGCACGACCGGCGGGGGTTCGGCCGCTCCGGCCAGTCGCGCGGCGGCTACGACTTCGACACCTTCGCCGACGATCTCGCGGGGCTGGTCGATGCGCTCGACCTGCGAGGCGCGAACTTCATCGGGCACTCGATGGGCGGCGGCGAGGTGGCCCGCTACATCGCCCGGCACGGCGAAGACCGCGTCGCCAAGGTCGCGTTAGTCGGGTCGGTTACGCCGTTCCTGCTGCGGACCGAGACGAACCCGAACGGCGCTCCGATCGAAGTCTTTGACGAGATGCGGGCCGCCGTCGAAGCCGATCGCTCGCAATGGAACAAGGACGTGACAACGCCCTACTACAGCTACAACCGGCCTGGAGCCGAAGTGTCGGAGGGCGTGCGGGACGCCTACTGGCGCCAGGGCATGGCGACCGGGATTCTCGCCGCCTACGAGACCATCGGCGCGTTCTCAGAGACCGACTTCCGCGCCGATTTGAAGCGGATCAGCGTCCCGACGCTGGTCGTGCACGGTGACGACGATCAGATCTGTCCGCTCGAGATCTCCGGCGACCTGACCGCGAAGGCCGTGCGGAATGCGCGCCTTGTCGTTTACGAGGGCGGCGCGCATGGGCTGGTGCACACGCAGAAGGATCGCCTCAACGCCGACCTGCTGACGTTCCTGGGGTCCTGACAAGCTCACCGCGGTCACTCAGCCGGTCATGCGGGCGCGCTCGCAGACCGATTGATCGACGGGACGTTTCCGTCGTCGGTGGCCATGCGGAGGCGCCCTAGACAGTGCGCAGCGCCTCCGCGAGCGCACGACCGAGGCGTTGCTGAGCGCAACGTCCTCAGCCCTCTGACGAGGGGCGTTTACGTGCCTCGCCGTCGTGTCCACACTCGCGGCTTCGGCTTGTTCGAGGATCACATGAGCGCTCGCCGCCTCTTCGCTTCCGCAGCCCTGGCCATTGCATCGGCCGTCCCAGCCGGCGCGACGGCTGCGCCCGCTGCACTGGCGTCCGTCCCGATTCCCGCCATCGCCTACACCAAGACAGTGCTGCCCAACGGCCTCACGCTGATCGTGCACGAGGATCACAAGGCGCCGGTGGTGGCGGTGAACCTTTGGTACCACGTGGGATCGAAGAACGAACCGCCGGGCCGCACCGGCTTCGCCCACCTGTTCGAGCATCTGATGTTCGGCGCCACGGGCGGGAACCAGCGCGGCTGGTTCGAGCGTCTGGAGGCGGTGGGCGCCAACGACATCAACGGCACCACCGCCAACGATCGCACCAACTTCTTCGAGACCGTGCCCACGCCCGCGCTCGACATGACCCTGGCGATGGAGGCGCAGCGCATGGGTCACCTGCTCGACGCCTTCGACGTCTCTCTCCTGAACACTCAGCGCGGCGTGGTGCAGAACGAAAAGCGCCAGGGCGACAACCAGCCCTACGCCGTCTCCGAGGAGATCATCACCAAGTCCGTCTGGCCCGCCGCCCACCCCTACAGCCACACGGTGATCGGCGAGCTCACCGACCTCGACGCCGCCAAGGTCGACGATGTGAAGGACTGGTTCTCTAGATACTACGGCCCGTCCAACGCCACGCTCGTGTTGGCCGGCGACATCACGCCCGCCGAAGCCAAGATCAAGGCCGAGAAGTACTTCGGAGCGATCCCCCCCGGCCCGCCCGTCGCGCGGCAGAAGGAGTGGGTCGCCAAGCGCACGGGCGAGCAGCGCGCCGAGGTGCAGGACCACGTCGCCCAGGCGCGGCTCTATCTGGAGTGGAACGCTCCGCCCCGGGGCTCCGCCGACTCCGACATGCTCGACCTCCTCACCGACATGCTGACGACGGGCAAGGGTTCACGGCTCTACAAGCGGTTGGTCTACCAGGATCAGATCGCCACCGACGTCGGGGCGTATCCCGACGCGCGCGAGATCGGCGGTCTGATCGACATCGAACTCACGGCCAAGCCGCGCGTACCCCTCTCGACGCTGGAAAGGGCTTTCCGCGAGGAGCTGGCGCGCTTCCTGCGCGACGGCCCGACGCCCGCCGAGCTCGATCGGTACAAGACCCGCAAGATCGCCGAGTTCGTGCGCGGGGCCGAGCGGGTCGGCGGCTTCGGCGGCAAGTCCGACATCCTGGCCGCGTCGCAGACCTACTTCGGCGACCCCGGGGCCTGGAAGGTCAGCCTCGACCGCATCCGCAACGCCACGGCCGCGGAGGTGACCGCCGCTGGTCGCCGCTGGTTGTCCGACGGCGTGTTCGTGCTGGAGCTGACGCCCTTTCCAGACTTCGCCCCCGTGCCCGGCGCCGTCGCCCAGGCCATCCCCGAGACCGGCGCGACCCCCGCCCCGCACTTTCCCAAGGTTCGCCGGGCCACCCTCTCCAACGGCGTGACCCTGGTCGTGGCGGAACGGCACGAGACGCCGACCGTCACCTTGGGATTGGTGGTCGACGCAGGGGACGCCTCCGACCCCGCCGGCCAGACGGGTCTCGCGGACCTTGAGGCCACGACCCTGCTCGACGGCACCGCCACGCTCGACGCGCTCGCCTTCGACGACCGCAAGACCGCGCTCGGCGCCACGCTGCAGGCCAGCTCCGGCCGCGACACCACCCAGGTGACCATGACCGCGCTGTCCGCTCGGCTCGACGGAGCGCTCGACCTGTTCGCCGACGTGGCGCTGCGCCCCGCCTTCCGTCCCGCCGATGTTGGGCGCGAGAAGGCGCTGAAGGTCGCCGGCATACAGCAGGCCAAGCAGGACCCGTTCAACGCGGCGCTGCGGATCCATCCTGCGCTGGTCTACGGTCCGGACCATCCTTACGGCCGGGTCGCGACGGAGGCGGGGGTCGCCGCCCTCACGCCGGAGGAGCTGCGCGACCACCACGCCGCCTGGTTCCAGCCCAAGGGCGCGACGCTGCTGGTCGTGGGCGACACCACGCTGGAGGCGATCCAGCCGAAGCTGGAGGCGCGCTTCGGCGCGTGGCGGGCGAAGGGTCCCGCGCCCGTGAAGACCATCGCGCCCGTGCTCGCCGCCTCGACGTCGACGGTCTATCTGATCGACAAGCCCGGGGCGCAGCAGTCGGTGATCTCCGCGGGGGTGATCGCGCCGCCGCGGCTCGACCCGGACGAGCTCGGCATCCAGGCCATGAACACCTCGCTGGGCGGCGCCTTCACCTCGCGGTTGAACATGAACCTGCGCGAGGACAAGCATTGGGCCTACGGCGCGTTCAGCTTCGTGCGTGACGGGCGGGGACCCGGCCTCTTCACCGTCCTGGCCCCGGTGCAGACGGACAAGACCAAGGAAAGCTTCGTGGAGGCCCGCCGGGAACTGACCGAGGTCGTCGGCACCCGCCCGCTGGACGCGCGAGAACTGGGCCTGGCGCGGCGCAACCTCACCCTCTCCCTCCCCGGCCGCTGGGAGACCGGGCAGGCGGTCGAGCAGTCCCTGGCCGAGATCGCCGCCTACGGTCTGCCGGACGACTACTACGCGACCTACGCGACGCGGGTGAACGCGCTCAGCCAGGCCGACGTACAGCGGGCGGCGGTGAAGGTGGTGCGCCCGGGCTCATTGACCTGGGTGGTCGTTGGGGACCGCGCGAAGGTCCAGGCGCCGTTGGAGTCGTTAGGCCTGAAGGTCAGGGTGATCGACGCCGACGGCAGGCCTGCGGGCTGACCCGCGGCCAAAGCCGGAGCTGCCTTCCGCCTGAGAACGCCGGCCTCGCCGCCAAGCGCGTCGTCGATACGCTCGTTAAACGGCTGTTAAGCACGTTCAATGCGTAAGTGAAACGCTGACGGGCCGCTTCCCGCAGACGGCCGACGACATATCCTTGTGGATACGCAAACATTCGGTGGCTTGTGGGGTGGGTAGGATCGACGGCTCCGGAGCGTCTTCAAGTCACGAGGTGAAGGGTCCGCCTCGTGAAGCGTAGATCCAAATGTGGAACGACGCTGAAGCTTCGTCCGTGACTGAGCTATGGACTGAATTCGATACGAGCCTTCGAGACAGGCTTGAGACATGTGAGAGAAGATCTAGATGGCTCGGAACCCGCTGGTGTCGGCGCCAAAGAGCCACCTCCTGGCGCTCGAACCCCGGATCATGTTCGACGCGGCGGCGCCGGCGATGGTCCACAACGCCTTCGAGACCGCCTTCGCGCAGCGGGCCGATCGCGCCTCGTTCTCGTCGGAGCGCCCTGATCGGCAGGTTCGCACGGACGTAGGGGCCGCCGTGCGCTCCGCTGATGTTGCGGGTGACGCCCATCGCGCGCGCACCGGCGGTCGGCAGGGCGAGCGCTCCGCGCGGACGGCCGGAACGGACCTCTCGACGCCCCGCGCCGAGCCGTCGGTCACGCTTCAGCCTCAGGCCGCCGCGTCACACCAGGTCATCTTCATCGACACCTCGGTCCCGGACTATCAGCAACTCGCGCGCGACTGGGCGACGCAGGGCGAGGTGATCCTCATCGACAAGGACGCGGACGGGTTGGCTCAGATGCAGGCCGCCCTGGCCGGCCGCTCGGACGTGACCGCGATCCACATCGTCAGCCACGGTGAAGAGGGTGACCTGCTGATCGGGTCGACGAAGCTGGATGAGGCGTCCATCACCGGAGCCCAGGCGCAGAGTCTCGCCGCAATCGGCCGGTCCCTCGCCGCCGGCGGCGATATTCTCGTCTACGGCTGCGACTTCGCGGAGGGCGCGGACGGCGCGCGCGCCCTCGAAAGCCTGGCGACCGCGACCGGGGCCGACGTGGCGGCCTCGACCGACCTGACCGGCGCCGAGGCGCTCGGCGGCGACTGGACCCTCGAGGCGCACCAGGGGCTGATCCAGGCGCGCACGCTCTCCGATACGGACTGGGCGCACACGCTCGATCCCGGTCCGGTCAACGCCGTGCCCATCTCGGTCGCGGCGGACAGCCTGACGGTCACCGACGGCACCGGCGCGGTGGTGGCGAGCGGCTCCACCGGCTTCACCCAGGACAACAACACGCGCAGCCCCAACGTCGGCGCCGGCGCGACCGCCCGCTGGGCCAACGCGGCGACCCAGAACGGCCAGAGCTACGACCTCGTGGCGACGATCATGTCGATCTCGACGGCGGATACGGTGCGCTTCCTGCGCCCGACAGGCCAGACGCCGACCAACAAGCCGGGCGACGACCCGACCTTCCTGCTGGTCGACAACAGCGGCACGAACAACAGCACCGGCGACGGCGCCACCGTTCAGATCCAGTGGACGCTGGTGCTCACGGGCACCAACACGGTCGCGCCGGCGGACGTGACCTTCAACATCCTGGACATCGACGGCCGAAACGGCCAGCCGAACTCGCGCGAGAGCGTGGCGGCGCAGGCCAGCCAGCTCGACTATTACACGCACGAGACCAACAGCGACATCGTCTTCAACTTCGACACGTCGAGCGGCACGGTCACGGCGTCGGGAACCCAGGACGAGAATAATCCCATCCCGACCAACGCCGACCTGAGCACGAAGTCCCAGGCCAGCTTCAGCTACAAGAACACGTCGGGATTCACCCTCACCTATTCGCTGGCGGCGGCGAACACGGTCACGCGGCAGGCCCAGTTCTACCAGGACGGCGATTCGGACTTCGTCTACACGACGCCCGTCTACGCCTCGATCCCGCGCCTGGACCTCGACGGCGATGACTCCACCGCCGCCGGCACGGGCGCGCACTTCACCTTCACGGAGAAGGGCGCGTCGACGCCCGTGGTCGACAGCGACGTGCTCGTCACCAACCCCGAGGCGGTGGACTCGATCGTCAGCGGGTCGGTCACGCTCACCAACGCCAAGGCGGGTGACGTGCTGAGCGTGGGAACCCTGCCCTCGAACATCACCGCTACGGTGTCGAACGCCGGCGGCCAGATCACCGTCAGCCTGACCGGCGCGGGCAGCGAGACGGACTATGAGGCGGCGTACCGGGCGATCACCTTCAGCAACACGTCCGCGGCGCCGGACGCGACGCAGCGGGTCCTGACCGTCGCCTTCACCAACGACACCAACTACGGCACGTCGGCCACGACCTTGATCGACGTGGTCCCGGTGAACGACGCGCCGGTGAACACGCTGCCGTCGAGCTACACCGT
>CAXTBN010000082.1:0-8927 GCA_964242895.1 uncultured Caulobacteraceae bacterium | reverse complement strand
CTCCGAAGGCAGAGGTCACAGGTTCGAATCCTGTCGAGTGCGCCACATTCGTCCCGTCGCGCTTCCTCGACGCGTGTCCCCGGCGCCGCATCCTGCGCAGCTCCGGCGGGCGGCGGCCCGTACCGCGTTGACGCCGCGGCGGCTCCGCCGCTAAGGCCGTCCTGCGTCAGGTTCCTCCGCGAGGGGGATGAAAAGGGAACTCGGGTGAAGCGCCCGGGCCGCCCCCGCGACTGTGAGCGGCGAGTCCGCCCGTCATGCGCCACTGGCCGTGTTCGTCGAGAGGCGGGCCGGCTGGGAAGGCGACGGGCAAGACGGTGACCCGCGAGCCAGGAGACCTGCCTGTCGCAGCTGTCGTTTCGCCCGGCCGGGGTGCGCCGGGGGATGCGGGGATGTGACTCCCGATGACGGCACGACCCCCGCCGCGCGTCCGCGGCGGCGCCGTCGCGTCCGCACCCCGCGAGCGCGCCGGCGACGGCGTGGGCGCGCGGCTCCGTCCAAGGAGCCGACCGAGCCATGCGCCGCACCCTGATCGTCACCACCGCCGCCCTCACCCTCGTCGCCGGGGCGGCGCACGCCCAGCCGTCCTCCGCTCCGCCGCCCGACGACCGCACCGCGCCCGCACCCGACGTGGGCGGGGCCGAGGCCGCCGGCGCGGGAAGCGAGGTGGTGGTGGTCGCCGACCGCCGGGCCGAGCCGCTCGACAAGGTCGGCCAGTCGGTCACCGTGCTGACCCTGCCGCAGATCCGCGCGGACCAGGAGCTGGCCGTGTCCGACATCCTGGCGCGCACGCCGGGCGTCAGCTTCAGCCGCAACGGCGGCCCGGGCGAGGCGACCTCGCTGTACATCCGCGGCGCCGAAACCGACCAGACCGCCGTGCTGATCGACGGAGTGAAGCTGAACGACCCGTCCGCGCCCGGCGGCGGCTTCAACTTCGCCGACCTCCTGGTGGGCGACATCAGCCGCATCGAGGTGCTGCGCGGCCCGCAGTCGACGCTGTACGGCAGCCAGGCGATCGGCGGCGTGGTGAACATCGTCACCGCCGACCCGCAAGGCCCGTTCGGCGGCGACCTGCAGCTGGAGGGCGGCTCCTACGGCACGGGCTACGGCAAGGCGTCGCTGGGCGGTCGCCAGGGGCCGTGGACCTACCGGCTGGCGGCGAACGCCTACACCACCGACGGGATCAGCGCCTTTGACCGCCGGCTGGGCGGGCGCGAGACCGACGGCTACCGCAACAGCGGCGTGTCCGGCCGGCTGGGCTACGACTTCTCGCCCGACGCCTCGCTCGACCTGCGCGCCCTGTTCGTGCAGGCGCACAACGACTTCGACGGGTTCTCCACGCCGACCTTCAGCTTCGGTGACGACAGCGAGACCGGCTCCACGCGCGAGACGCTGCTCTACTCCGGCCTGAACTTCGCGGTGCTCGACGGACGGCTCAAGAACCGCGTGGCGGGCCAGTTCACCCTGACGCAGCGCGACAACGACGACCCGGCGGACGCCCCCGTGACGCGCACCTTCGACGGACGCGGGACCAACGCCCGCGCGGAGTACCAGGGCTCGTTCCTGATCGCGCCGGGCTACACGGCCACCTTCGGCGCCGAGCACGAGCGGGAGGCCATCGCGACCTCCTCCCCCGCCTTCGGCCCCGGGGGGACCAAGGCGGACCTGCACATCGACAGCGGCTACGGCCAGCTGCAGGCCGAGGTGATCCCCGGGCTGAACCTGACGGGGGGCGTGCGCTACGACGACCACTCCGCCTTCGGAGGTCACACGACGGGGCAGGCGGCCGCGGCGTGGTCGATCCTCGGCGGCGGCACGGTGCTGCGCTTCAGCTACGGCTCGGGCTTCAAGGCGCCGACGCTGTACCAGCTGTATTCGGAGTACGGGAACGCCGCCCTGCAGCCCGAGAGCGCCGAGGGCTACGACGGCGGGATCGAGCAGCGCTTCTGGGGCGGCCGCGGCTCCGTGCAGGTGACCGGCTTCGACCGCGACACCACGGACCTGATCACCTTCGTCTCCTGCTACGGCGCACCGGCCGTGGGCCTGTGCGCCACTCGGGGCGCGTTCGGCGGCTACTACGCCAATGTGGCGCGCGCGCACGCCGACGGGGTGGAGCTCACCGGCGCCTTGCGTCCGCTCGACGGGCTGGAGCTGACGGCGAACTACACCTTCACCGACTCGCGCGACCGCTCGCCCGGCGCGGCGAGCTTCGACCGGCTGCTCGCCCGCCGGCCGCAGGACACCGCCAACGCGTCGGCCGCCTACCGCTGGCCCTTCGCGCTCACCACGACGGTGGCCGTGCGCTACGCGGGCCGCAGCTTCGACGACGCGCTGAACACGGTGCGGCTGAAGAGCTACACGCTGGTGGACCTGCGCGCCTCATACCCGCTGCGCCCGGGGCTGGAGATCTACGGCCGCGTGGAGAACCTGTTCGACCGGGCCTACGAGACCGCATACCAGTACGGCTCGCTCGGCCGCGCCGGCTACGCCGGCGTGCGCGCGACGTTCTGACGGGCGGGCGCGGGTGACGTCTTGACGCTCATCCCCACCCGGCGCGAGGCGGCGGCCGCTCTGGCGGCGGCGGCGGCGCACCCGGCCGCCTGGCCGGGGCCGCGCCGGGTGGTGTCGCTCAACCCCTGCCTGGACGCCATCCTGGTGCAGGTGGCCGACCGGGCGCAGATCGCGGCGGTGAGCCACTATACGCACGACCCGGAGAGCTCGAGCTCGGGCCCGGCCGCCTCCGGCCTGCCCTTCACCTACGAGAGCGCCGAGGAGATCGTGGCGCTGAAGCCCGACCTGGTCCTCACCGCCCGATTGGTCTCGGCCGCCACCCGCGCGGTGCTTGAGCGGCTGGGCGCGCACACCGAGTTCTTCGACCTGCCCGAGAGCGTGGACGCGAGCCTGGCGCAGGTGGTCCGCATCGCCGCCCTGGTCCGCCGTCCGCAGCAGGGGGAGGCGTTGGTCGCGCGCATCCGCGCCGCGCTGGCGGCGGCCGCTCCTGCGTCCGGCGAGCGGCGGCCGAGCGCGCTGGTGTTCCAGTCGGGCGGATTCGCGGCCGCGCGGGGCACGATGATGGACGAGATGCTCCGCCGCTCCGGCTTCACCAACGCCGCGGAGCGCTACGGCCTGCGCCGGTCGGGGAACGTGCCCTTGGAGCTGCTGGTCGCCGACCCGCCCGACGTGCTGCTGGCGGGCGAGGCCCGGCCGGGCGCGCCCACCTGGGCCGACCGCGTGCTGCACCATCCCGCGCTGGCGCGCGTCGCCGGCCGCATGCACCGCGCGAGCCTGCCGCAGCGCCTGACCTTCTGCGGGGGCCCCGTGCTGATCGACCTGGCCGCCACGCTGGCGCGGGCTCGACGCGAGACCCTGGCGGCGCGGGCGTGAGCCGACAGCGCGCCGTCCTGCTGCTCGCCCTGCTGGGGCTGGTGGTCCTGCTCGCCGGCGCGAGCCTCATGGCCGGCAAGGTGTGGACGCCGCCCGCCGCCGTCTTCGACCGCACCGACCCGCGCTGGACGATCATCACCGAGCTGCGCGCGCCGCGTGCGGAGCTGGCGATGCTGGTGGGCGCGGCGCTGGGCCTGTCCGGCGCCGCCATGCAGGGCTACACGCGCAACCCGCTGGCCGACCCCGGGGCGCTGGGCGTGTCGGCGATGGCGGCGTTCGGGGCGGTGCTGACGCTGTACTTCGGCGCGGGAGCGCAGGCGCCCTGGGTGCTGGAGAGCGCGGCCATGGCGGGCGCGTTCGCCGCGGTGCTGCTGCTCCTGGCGCTGGCCGGCGTGGGCTCGGGCGTGGTCACCTTCGTGCTCGCGGGCGTGATCCTGCAGACGATCGCGGGCGCGGGCGTGGCCCTGGCGCTGAGCCTGGCGCCCAATCCCTGGGCGGTGAACGAGATCGTCTACTGGCTCATGGGCTCGCTCGCCGACCGCAGCGTCGACGAGGTGCGCTTCGCCGCGCCGCCCATCGTCGCAGGAGTGCTGCTGCTCCTGACGCTCGGCCGCGCGCTCGACGCCCTGACCCTGGGCGAGACCTCCGCGCGCTCCCTGGGCGTCGACCTGTCCGCGGCGCGGCTCGTGCTGGCGCTCGGCGTGACCCTGGCGGCGGGCGCCAGCGTGGCGGTGACAGGCGTGATCGGGTTCGTGGGCCTGATCGTGCCCCACCTGCTGCGCCCGCTGGTGGGCGCGCGACCGGGGGCGCTGCTGCTCCCGAGCGCCCTGGGCGGCGCGGCGCTGGTGCTGGCCGCCGACGTGCTGGTGCGCCTCGCTCCCGGCGCCAACGAGGTGAAGCTGGGCGTGGCCATGGCGGCGCTGGGCGGCCCCTTCTTCCTGGCGCTGCTGCTGTCGATGCGGCGGCGGGCGGCGTGAGCGCGCTCGCGGCCGAGGCGATCGGCGTCACCCTGGGCGGCCGGCCCGTGCTGGACGGCGTGAGCGCGGCGCTGCGCCCCGGCGAGGTGACGGCGGTGCTGGGCCCGAACGGCGCGGGCAAGTCGACGCTCCTGGCCTGTCTCGCGGGCCTGCGCCGGCCCGACCGCGGGCTCGCGCGCCTGGACGGGCGGCCCGTGCTGGAGCGCCCGGCGCGCGAGCGGGCGCGCGCCCTGGCCTACCTGGAGCAGACGCCGCAGATCGCGTGGGCGCTGGACGTGCGCGCACTCGTAGGGCTCGGCCGCACGCCCTGGACGGGCGCCCGCGGCCCAGGCGTCGAGGACCGCGCCGCCGTGGACGCGGCCATGGCGCGAACGGGCGTGGGCGGCTTCGCGGACCGGCCGGTGGACACGCTCTCGGGCGGTGAGCGGGCGCGCGTGCTGCTGGCGCGCGCGCTGGCGGGCGAACCCCGGTGGCTGCTGGCCGACGAACCGCTCGCAGGCCTCGACCCGGGCCACGCCTTCGACGCCTGCGACCTGTTCCACACCGTGGCGACCGCCGGTGCGGGCGTGGTGCTGACGATGCACGACCTGCCCCTCGCCGCCCGCGTGGCCGACCGCGTGCTGCTGCTGCACGAGGGGCGTCTGGTGGCGGACGGCGCGCCCGCCGAAGCGCTCACCGCCGCACGGCTCTCAGAGGTCTACGGCGTGGCCGCCGACGTGACCTCCGGCGCCACGGGCCTGAGGGTGGAGCTGCAGGGTCGAGCCCGAACCTGACGCATACACTCAGACGGCGGAGCCGGCCCGCCACGACGGCCGGCCGGAACCCCGCCCTGGATCAAAAGCGCGCGATCAGCAGTGGACGCGATTCTTGGCGATGAGGTGACCCGCCACGGCGCCCACGCCCGCGCCCACGAGGCCGCCCGCGAGGTCGCCGCCGATCAGCGCGCCGGAGGCGCCGCCGACCACCGCGCCGGCCGCCGTGCCCTTGTTGCCCGAACTGCGGCGGTCGTGGCGGCAGCGGCTGTCGTAATCGGCGCGATCGGCGCGCGCATCGCGGGAGGAGACGCCGCGGTCGTAGCCCTGGGCGTTGTAGCCGCGCTGATACTCGGGGGTGCCGTAGCCGTAGGGCTGGGCCGAGGCGAGCGCCGGAACGGCGACGGCGGCGGTCAGGGCGGTGAGGGCGACGGCCGCCCGCGAGAGCTTGCTCATGGGTGAGCTCCTGTTGATTGACGATCCCGTGCGGGAGCTAAGCCGGACAGCGGCCCGAGGTTCCCGCAGGCGGTGGACGGACCCGGGCATCGCCGTAACCGCTCGTTAGCTCCGCGCCGCTATGACCAGGGCCACGGCCCGGTGGCGGAACGGCTACGCGGGGCGCCCTGCAAGGCGCTCACATCCAGGTTCGATCCCTGGCTGGGCCTCCAATCTCCCTCGAGCGTTCAGGCGCTCTTGAGGCAGGCGACCACGGCGGAGATCGCCGTCTCCGTCTCGCGCACGTCGCGCACGGTGATGGTGTCGTATCCCGCGTCGGGCACGGGGCGGTCGTTGCCGCCCTCGTAGGTGGCGTCGCCCATGAACAGCATCTCATCCTTGGTCACGCCCGCGTAGCCCTGCAGGCGGTTCATGGCGTAAGCCTTGTCGACACCCTTGCGCGTGATGTCGACCGAGGTCGCGCCGCCAAGGTTGATCGAGAGCTCCGGCAGCTCGGCGCGGAGCGTCGCCTGCAGCGAGCGGCGCTTCTTCTGGTCGGGGTCCCACTTGTCCTTGGCCTCGAGCGGCGCCTGCTGGCCGAGGCCGGAGAAGGTGACCTGGCTGCCGCGGTCCTCGATCTGCTCGCCCCAAATCTGCTCGCCCTTGAGTCCGGCGTCGGTCACGGCCTTGTCGAGGGCGTGGCGGATCTTGTCGCTCTCGCCCGCGTCGAAGTTGTCGGCGTAGATCGCCGTCCAGGTCCCGTCCTTGCACTGGTACAGCTTGGAGCCGGTGGTCGGCATGATGAACAGCCGCTCCTGCCTGGAGCCGGGCAGCAGGCGGCCGACCACCTGCTTCTCGAACTGAGGCCAGTCGCCGCCCGAGATCACCGCCACCATGGCCACGTCCAGCAGGTCCTTGAGCGCCTGCTGCATGGCCGGCTCGATCTGCTGCTTGGAGAGCGCCAGCGTGCCGTCCATGTCGAACGCGATCAGCTTCTTCATCCGGTCGTTCTATCCCTGCTTGGCGGCCGGCAGGACGTAGCGGTCGATCGCCTTGGCGACGCCGTCGTCCACGTTGGAGGCCGTGACGTGATCGGCCGCTTGTTTCACCTCGTCCGACGCGTTGTCCACCGCGATGGAGAGGCCCGCGACCTTGAACATGAACACGTCGTTCTGTCCGTCGCCCACGACGGCCGTCTGCTCCAGCGGGACGCCCAGCGCCTTGGCGAGCTCGGTCACGCCGTGGCCCTTGTTGGCGTCGGGCGCGGTGACGTCGAGGTAGTAGGTCTGCGAGCGGGCGACGGTGGCGCGGCCCTTGAGCGCCTGCTGCGTCTGCGCCTCCAGCTCCGCCAGCCGCGGCTCCTCGTTGCTGACGGCCACGATCTTGTCGATGCGGTCCATCAGGGGCGAGAAGTCGTCCACCACGGTGGGCTGCTGGGCGGCGGTGACGATCTCGCTCGCGTTGTGCGGCGTGTCGGTCGACTTCGTGTGCCAGCGGCCGTCGGCGAAGACCCAGGTCGTCACCCAGTCCAAGTCGAACGCTTTCAGCGCCGAGCGGGCCGTGTCGGCGTCGAGGCGGGCGGCGGAGACGATCGTTCCGTCCGGCTTGGCGATGGTGCCGCCGTTGTAGGCGCCCACCACCACGTCGATCTCGAGCTTCTTCAGGATGTCCATGACGCCCGTGAGCGGACGCGCGCTGATCAGGGTGAACACGACCCCCGCCTCGCGCAGGCGCTTCACCGCGGCGACTGTCGCGTCGGACAGCGTCTTGTCCTTGCGGACCAGCGTGCCGTCCACGTCGGAGATCAGGAGCCGGATGGGCGGACGGCTCACGAGCCCACCGCGTGCCAGCTGCGGCCGTCGCGGGCGAGGAGGTCGTCGGCGCCCTTCGGCCCGTCGCTCCCGGCGGCGTAGTCCTCGGGCGCGCCCTCCTTCGACCAGGCGTCGATCACCGGCTGCACGGCGCGCCAGCCGGCCTCGATCTGGTCGGCGCGCTGGAACAGGGTCTGGTCGCCGGTCAGCACGTCGTAGAGCAGGGTCTCGTAGCCGGTGCGGTGGCCCATCTCGAAGGCGTCGGCGTAGCGGAAGGCCATGGTGACGGGCGCGGCCCGAAGCTGCGGGCCGGGAACCTTGACGCCCAGCTCCCAGCGGATGCCCTCGTCGGGCTGGATCTGCAGCACCAGCCGGTTGGGCGGCAGGTCGTGCATGTCCGCGTCCTTGAGCAGGTGCAGCGGCACGTCGCGGAACTGGATCACCACCTCCGTGTCGCGCGCCGCCAGCGCCTTGCCCGTTCGCAGGTAGAAGGGCGTGCCGGCCCAGCGCCAGGTCTGCACCTCGACCTTGAGGGCGGCGTAGGTTTCGGTGCGGCTGTCGGCCGCGACGTCCTTGGTCCCGAGGTATGAGCCGACCTTCTTCCCCCCGACCTCGCCGGCCGTGTAGCGGCCGCGCACGGCGTCGTCCGGCTTCACCGGGCAGGCCGCCTGGGCGACCTTGGCCTTCTCCGTGCGGATCGCCTCGGCGTCGAAGCTGTTGGGCGGCTCCATGCCGATCACGCTCATCACCTGGAACAGGTGGTTGGGCGTCATGTCGCGCAGCGCGCCGGTGGCGTCGTAGAAGGAGCCGCGCGTGCCCACGTCCACCGCCTCGGCCGCGGTGATCTGCACGTGGTCGATGTAGCGGCTGTTCCACACCGCCTCGATGGCGGGGTTGCCGAACCGGAACACCATGATGTTCTGGACCGTCTCCTTCCCCATGAAGTGGTCGATCCGGTAGACCTGGGGCTCGCCGATCCGCGTCAGGATCTGCTCGTTCAGCGCGTGGGCGGACTCTAGGTCGGAGCCGAACGGCTTCTCGATCACCACGCGGCGGAAGCCGTCGGCCTCGTCCAGCAGCCCCGCGTCGGCGAGCTTCTGCACGATCGGGCCGAAGAAGCTGGCGGCAGTGGCGAGGTAGAAGACGGCGTTCTGAAGCTTCAGGCCCTTGAGCTTGTCGAACAGCTCGTCGCCGGTGAAGTCGCCCTCGATGTAGCTGACGCGCTCGCGCAGCCAGCCGTAGGCGCCCTTGTCGTCCACGAACTCCGCGAGCGCGTCGCGGAGCTGGTCATCCGAGCCGTCCGAGTGGCCGATGCCGACCAGCTTGGTGCCGTCGTCCAGCAAGCCGCCTTGCGAGAGGTTCACCAGCGCGGGGGCCAGCAGCCGCTTGGTCAGATCGCCGGTGCCGCCGAACACCACAAAGGTGGCGGGCGGGGCCCTGTCGGGCTGACTCACGCGCCTTCTCCCGTCACTGGGGCATCTCGACGTGGCCGCCGAAGCCGAAGCGCATGGCCGACAGCATCTTGTCGCCGAAGGTGGTGTCCACGCGGCTGCGGTAGCGGGCGAACAGGG
>CAXTBN010000081.1:0-9200 GCA_964242895.1 uncultured Caulobacteraceae bacterium | reverse complement strand
AGCATCTTGTCGCCGAAGGTGGTGTCCACGCGGCTGCGGTAGCGGGCGAACAGGGCCGAGGCGAGCACGTAGGCCGGCACCGCCTCCTCGAACGCAGCGTCGATGGTCCACTGCCCCTCGCCGCTGTCGGCCACCTTGCCCTTGAACTTGGTCAACTCGCCGTCGACGGCCAGGGCGTCAGCCGTGAGGTCCAGCAGCCAGGACGAGATCACGCTGCCGCGCCGCCAGACCTCGGCGATGTCGGTCAGGTTCAGGTCGAAGCGCTCGCCCTCGGCTAGATGCTCGCTCGACTTGCCCTTGAGGATGTCGAAGCCCTCGGCGTAGGCGGCCATCAGCCCGTACTCGATGCCGTTGTGGACCATCTTCACGAAGTGGCCGGCGCCCGGCGGGCCGGCGTGGATGTAGCCACGCTCGGCGCGGTCATCCTCGCCGGTGCGGCCCTTGGTGCGCGCGATGTCGCCATAGCCGGGGGCCAGCGTCGAGAAGATCGGGTCGAGCTTGTCGACGATCGGCTTGTCGCCGCCGATCATCATGCAGTAGCCGCGCTCCAGCCCCCAGACGCCGCCGGACGTGCCCACGTCCACGTAGTGCAGGCCCTTGAGCTCGTCGGAGCGGGAACGGCGGACGTCGTCCTTGTAGAAGGTGTTACCGCCGTCGATGATGATGTCGCCCTCGCTGCAGAGCTTGGCGATGGAGTCGATCGTCTTCTCGGTGATCTCGCCCGCGGGCAGCATCACCCAGAAGATGCGCTCGCCGGCGGTCATGGCGCCCGCGGCCTCCTCGAGCGAGCCGGCCTTGGCCGCGCCCGCCTCGCCGAGCTTGGACACGGCGTCGGCGTTCTGGTCGAAGCCGACCAGCTCGTGGCCGCCGCGCATCAGGCGCGTGGCCATGTTGGAGCCCATCCGGCCGAGGCCGATCATGGCGAGCTTCATGCGCTGGAATCCCTTACGCGACGGCGGCTTTGACGGCGGCGACGAGCGCGGCCATGCCACCCCCGCCCTTCTTCAGGTGCACGCGCAGGACGCGCCGGCCGCGCTGCGCCAGCACCTCCATGTCGCCTCGCGCCTGCATCTGCTGCACGTTCCCGAAGCTCGCCTTGTGGCCGGGGATGTCGAGGTCGGGGTCCGGATCGCGCGTGACCACCAGGAACACGCCCGTGTTCGGCCCGCCCTTGTAGGCCTGCCCCGTGGAGTGGAGGAACCGCGGCCCGAAGCCCGCCACCGTGGCGTTGCGCGTCTTGTCGCGAACGGCGACGCGCAGGTCGCGCACCTGCGCCTCGTCTGCGTCGTTGCGGGTGACGTAGGCAAGCACGCCGAAGTAGTCGTGCGGCTTCAGCGAGCCGAGCAGCGCCTTGATGTGCGCGGCAGCGTCGCCTGAGCCGCTGTCGCCCTCGGCGGTGAACACGGCGAAGTCGGCGCTCTCGGCGGCGGCGGTCTCCGGCTCCTGCGCACCCTTCTGCTCGTAGGCGTCGACGAGCTTGCGCGTGGCGACCTTGGCGTCCTCCACGTCGGGCTGGTCGAAGGCGTCGATGCCGATGATCGCGCCCGCGACGGCCGTGGCCACCTCCCAGCGCAGGAACTCCTGGCCGACCAGCTCCGGCTTAGCGACGTGGATGTAGACCACCGGCTGTCCGGCCTCGACCAGCGCCTTCAGCTTGGCCTCCAGCCCCTCGTCGTGGTCGCCCTCCAGGTGCAGGTGGGCGAACAGGCGGTCGTCGCCGTAGACGCCCGGGTCGCCCGCGGGCTCCAGGTCGACGGGCACCACGCCGTGGCCTTGCTTGCCGGTGGACTCGGCCAGCAGCTGCTCCAGCCACGCGCCGACCGGCTCCAGCCCTTTCGACGGCAGGACGGTGAGCTTGTCGCGCCCGGCCACCGCCGCCTCGCCGATCACCGCGCCGAGCTGGAAGCCCGGGTTCACCTTGGGCGGGCTGTCGCCGCCGCAGGAGAAGACCATGGGCGCGGTCGCCTCGTAGAAGGCGTGCATGTCCAGGCCCATCACCGAGGCCGGCACCGAGCCGAAGGCCGACAGCACGGAGTAGCGGCCGCCGATGGTCGGGTCGCCCGGCACGATCAGGGCGAAGCCGTCCTGCTTGGCCGCCGCCTCCAGCTTGGAGCCGGGGTCGGTCACCGCCACCCAGCGCGCGCCGTCCTTGCCCGACAGCTCCCAGAAGTACGACCGCAGCAGCTCCGGCTCCATGGTCGAGCCCGACTTGGAGGAGACGATGAACACCGCCTCCTTCGGGTCGATCGCGCCCGCCACGTCGGAGATCTGACCGGGGTCGGTGGAGTCCAGCACGTGCAGCTTCGGCCCGTCGGTGGTCCCGCCGAAGATGCGCGCCAGCACCTCCGGCCCGAGCGACGACCCACCCATGCCGAGCAGCACCGCGTTCTTGTGGCCGCGGCCGAGGTCGCGCAGCTTGTCGAGCGTCTCCTGCGGCACCTGCTGGCCGCGCGCGGCGGCGAGCCACCCCAGCCACTCGCCTTCGTCCTTGCCGGTCCAGAGCGAGGCGTCGCCGTGCGCCAGCCGGCGCGTCCAGGCCTCGGCGCGCATGGTCTCCATCCGCGCGTCGACCGCCTTCTGCAGCGCCTCCGGGAGCTTCGCCTCGAAGCCGTTCAGCCGGTCTCCGAGGAAAGCGATGCGCTTGCCGGCCACCGCGGCCAGGAGGTCGTCGGCGGCGTCGGAGAACTGCTTCACCCCGTCGGGCACCAGCGCAGTCGTCACCTTGTCGAGGTCGAGGCCCAGCCGCTCGCCCTCGTCCAGCACGTGGCGCGCCTCGTCGACGCCCTCCGTCAGCGTCACCTTGGCCACGCCGTGATCGCGCACGGCGTCCATGGTCTTGGGCGGCATGGTGTCGACCGTGTCCGGCCCGATCAGGCTGTCGGCGTAGAGGGTGTCGGGGTAGGCCTCGTCCTTCACGCCGGTGGAGGCCCACAACAGCCGCTGCGGCTTGGCGCCCTTGGCGGCGAGCGCTTTCCAACGGTCGGAGGCGATCATCTCGCCGTACCAGGCGTAGGCGAGCTTGGCGTTGGCGATGGCGGTCTTGCCGCGCAGCGCCTTCAGGGCGTCCGCGTCCTTGTCGCCCGCCTTGATCCGCGCGTCGATCTCCTTGTCGAGCTTGGAGTCGATGCGGCTGACGAAGAAGCTCGCCACCGAGCCGATGCGGTCGATCGGCTCGCCCTTGGCGACGCGCGCCTCCAGCGCGGCGAGCCACGCCTCCGCCACCGCCTTGTAGGCGTCGAGCGAGAACAGCAGCGTCACGTTGATGTTGAGCCCGTCCTCCAGCAGCTGGCGTATGGCGGGCGTGCCGGCCTTGGTGCCGGGCACCTTGACCATGAGGTTGGGCTCGTCGACCGCCTGCCACAGGCGGCGCGCCTCCTCGATCGTGTCGTTGGTCTCTTCGGCCAGGTAGGGCGAGACCTCCAGGCTGACGAAGCCGTCGCGGCCATCCATGCGCTCGTACACGGGGCGCAGGTCGGCGGCGGCCGCCTTGATGTCGGCGATGGCGGACTCCTCGTAGGTGTCCTGCACGCTGGCGTCCGCCTTGCCGAGGAAGGCCTTGAAGCCGTCGTCGTAGACGTCGCCGTGGCCCATCGCCTTCTCGAAGATCGACGGGTTGGAGGTGACGCCCGAGAGCCCGTCCTCCTCCACCAGCTTCTTCAGGCCGCCCTGTTTGACGAAGCCGCGCTCGAGGTTGTCGAGCCAGACGGCCTGGCCCAGCGCCTCAAGGTCCTTGAGACCGTTCGCCATCAGCTTCGCGCCTCTTCGATCAACTGCTTGGCCTTCGCCACGACCTTGTCGGTCGTGTAGCCGTACTTCTCCTTCAGCTTGGCGAGCGGGGCCGAAGCGCCGAAGGAGCTCATGGTGATGGTGTCGCCGTGGGAGCCGACGTAGCGGTCCCAGCCCAGCTCCGAGCCCTGCTCGACGGCCAGGCGCGCCTTGCAGGCGGGCGGCAGGACGCCGTCGCGGTAGGCCTGGTCCTGCTTCTCGAACAGGTACCAGCTGGGCAGGGAGACGACGCGCGCCCTGATCCCCTCCGCCTTGAGCTTCTCGTAGGCGTCGGCGACCAGCGGCACCTCGGAGCCCGTGCCGATCAGGATGATCTCGGGCTCGCCGTCGCAGTCGCCGAGCACGTAGCCGCCCTTCAGCACGCCTTCCGCCGAGGCGTACTTGCTGCGGTCCAGCGTCGGGATCGCCTGGCGCGAGAGGATCAGCGCGGTGGGCTCGCTCGTGTGCGTCAGCGCCACCTTCCAGGCCATGGCGGTCTCGTTGGCGTCGCCCGGGCGGATGGTGTCGAGGCCCGGCGTGGCGCGCAGCATGGCGAGTTGCTCGATCGGCTGGTGGGTCGGCCCGTCCTCACCCACGCCGATGCTGTCGTGCGTGAACACGAAGATGACGGGCACCTCCATGATCGCCGCAAGGCGCACGGGGGGACGCATGTAGTCGAGGAAGACGAGGAACGTCCCCGTGTAGGAGCGCAGGTAGCTCAGGGCCATGCCGTTGGCGGCCGAGCCCATGGCGTGCTCGCGGATGCCGAAGTGCAGGTTTCGGCCGCCGTAGTTCCCTCCCTCGAACGAGCCGGCGCCCTCCCACTTCAGGTCGGTCTTGGTCGACGGCGAGAGGTCGGCGGCGCCGCCCATCAGGCCGGGCAGGTTCTTGGAGATGGCGTTCAGCACCTTGCCGCTGGCGTCGCGGCTGCCGATGCCCTTCTCGTCGGCGTCGAAGGTGGGCAGGTCCTTCTCCCAGCCGTCGGGCAGCTTGCCCTGACGAAGGAGCTCGAAGGTCGCGGCGTCCTCGGGATGCTGTTCGGCGTAGCGGCGGAACATCTCCTCCCACGCCTCGCGCTGCGGGCGGCCGCGGGAGGCGACGGCGTCGGTGAAGGCCTCCTTCACGCCGTCGGGGACGAGGAAGCTCGAGTCCTCGGGCCAGCCGTAGGCGCGCTTGGTCTCGGCCACGAGGTCGGGCTCGCCCAGCGCTTCGCCGTGCGCCTTGCCGGTGCCGGCCATGGGGGAGCCGTAGCCGATGGTGGAGTGCACCACGATCATGGTCGGCCGGTCGGTGGTCGACTTGAAGGTCGAGAGCGCCTGCGCCACCGCGGCGGTGTCGTTGGCGTCGGCCACGTGCAGCACCTGCCAGCCATAGGCCTGGAAGCGCATCCCCACGTCGTCGCTGAAGGCGAGCTCGGTGTCGCCCTCGATGGAGACGTGGTTCGAGTCGTAGATCCAGCAGAGGTTCGGAAGCTTGAGGTGGCCCGCCAGGGAGGCGGCCTCGCTGGCCACGCCCTCCATCATGTCGCCGTCGCCGCACAGCACGTAGACGTCGTGGTCGAAGAGGTGGAAGTCGTCCTTGTTGAAGCGCTTGGCCAGCGCCTGCGAGGCGATCGCCATCCCCACCGAGTTGCCGCAGCCCTGGCCGAGGGGGCCGGTGGTGGTCTCCACGCCCGTGGTGATGCGGTACTCGGGGTGGCCCGGCGTCTTGGAGTCGAGCTGGCGGAAGGCCTTGATGTCGTCCATGCCGACGGCGGGCTTGCCGGTCTTCTCCCCGTCCGCGCCGATCTCCTCGACGCTCGCCAGGTGCAGGCACGCGTACAGCAGCATGGAGGCGTGGCCGACCGACAGGACGAAGCGGTCGCGGTTCGGCCAGTCCGGCTTGGCCGGGTCGTAATCGAGGAAGCGCGTCCACACCGTGTGCGCCACCGGCGCGAGGCCAAGCGGCGAGCCGATGTGGCCGGACTTCGCCTTGGTCACCGCATCCAGCGTCAACGTGCGGATGGTGTCGATGGCGAGGCGCTCGGGCGAGCCGTCCTCACGGGTGGAGGTCGCGCCGGAAGGCTGGTGGGTCATGGTCGTCCTTCGTCGAACGCGGTCACAACGGCGCAGGGCGCGGGAGGATGCGGCCCCGGTCGCGCCATGTGGTCGCGGCTACGACATGCAGCGGAGCAGCTGGTCGACGTTCACGACGCCGAAGGCCGAGAACTGGTCGGCCACGCCGTAGGGCAGGAGCAGCTTGCGCCCGCGCAGCACTCCGCCGCAGCTGTAGACCACGTTGGGCACGTAGCCCGAGCGCTCGTCCGCCTCCGGCGACAGCAGCGGCTCGGTGAGGCGCGCGAGGAGCTTGGTCGGATCCTTCTTGTCCAGAAGGCTCGCGCCCATGCAGTAGGTGCGCACGTCGCCCACGCCGTGCGTCAGCACCAGCCAGCCCTCGTCGATCTCGATGGGCGAGCCGCAATTGCCCATCTGGATGAACTCCCACGACGCCTTGGGCTGGATGACGCGCGTGCCCTCGCTCCAGGTGAAGCGGTCGGCCTCGGTCGAGGTGACCCAGACGCTCTCGTTGTCCTGGCGGGCGAGCATGAACCAGCGGCCGTCGATGCGGCGCGGGAACCACGCCATGCCCTTGGTGCTCGACAGCTCGCCGTCGATCCCGCGCATCACGAAGCGTCGGAAATCCTCCGTGCGCATCACCGCCTGGCGCGTCTCCATGCCGTTGAAGGCGGTGAAGGTGCCCTTGTAGTGCGTGGAGCCGTCGTCCTCGGTGAAGCGGCATAGGCGCACGTCCTCGATCCCCCGCCCCTGGCTCGGCAGGAAGGGGAAGATCACCATCTCCGAAGTCCGCAGCGCCGGGTCGAAGTCCAGCTCGGCGGTGCGCTTCTCCTCGGTGGGCAGGTCGGTGACGTGCGGGCCGGTGGCGTAGACGCTGGGGTCTTCGATCTCGACGCTGTCGTCGGCGCGCCAGAGGCCCGTGCGGAACGCCAGCGAGGAGACGTGGCCCTCGCCGATGCCGCGCAGCGACATGATGAAGCGCGTGTCGCCCTCGGCCACGCCGTCCTGCGAGGGGTGGACCACCGCGCTCGGGTTGAACAGGGCGGTGGACTCGAAGGCGTACTCCTCGGTGAAGTAGGCCCCGATCAGCAGCGCCTTCTTGCCCGTGGCCCCGCGACAGTCGACGGCGGAGTCGCGCACCTCCTCGAAGCGGCGCTGCAGCACGGTCTCCACGTCGCGGTGGCGCGAGGCGAGCGCCTCCATGGTGACGTCGTACAGGGTGTCGAGCTCGCCGTCGGCGAGGGCGAGCACGCGGTTGGTGATCCGCTGCGCGCGGTTGGGCTGACCGGGCTCGACCGCCTTCACGTCGCCGGGGTCGAACGGCCGCAGCACGGTGCGGCTGGCGTCGGGCCGCAGGACGACCTTGGACACCCTCATGAAGCCGGGCGAGGACATCCGACGACCCTCCATGCGGCCGGCGGGAGCGGCGCGAGCACGCCGAGCCCCGGCCCGCGCCGCTCAAATGACGGACCCGCGCGAGAGTTCCGGGCGTGCGGCGGCTCGCCGCAACGAAGGGGCGCCCCGTGCCGTTCTGCGGCCGACCGGAGCCCTCCATGACCGACGATCCCGATCCCGACCGAGTGCTTCGCAGCCTGATCGCTGGCGCTGGAGGCTCGGGCCGGCGATGAGGATCGACCTCTCCGGCAGGACGGCGCTGGTCACCGGCTCCACGGCCGGCATCGGCTTCGCGATCGCCCAGGGCCTCGCCGGGGCGGGCGCGACGGTGATCGTGAACGGGCGCTCGCGCGAGACGGTGGACGCGGCCGTGGCCCGGCTCGGCGGCTCCGCCCGCGGCGCGCCGGCGGACGTCGGCACGGCCGAGGGCTGCGCGGCGCTGGTCGCGGCGGAGCCCCGCTGCGACGTGTTCGTGAGCAACGCCGGCGTCTTCACCCCGTCGGACTTCTTCGACACGCCCGACGCCGAGTGGGAGCGGCACTGGACGGTGAACGTCATGGCCGGCGTGCGGCTGGCGCGCGCCTACCTGCCCGGCATGCGCGACGCCGGCTGGGGGCGGGCGGTGTTCATCGGCTCGGAGTCGAGCCTTCAACATCCCCGTCGAGATGATTCACTACGGGGTCAGCAAGACCGCCGACGTGGCGCTGGCGCGCGGCCTCGCCAAGCGCATGGCCGGCACGGGCGTGACGGTGAACGCCGTGCTGCCCGGCCCCACCCTGTCGGACGGCGTCGCCGCCATGGTCGGCCCGCAGGCGGAGGCGGCCGGTCAGACGGTGGAGCAGGCCATGACCGCCTTCATCGCCGAGCACCGCCCGAGCTCCATCCTGCGCCGCCCCGCCACGGCGGAGGAGGTGGCCAACATGGTCGTGTACGTCTGCTCGCCGCAGGCCTCCGCCACCACCGGCGCGGCCCTGCGCGTCGACGGCGGCGTGATCGACACGCTGATGTGACGGCCGGCTGAGCGGCGGCCCGCTCAGCCGGCTCCGCCGGCGCGCTTGGCGGGCGACTTGGCGCGAGGCGCCGCGCCGGCCTTTGGCTTGGCTTTCGGCTTGGCCTTGGCGGCGGCGGACTTGGCCGGCGCGCGTTTCGCCTTCTTCTCGACGGTCTCCACGCCCGCCTTGGCGTCGACCAGGCGGGCGGCCTCCTCGAGCGTGAGCGAGTCCACGTCCGCGCCCTTGGGCAGGGTGACGTTGACCTTGCCCGCCTTGATGTAGGCCCCGTAGCGGCCGGGCATGATGCTGATCTCGTCGCCCTTGGTCGGGTGCGGGCCGAGCACGCGGGTAGGGGTGGACGCCGCACCGCGGCCGCGAGGACCGCCCGCCTTCTTCTCGGCGATCAGGGTCACGGCGCGGTTCAGGCCGATCTCGAAGGCGTCCTCGATCGAGTCCACGCTGGCGTAGGTCTTGCCGTGCTGCACGTAGGGGCCGTAGCGGCCGAGGCCGGCCAGGATCGGCTCGCCGTCCTGCGGGTCGCGCCCCACCTCGCGCGGCAGCGACAGCAGCCGCAGCGCCTGCTCCAGGTCCAGCCCGCCCGGCGTCCAGCCCTTGGGCAGGGAGGAGCGCTTGGGCTTGTCGTCGCTGCCGAGCTCCACGTAGGGGCCGAACCGCCCGACCTTGACGAGCACCGGGCGCCCCGTGGCGGGATCGACGCCCAGCTCGCGGTCGCCCGCGGGAGCCTCGCCCTCCGCAGCCTCGCCCGTGGCGAACGGGCGCGTGAAGCGGCACTCGGGGTAGTTGGAGCAGCCGATGAAGGCGCCGTTGCGCGAGATGCGCAGGCCCAGGCGCCCTCCGTCGCGGTGCTCGGCGACGCAGGTGGGACAGGTGCGGGGGTCGGCGCCGTCCTCGCGCATGGGGAACAGGGCGGGGCCGAGGGCGGCGTCGAGCACGTCGATCACCTCGCGCACGCCCTTGTCGCCCATGCCCTCGA
>CAXTBN010000080.1:0-9436 GCA_964242895.1 uncultured Caulobacteraceae bacterium | reverse complement strand
GCACCCGGCGGCGCAGCGCCTGGAGCCCCGAACGGCGGCGGCTACCGCGGCCCGGGCGCTCCCGGCGGCGGTCGCTACGGCGCGCCCGGATCGGGCGGCTACGCCGGCCGAGGGCAGCCGGGCCAGGGCGCGCCGATCGCCCCGGGCTCGGGCGGCTACGCGGGTCGAGGACAGCAGGGGCAGGGCGTGCCGACCGCCCCCGGTTCCGGCGGTTACGCGGGTCGCGGCCAGGGCGCGCCGGTCTCGCCGGGCTCAGGCGGCTATGCGGGTCGCGGTCAAGGCGACCGGGGCGCTTCCGGCTACGGCGGCCGCGGCTACGGCGGCCAGGGCGGCGGCGCTCCGCGCTTCGCGGGACAGGGCGGCGGTGGCGGATACGGCGGCGGTGGGCGCAGCGGACGCGCCTTCAGCTACCGCGGCCGCAGCTTCCAGGCGTTCCAGGTGCGGCCTTACGCGTTCCCGCGCGGCTACGGCTATCGCCGCTACGGCCTGCACGCCTACCTGCCCGCCATCTTCCTGAGCTCCACCTGGTTCCTCTCGGACTGGGCGGCCTACGACCTGGGGCCGCCCCCGTCCGACACGTTCCGCTGGGTGCGCTACGGGCCCGACGCGCTCCTGGTGAACACCTACAACGGCGAGGTCGTGGACGCGGCCTACGGCGTGTTCGACGACGGCGGCGGCTACGGAGCCTACGGCGACGACGGCTACGGCCCCCCGCCGCCCCCGCCCTACCGCTACTAGGGTCGGCGACCGGCCGGTTTGCATCGCGCCGACCCCGGCGCCACACCCGCCCGACGCGGCCCCGCCGCGTCGGGCGACGCCGGCGGGAGCCGGGGAAAGGAGGAGCGGATGACCTGGCGTGCGGCGACGGCGGCGGCGCTCCTCCTCCTCAGCGCGACGGCCGCCCAGGCGCAGTGGCGCGGCGGCCGCGGCGGCTTCGGCCCCGGCGGTGGCGGCGGCGCGCGCGTGTGGGAGGCGGCGCAGGCCGGCCCCGGCGGCTATGGCCGGCGCTACGGATACGGGGGCGGCGGCGGAGGGCCCTACGGCGGAGGCTACGCGCAGCGTCCGTTCGGCGGACCGCCTGCGGGCGGCGGCTACGGCCGGGGCGACGGCGGCTATGGCGGAGGCGGAGGCTGGCGTCGCGGCCAGGTGCTGCCGCCCGCCGCGCGCGGCGCCTACGTGCCCGATCCCGGCCGCTACCACCTGCGCGCCGCGCCGCCCGGCTACGGCTGGGTGGGCGACGGCCGCGACGCCTACCTGACGCAGCGCTCCACGGGGCTCGTGCTCGACCACGTGCCGCGCGCCTACGAACCCGCGCCCGCCTGGCGCGGTGGCGGACGAGGGCGCGGTCCGCGCTGACGGCGCGCCGGCGGGCGCCGGCGGCCCCGCCGCTGCGGCCTGTCGTGGTCGTCGACCTCGTCGCGCTCGTCCACGCCCGGCGCCCCGCCGCTTGTCCCGCTTCGTCCTCCTCGTCGTCGTCAGTGGAAGTCGCGGCTGATGATGCGCACGTCGCGCGGATGGCGGTGCGAGGACGGCGTGCCCGGCCCGCGCGGCTTGGGGTCGGTCGTCACGACCACCTTGGGCTCCGGCGTCGTCCACGAGCCCGGATCCGGACCGACCCGGGTCGCGCCCAGCCCCCGCCGGTCGGGCTCCTTGAGCGGCCTGGGGCCGCCCAGCGACGTCAGCTTCGCACCGGCGCTCCCCGTCGGCCCGTTGGTGACCACGTGGTCGGCCCGCGCCAGCGACGGCGCGAAGTCCGTCGCCGCGTCGTCGGGGTCCGACAGCCGGCCGAGCTCCCCCGAGCGGTCCTCCAGCCGGTGCACGAACACGTGGGTGACGCCCTCCGGGCTCTTCTGCACGCGCCCGTGCGCCACCAAGAGGCGCGCGCGCATGATCTCGCCGCGGTGGCGCTCGAACACGTCGGTGACCACCACCAGGTTGGCCACCCCGGTCTCGTCCTCCACCGTGATGAAGCACACCTTCCCGTTGCCCGGCCGCTGGCGCACCAGCACCACGCCCGCCACGGTGAGGCCGTCGCCGTCGCGCAGGCGCACCACCTCGCCGCACGGCGTGGCGCGCTCGCCCGCGAACAGCGGCCGCAGGAAGCGCATCGGGTGGCCCTTCAGCGACAGCCGCGTGGTGCGGTAGTCGGCCACCACCTCCTCCGCTGCGGTGAGGAGCGGCAGGTCCGGCGGCCGCCCGATGCGCGGCACGGCCTCCAGCAGCGGCGCGGGCGCGCGCCGCGCCACCTGCAGCGACGACCACGTCCCGCCGCGCCGCCCCATGCCGAAGCTTCCGAACGCGTCGGCGTCCGCCAGCCGCCGCGCCTGCGCCCGCGTCAGCCCCGTGCGGCGGATGAAGGCGTCGAAGTCGCCGTAGCCCTCCCCGCGCCGCTCCACGATCATCTCGGCCAGCGCCTTTGGGAAGCCGTCGATCACCCGCAGTCCCAGCCGCAGGGCCATGGACCCGTCGTCGGCGGTCTCGATCGTGCAGTCCCACTTCGAATGCTCCACGTCCGGCGGCCTCACCTCCACCCCGTGCTCCACCGCGTCGCGCACCAGTTGCGCGGGCGCGTAGAACCCCATGGGCTGGCTGTTGAGGATCGCCGCGCAGAACACCGCCGGAAACCGGCACTTCATCCACGCCGAGGCGTAGACCAGGATGGCGAACGACGCCGCATGGCTCTCGGGGAAGCCGTAGGAGCCGAAGCCCTCGATCTGCTTGAAGATCGCGTGGCTGAACTCGGGCGTGTAGCCGCGCCGCTCCATGCCGGCGATCAGGTCGCGCTCGTACTTGCCCATGCCGCCCGTGCGCTTGAACGTGGCCATGGCGCGCCGGAGGCCGTCGGCCTGCGCCCCGGTGAACTCGGCCGCCACCATGGCGACCTTCATCACCTGCTCCTGGAACAGGGGCACGCCCAACGTCTTGGACAGCACCTCCTCCAGCTCGTCATGCGGGTGCGGCGGTCCCGGCCTGGGATATTCGATCGGCTCCAGCCCCGCCTTCCGGCGCAGGTAGGGGTGGACCATGTCGCCCTGGATCGGCCCCGGCCGCACGATGGCGACCTCGATCACGAGGTCGTAGAACTCGCGCGGCTTCAGCCGGGGCAGCATGTTCATCTGCGCCCGGCTCTCGATCTGGAACACGCCGACGGTGTCGGCGTCGGCGCACATGTCGAACACGTCCACCTGATCGGACGGGATCTCGGCGATGTCGAAGCCGGGCCGCACGACATCCTGATCCGCCAGCAGGTCGAACCCCCGCTTCAGGGCCGTCAGCATCCCCAGCGCCAGGATGTCGACCTTCATCAGGCCGAGCGCGTCGATATCGTCCTTGTCCCACTCGATGAAGGTGCGGTCCTTCATCGCCCCGTTCACGACGGGGCAGGTCTCACTTAACCGGTCCTGCGTCAGCACGAAGCCGCCCACGTGCTGCGACAGGTGGCGCGGGAAGCCGATCAGCTCGTTGGCCAGCTCCAGCATCTCGCGCAGGCCCTGGTCGGCGGGGTCGAGCCCGGCCTGGCGCACGTACTCGGGCGGCAGGGCGTCGCCCCACGAGCCCCAGATGGTGGAGGCCAGCCCCGCCGTGACGTCCTCCGTCACGCCGAACACCTTGCCCACCTCGCGGATCGCCATGCGCGGGCGGTAGTGGATCACCGTGGCGCAGATGGCGGCGCGGTGACGGCCGTAGCGGCCGTAGATGTACTGGATCACGTCCTCGCGCCGCTCGTGCTCGAAGTCGATGTCGATGTCGGGCGGCTCGTTGCGGTTGCCCGAGATGAAGCGCGAGAACAGCAGCTTGTGCTTGATCGGGTCCACCGCCGTGACGAACAGGCAGTAACAGACCACGCTGTTGGCCGCCGAGCCTCGGCCCTGGCACAGGATGCGCCGCTCGTCGGCCCTCGCCCACTGTACGATGTCGTGCACCGTCAGGAAGTAGTGGGCGTATTCCATCTGGGCGATGAAGGCGAACTCCTCCTCCATCTGCCGGCGGGCGGCCTCCTTGGCCTCGCCCTCCTCCGGCCAGCGCTCGTCCAGGCCGGCGCGGGTCAGGTCCTCCAGGTGCTGCTGCGCGGTCTTGCCGGGCGGCACGGGCTCGTCGGGGTAGATGTAGCTGAGCTCGCGCAGGCTGAAGTCGCAGAGCTCGGCGAAGCGCAGCGTCTCAGCCACCGCGGCGGGGTGGTCGGCGAACAGTCGCGCCATCTCGGCGGGCGACTTCAGCCGGCGCTCGGCGTTGGCCTGCAGCCGCCCGCCCGCCTCGGCCAGGGTGACGCCCTCGCGGATGCAGGTCATGACGTCCTGCAGCCGCCGCCGCCGCGCCTCGTGGTGGAGGGCGTCGTTGACCGCGATCAGCCGCGCGCCCGAGGCGGCCGCCAGCTCCGCGCAGAGGTCCATCCGCAGCTGGTCCACCGCATCGTAGCGGCGCACGCCCGCCAGCCAGGCGCGTCCGCCCGACGCGCGCAGCAGCCGGTCCAGCACGGGGGCGAGCGCCTCCCGGTCGGGGCGGTCGGGCGGGACCAGGATCAGGTTCTGGCCCGGGGCCGCCGCCTCCAGGTCCTCCAGCGTGATCCGCGCCTCGTCCTTGGCCACCCCGGCCTCCATGCCGCAGCGGGTCAGGAGCGTGCATAGACGGCCGTACGCCTCGCGGTCCGACGGGTAGACCAGCACGTCGGGCGTCCCGTCGGCGAACGCCAGCCGCGAGCCGACGCAGAGCCGGAACGGGGCCAGCGAGCCTTCCGGCTCGTCCAGCGGCTCCCATGGCCTCTCGGCCGCCACGAGGGCGCGCACGACGCCCGCCAGCGTGTTGCGGTCGGCCACGGCCGCCGCCGCGTGGCCCAGCTCCCACGCCTGGGCCACCATCTCGTGCGGCCAGGAGGCCCCGCGCAGGAAGGAGAAGGCGGTCGCCGCGCCCAACTCGACGTAGGGCGTCCAGCCGGGCTCCAGCCGGAGCGGCGGCGGGCGCGGCCGGGCCTGGGCGGATGCGGCCCCGCTCACGCGAACACGCCCTGCACGAACCAGCGCGGGTGCGGATCCGCGCCGTACATCCCCTCGCGGAACAGCCAGTAGCGGCGGCCGGCCTCGTCCTCCACGCGGTAGTAGTCGCGCAGGCGCGCGGTGCCGGGCTCGCGGCTCCACTCGGGCTCGAACCGCTCCGGCCCCTCAGCCCAGAGGACGCGGCGGCGCCGGCGCCGCCAGGAGAAGGTGAAGGGGGGGCGCTCGTCCGCCTCGCCGAGCACCGTCGCCGGCTCCGGCGGGTCGAACAGGCGCAGGGGGCGCAGCACCGCGTCGCCCCACGCGGGCGGGGGTGGTGCGGGCTGGGGTGCGCCGGCGGGGCGGGGGCGGCCGGCGGAGGCGGCGAAGGGCGCCAGGCGCACCTCGCGTTCGGGCTTGAGGGTGGAGGGGTCGCGGCGGGGGGCCTCGACGACGCCCTCGCCCAGGCGGGCGGACAGGCTCTCCACCAGGGCGTCGAAGCGGCGCTCACCGTCCTCGCCGGCGCGCAGCAGGTCGCCCGTTCCAGCGCGCAGGGGCGCGGTCAGCCGCGCCTCCAGCCTCAGCGCCTCGATCTCCGAGCCGACCGCGGGGCCCGCGTCGTCGGCCGCGACCGCGAGCCCCTCCAGCGGCCCCTCGAACAGGCGGGCGAGGGCGGCGGGGTCGGTCTGCGGCCGGCGCGTGCGGACGCGGTGGACGCGGCGCTCCCCGTCGACGCGGGTCAAGATAAGCTCCAGCGCGCGCGCGCCGCGGCCGTGGGCCAGGAGCTGCGGCTCCAGCGCCTCCAGCAGCCGACGCGTCCAGGCCAGCACGGACGCGGCGCCGACGATCGGCTGCGCGAGGGCGCGCGCGACGACGTAGCGCGGTCGCGCCAGCGCCGGCGCGACCGCTGTGGCCGCCGCGCCCAGCACCGCATCCAGCCGCGCGCCGAGCCGGCCTTCCAGCGTCGGCGAGAGCGCGCGCGCCCGCCCGAGCAGCGGCCCGACCCGGCGGAAGCCCAGGGCGCGCAGGTCGGCCGCGTCCTCCTCCGAGAGCCGCAACGCCTCCACGGGCAGGGGGGCGAGCGCGGCGGCGCCTCCGCCGGGAGGAACGACGCCCGCCTCCCCGAACAGGGCCAAGGCCCAGGCCAGGCCGGGCGTGTCGGCCAGCGCCCAGCGCACCGCCACGCCCTCCCCGGCGAAGCGCGCCGCGGCGGCGGCCGCCAGCGCCGCCTCGCCGCCGTGGACGCGCGCGGCCCCCGTCACGTCCAGCGCGAAGCCGCCCGCGCCGTCGCGCGCCACGGCCGGGGCGGTCAGGCGGCACAGGGCGAGCAGGCGGTCGGCCAGGGCGCGGTCGGCGGCGGCGTCCTGCGTCGCGGTGAGGAGGTCGGGGACGATCCGGCGCGCCTCCTTCAGCGTGCACCCGGGCGCCAGGCCCTCGGCGGCGGCCCGGGCGTCCACGGCCTCCAGGCGCAGGGCGTTGCGCGTCTTGGCCGTGATCGCCAGCGGCCGGTCGGCCGGGAGATCGGGCCGCTCCCGCCGCAGCCGGTCGGTGGGAAGGGTCGGCGCCCACAGGTGCAGCCACCGCGCACCTGGTGCGCCCGCAGGAGCGGCGTCCCGGGCCTCAGGCCGCGGCGACGCGGCCTGAGGCGGCCGGCGGCGAACCGGCCTGCGCGAAGCCGGTGTCGGACCGGAGGGGGACGGCGGAGGCGAAGCGACGCTCACGGGGGCTCCATTCGGCCGCCCACGCGCCGGTGGGCCCGAGCCGATTGCGGAGGAGGTGGAGGTGGAAGGCGGGCGGTCCGATCCGCCCCGGCGGCCCCTGGCTGGGCGCCGAGGCCACGCGCCAGCGCGTCAGCGCCGCGCTGGTGGAGGCGAGGTCGGGCGTGAGGAAGAACAGCCACATCCCGCTCCGCTGCGTCGCCAGGTTCAGCCGCCGCGTGGCGGCGAGGTCGGCCAGCCCCGCCCCGCGGCGCAGCTCGGCCAGCACGACGGGGACGGCGCGGCGCTTCACCGCCTCGTCGGCCACGCGGAGCACCTCGGCCCCCTCCTTCACACGCACGAAGGCGGTCTCGGCGGGGGCGACGCCCAGCGCCTCCAGCCCCGGCGCGTAGAGCTCGCCGCCTTCGCGCGCGGCCGCGCGCTCCTGCACGATCAGGAGCTTGACGCCGCCTGCCGGCGCGCGGGCGGCGGCCATCAGCGGCAGGATCAGGGGCGCAGCGTGGTCGCCCGGCTCGGCGGGGGCGACCTGGTGCGCGCCGGGCGGCAGGCCGCCGCCCAGGGCCGCGTCCAGCTCGGGCGCGCCGAAGGCGACGGGGGCGACCGCCTCCGCCTCGGAACGCCGGCCCCGCGCCTCGATGCGCGCGATGCGGCGGCGCAGGTAGGCGTCCCACCCCGCGTCGGACGCGGCGGGACCGGCGTGGTTCTCGTTGGCGACACGGGGGCCGGCGGGCGCAGGGCCGCCTGGGCGGGGGCCGGCGCGCGAGGCGGCCGCGCCGGCGCCGAAGCGTCGGTCGCCCTCCGGGCAGCCGGCGCGCAGGGGGCAGCCGGGGCACTCGGGCGACACATGGTGGCAGTGGAGCTGGCCCAGGCGCTTCATCAGCTTGTGGAGGTCGCTGAAGTTCTCCGGCTCCCACGTGTCGGGCGCGCGATCCATCACCGTCAGGCGCACCTCGCCGGCGTCTGCGTCCTTCGCCGCGAGCCCCGTGCGCACCGCGACGCGCCACACGTGGGTGTCCACCACCATCACGCGGCGGCGCAGGGTGGAGAGGTTCAGCACGCTGGCGGCGACCTTCTGGCCGACGCCGGGCAGCTCCTGCAGCCACACCAGGGCGTCGTCGACCGGCCAGCCCTCCAGGAAGTCGAGCGTGACCGCCCCGCGCAGCCGGCCGATGCGCCGGACCGCCTCGATCAGCTGGGGCGCCTTGATTTCCGCGCGAGTGACAGGCGCGATCACGGGCGTCACCTCCTCCACGCGCGCCTCGCCGAGGCGGCCGAGCGGGCGGAAGGCGTGGCGGAGGCGCGCGAGCACCTCGTCGGACACCGCGTCCTGCGTGCGCGAGGCGATCAGCGAGCGCACCAGCTGCGCGATCGGGTCACGCCGCACGTGCGGCTGCGGCGGCCCGAACGCCTCGACCAGCCGGTCGCGCACGCGCACGAGATCGACGTCCCGCGCCTCCTCGAACCCAAGATGAAGCTGCATGCTCCCGCCTCCAGAGGGGAACATATGCAGAACGTTTGCGGAGAGTCGAATCGATTCAGGTCGGTCTTCGGCCCGGTCTTTGGGACTGGCCCGCAACCCCCGCGCAGCGCTAGGAACACCCTCCCCGACCCGCCGAGAGCCGCCCCATGAAGACCCGCGCCGCCGTCGCGTTCGAGGCCAAGCGCCCGCTGGAGGTGGTCGAGGTCGACCTGGAGGGCCCGCGCGCCGGGGAGGTGCTGGTGCAGCTCAAGGCCACGGGCGTGTGCCACACCGACGCCTACACGTTGGACGGGCTGGACAGCGAAGGGCTGTTCCCGAGCATCCTGGGCCACGAGGGCGCGGGCGTGGTGGTGGAGGTCGGGGCCGGCGTCACGAGCGTCGCGGTGGGCGACCACGTGATCCCGCTCTACACGCCCGAGTGCCGGCAATGTAAAACCTGCCTCTCGCGCCGCTCCAACCTCTGCACCGCCATCCGCGGCACGCAGGGGCGAGGCGTGATGCCCGACGGGACCAGCCGCTTCTCCTACAAGGGCGAGGCGATCGCGCACTACATGGGCTGCTCGACCTTCAGCGAGTTCACGGTGCTGCCGGAGATCGCGCTGGCCAAGGTCCGCCCCGACGCGCCGTTCGACAAGATCTGCTACGCGGGCTGCGGGGTGACCACGGGCGTCGGCGCGGTGCTGTGGAGCGCCAAGGTGTGGCCGGGCGCCAACGTGGCCGTGTTCGGCCTGGGCGGCATCGGCCTGAACGTGATCCAGGCCGCTCGGCTGGTGGGCGCGGACCGGATCGTCGGCGTCGACCTGAACCCGGCCAAGGCCGAGATGGCGCGCCGCTTCGGCATGACCGACTTCCTGAACCCCGACGAGGTCGGCCGCGACAGCGTGGTCGCCGAGATCGTGCGCCTGACCGACGGCGGCGCGGACTTCAGCTTCGAGTGCATCGGCTCCACCGCCACCATGCGCCAGGCGCTGGAGTGCACGCACAGGGGCTGGGGCGAGAGCTACATCATCGGCGTGGCCCCCTCGGGCGCGGAGATCGCCACCCGCCCGTTCCAGCTGGTCACCGGCCGGTCGTGGCGCGGCTCGGCGTTTGGGGGCGCGCGCGGGCGCACCGACACGCCGCGGATCGTCGATTGGTACATGGACGGCAAGATCGAGATCGACCCCTTGATCACGCACACCATGCCGCTGGACGAGATCAACACCGCGTTCGACCTGATGCACGCGGGCGAGAGCATCCGCAGCGTGGTGATCTACTGACGCGGACGCCGG
>CAXTBN010000079.1:0-9578 GCA_964242895.1 uncultured Caulobacteraceae bacterium | reverse complement strand
AACGACGACAACGGCGGCGGCTCGCTGACCGCGCTGCCGGTGATCGAGACGCAGGCCAACGACGTGTCGGCTTACATCCCCACCAACGTGATCTCCATCACCGACGGCCAGATCTTCCTGGAGACCGACCTGTTCTACCAGGGCATCCGCCCCGCGGTGAACGTCGGCATCAGCGTGTCGCGCGTGGGCTCCTCCGCGCAGATCAAGGCCATGAAGACGGTGGCCGGGGCCATCAAGGGCGAGCTGGCGCAGTACCGCGAGATGGCGGCCTTCGCCAAGTTCGGCTCCGACCTCGACGCCTCCACCCAGAAGCTCCTGGCCCGCGGCGAGCGCCTGACCGAGCTCCTGAAGCAGCCGCAGTACTCGCCGCTGGCGGTGGAGGAGCAGGTGGCCGCCATCTACGCCGGCACCCGCGGCTACCTCGACGCCATCCCGACCGCGAAGGTGCAGGCGTTCCAGGACTCGCTCCTGGCCAAGCTCCGCAACTCCAAGCCGGAGTTCTACGAGGGCATCCGCAAGACCAAGGCCCTCGGCCCCGACCTCGAAGCCATGCTCAAGGAGGCGCTCGACAGCGTCACCCGCGAGTTCGCGTCCTAAGCTGACCTGACCCGGAGAGACCGCCGGCCATGGCCAGCCTCAAGGAGATGCGCAATCGGATCGGAAGCGTGAAGGCCACGCAGAAGATCACGAAGGCGATGCAGATGGTGGCGGCGGCCAAGCTCCGCCGCGCTCAGGAGCAGGCCGAGGCCGCGCGGCCGTTCGCCCGGCGCATGGCCAGCGTCATCGCCAACCTGGCGACGGGCGTCTCCGGCGACGGCGCGCCCAAGCTCCTGGTGGGCACGGGCTCCGACCGGCGCGAACTGGTGATCGTGGCGACCGCCGACCGCGGCCTCTCGGGCGGCTTCAATTCCGGCATCGCCCGCGCCGCGCGCGATCACGTCCTCGCGGCACGCTCCGCAGGCAAGGACGTCCGCATCATCACGTTGGGCCGCAAGGGACGCGACGCCCTGCGCCGCCTGTTTGCGGACCGGATGGTCGCCAGCCACGACTTCAGCGACCACAAGACGCTGACGCTGGCCGCCGTGCAGGGCGTCGCCGACGAGGCGCTCGCCATGTTCGAGCGCGGTGAGGTCGACGTGGTGACCCTGTTCTACAGCCGCTACGCCTCCGTGATCGCCCAGGTGCCGACCGCCAAGCGCCTGATCCCCGCCGAGGTCTCCGCCGAGAACGCGCAGGCCGCCCCGAACCTTCACGGCGGCGTCTATGACTACGAGCCGGACGAGGCGACCATCCTCGAGACGCTGCTGCCCCGCAACCTGGCCATCCAGATCTACAGCGCCGTGCTGGAGAACCAGGCCGGCTTCTTCGCCGCGCAGATGAGCGCCATGGACAACGCCACCCGCAACGCCGGCGATCTGATCGGCGCGCTCACCCTGCAGTACAACCGCTCCCGCCAGGCCCAGATCACCAAGGAGCTGATCGAGATCATCTCCGGCGCCGAAGCGCTCTGATCTCGCCGCCCCTCACCCGAAAGCCTACATACCGCCCATGACCGACCTCGCTCCCGCCCCCGCCAAGCAGCCCGTCTCCGACAACATGAAGGCGTCGGCCTCCATGACCGCGCACACCGCCGCGGGCTCCGGCCAGGGCCGCATCGCCCAGGTGATCGGCGCCGTGGTCGACGTGGAGTTCACCGGCCGCCTGCCGGCGATCCTGAACGCGCTCGAGACCCAGAACACCGACCAGAAGACCGGCGAGCCCTTCCGCCTCGTGCTCGAGGTCGCGCAGCACCTGGGTGAGAACGCCGTGCGCTGCATCGCCATGGACACCACCGAGGGCCTGACCCGCGGCCAGGCCGTGATCGACACCGGCGCCAACATCACCGTGCCCGTCGGCCCGGCGACGCTCGGCCGCATCATGAACGTCATCGGCGACCCCATCGACGAGGCGGGCCCGATCTCCACCGAGCACACCGCCCCGATCCACCGCGAGGCGCCCTCCTTCGCCGACCAGTCGAGCGCCACCGAGGTGCTCGTCACCGGCATCAAGGTCATCGACCTGCTGTGCCCCTACACCAAGGGCGGCAAGATCGGCCTGTTCGGCGGCGCGGGCGTCGGCAAGACCGTGACCATGCAGGAGCTGATCAACAACATCGCCAAGGCCTACGGCGGCTATTCGGTGCTGGCGGGCGTGGGCGAGCGTACCCGCGAGGGCAACGACCTCTACCACGAGATGATCGAGTCCAACGTCAACAAGCCCGGCGGCGGCGAGGGCTCCAAGTGCACGCTGGTGTACGGCCAGATGAACGAGCCCCCGGGCGCCCGCGCGCGCGTGGCGCTGACGGGCCTCGCCCAGGCCGAATACTTCCGCGACGAGGAGGGCAAGGACGTGCTGCTCTTCATCGACAACATCTTCCGCTTCACCCAGGCCGGCTCGGAAGTGTCGGCGCTGCTGGGCCGCATCCCCTCGGCCGTGGGCTACCAGCCGACGCTGGCCACCGAGATGGGCAACCTGCAGGAGCGCATCACCTCCACCAACAAGGGCTCCATCACCTCGGTGCAGGCCATCTACGTGCCCGCCGACGACCTCACCGACCCGGCGCCCGCCACCTCCTTCGCGCACCTGGACGCCACCACCGTGCTGAGCCGCGACATCGCCGCCCAGGCCATCTTCCCGGCCGTGGACCCGCTCGACTCCACCTCGCGGATCATGGACCCGCTGGTGATCGGCGAGGAGCACTACGGCATCGCCCGCCGCGTGCAGGAGGTGCTGCAGAGCTACCGCGCCCTGAAGGACATCATCGCCATCCTGGGCATGGACGAGCTCTCGGAAGACGACAAGCTGACCGTGGCGCGCGCCCGCAAGATCCAGCGCTTCCTCAGCCAGCCCTTCCACGTGGCCGAGCAGTTCACCAACACCCCCGGCACATTCGTGAGCCTCGCGGACACCATCCGCTCCTTCAAGGCGATCGTCGACGGCGAGTACGACCACCTGCCCGAGCAGGCCTTCTACATGGTCGGCCCGATCGAGGAGGCGGTGGCCAAGGCGGAGAAGATGGCGTCCTAAGGGAGCCGTCCCGCCCTCCTGCGGATTGAAGGGGCGAGCCCCTTCGACCCACGGACGACCATGAAGCTCCTGCTCTCCGGCGCGCTCGCCCTCGCGGCGGGCGCCGCCTCCGCCCAGACCGTCTACGGCGACGCCGGTCGCGCCGATCCCGCCTTCGCCCCCATCGGGCTGGAGGCGCTGCACGGTGTGCTCGACGTCTGCATGCCCAACGCCGACGGCCGGCTGCCCTTCACGCGCGACAACGCCGCCGCCCTGGCGGCGGCGGGCGTGCAGCGGGTGGAGTTTCCGCCCGAGTACAAGATCCGCTCCGTCCACATTCACGTCGGCCGGCTGGACTACGCCGAGCGCACCGACTCCGGCGGGCGGCTGTTTTTCGCCGCCATCCCGCCGGGCCGCCTGTGCGAGACGGACGTGTTCGACGCGCCGTCACGCGGCCAGATCTACATCTCCATGGACGCCGCCCTGCGCGACGGCGGCTGGCGGCTGCGGGCGCGCAACGACGGCCTGAACGTGATCCGCCGCATCTACGAGCACCCCGTGCCGGGTCACAGCCCCGACGAGGTTCTAAACCTGACCGAGTTCGTCTACGGAGGCGGCGTCGCGCGCCACCTGCGCCTGTCCGCCGTCCTCAAGAGCTACCGCTAGTCCTCATGGCCACCTTCCGCTTCTCCCTCGTCGCCCCCGAGCGCGAGCTCTACGCCGGCGACGTGGACCAGGTGGACGCGCCGGGCGCCGAGGGCGACCTGGGCGTGCTCGCCGGCCACGAGCCGCTGATGACCACGCTGCGCCCCGGCGAGGTCGTGGTCACCGTCGGCGGCGCCAAGCGCGTCTTCACCGTCGACGGCGGCTTCGCCGACATCACGCCGGAGAGCTTCACCCTCCTGGCCGACGGCGCGCGCGAGGCGACCGTCCAGTAGGGCGCGTGGCGCTCCTCGACCTCGGCGGGATCGTCGGCGTCGGGCTCGTGCTGCTGGCCTACGCCGGCATCCACTTCGACTGGTTCGATCCCAAGCGCGTTCCCGCGCTGTTGATGAACCTCGTCGGCTCGGCGCTGATCCTGCTGTCCATGACGCACGCCTTCAACCTGTCCGCCTTCCTGATGGAGGCGGCGTGGGCGGGCATGGCGCTGTTCGGGCTCGTGCGCCTCGATCTGCGACGCTGACGAAGTACTTTACAACACAAAGTCATCTGCTACGGTGCGCTCCTCAGCCGGGGAGGCAGGGCCATGAGCGACATCCAGAGCATTCGAGACGACCTCGCGTACATGCGGGGGCTGGCGGACGACGGGCGAAGGCCGTCGCGCCGCGGGGGGGTGATCCTGGCGGCGGGCGGCTTCACCTACGGACTGGCCAGCTTCGCCGGATGGGCGTGCCTGACGGGGTTCGCGCCGGGTGGGGCGGCGGCGGTCTGGGCGCCGTGGACGGCGGCTACGCTGGTCTTCTACGCCGTCATGTTCGTGCAGCTGCGCGCGCTGAAGCGCGAGGGCAAGGGGAGCGGGACGGCCCCGTCCAACCTCTCCGGCTTGGCGTGGGCGGCCATGGGCGGGGCGATGTTCACGCTGATCCTGTCGGCCGTGGCGGCGAACTGGACCACGGGATCGCCGCTGGTGTGGGCGGTCGTGCCGTCGGTGTTCCTGGCGCTGTACGGCACGGGATGGACGGTGGCCGCCGCCGCCTCGGGCCGGACGTGGATGCGCAACCTGGCGCTCGCCAGCTTCGCCGGCGCGGTGGCCATCGCCTTCGTCGCGGGCTCGACGACGGTGTGGCTCGCCTACGGCGTGGCGCTGATGCTGCTGGGCGGCGCGCCCGGCGTGGTGCTCGCCCGCGACCCGCGCGGAGCCTGAGCCGCCGTGGACGGGTTCGACATCGCCCAGGTGGACGAGGTGATCCATGGCCGCGTGCGCCTGGGCGTGATGGCCTACCTCTCCAGCGCCGGGGCGGCGGACTTCCCGGCGCTGCGCGAACGGCTGCAGCTGACCGACGGCAACCTCTCCGTCCACCTGCGGCGGCTGGAGGAGGCGGGCTACGTGGCGGTCGAGAAGCGCTTCGTCGGCAAGAAACCCAACACGCGCCTGTCGCTGACGCCCGAGGGCCGCGCCGCCTTCGCCGCCTACCTCGACGCCATCGGCCGGCTGGTGGAGGGCGTGCGGGTGTGAGCGGCGCCGGTCAACGCACCAGCTCGCGCATGGCCCGCTCCAGCCCCTGCAAGGTGAGCGGGTACATGCGATCGCCCATCAGCCGCTTGAGCATGGCGGTGGACGCCGTGTGCTCCCAGTAGCGCTCAGGCGTCGGATTCAGCCACACGGCGCTTTCGTAGATGTCGGTCACGCGCGTCATCCAGGCGGCGCCCGCCTCCTCGTTCCAGTGCTCGACCGAGCCGCCGGGCTGGGTGACCTCGTAGGGGCTCATGGTGGCGTCGCCGACGAAGATCACCTTGTAGTCGTGGCCGTACTTGTGCAGCACGTCGAAGGTCGGAATCTTCTCCGCGTTGCGGCGATGGTTGTCCTTCCACACCGCCTCATATAAGCAGTTGTGGAAATAGAAGAACTCCATGTTCTTAAACTCGGCGCGGGCGGCTGAGAACAGCTCCTCGCAGAGCTTGATGTAGCCGTCCATGCTGCCGCCGATGTCGAAGAACAGCAGCACCTTGATGGTGTTGCGCCGCTCGGGCCGCAGCTGGATGTCGAGGTAGCCCTTCTCGGCGGTGCCCTGGATGGTGCCGTCCAGGTCCAGCTCCTCCGGCGCACCCTGGCGGGCGAACTTGCGGAGGCGCCGCAGGGCGACCTTGATGTTGCGCGTGCCGAGCTCGACCGTGTCGTCGAGGTTCCGGTACTCGCGCTGGTCCCACACCTTCACCGCGCGGCCGTGGCGGCCCTCGGCCTGGCCGATGCGCACGCCCTCCGGGTTGTAGCCATAGGCGCCGAAGGGGCTCGTGCCCGCGGTGCCGATCCACTTGTTGCCGCCCTGGTGGCGTTCCTTCTGCTCCTCCAGCCGCTGCTTCAGCGTCTCCATCAGCTTGTCGAAGCCTCCCAGCGCTTCGATCTCGGCCTTCTCCTCGTCGCTGAGCAGCTTTTCCGCCAGCTTGGTCAGCCAGTCGGTGGGGATCTCGGCCAGCAGGCTCTCGTCGACCTTCTCGAAGCCCTTGAACACGTGGCCGAACACGCGGTCGAACTTGTCGAGGTTCTTCTCGTCCTTCACCAGCGCCGAGCGCGACAGGTAGTAGAAGTCGTCCACCGACAGCCCGATCACATGCCGGTCCATGGCTTCCATCAGCAGCAGGTACTCGCGGAGCGACACCGGCACCTTGGCCGAGCGCAGTTCGGTGAACAGCTGCAGGAACATGGGCGCGATCCTAGCTCACCCGCGGCGCAGGATGAACTCGTGGTCGCGCGTCTCGCCCACGGGGTAGTCGTACTCCCCCGCCTTGGCGAAGCCGTAGCGGGCGTAGAAGCGCTGGGCGCGGTGGTTGCCGGACCAGACACCGAGCCACAGGGGGCGGGCGCCGTCGCGCTCCAGCCAGGCGAGCGCCGCGTTCATGAGGCGTGCGGCCAGCCCCGTCCCCTTCTCGGCGGGCAGCACGTAGAGGCGGTGGAGTTCGCCGTCGTCCGGCCGTACGTCCAGGTGAGGCAGGCCGCACGGGCCGGCGGTGGCGAAGCCCACGGCCGCGCCGTCGCGCTCGGCAAGCCAGGCGCGGCGGGCGGGGTCGGCCAGGGCCCCGGCGCAGCGCTCGGGCGCGTAGGAGGCGGCGAAGAACCGCTCCAGGTCCGCGGGCGGGTAGGCGATGCCGAAGCCGTGGACGAAGGTGTCGAGGAAGGTCGCCCAGCCGAGCGTCGACAGGACCTCGGCATCGCCCGGGCCGGCGACGCGGATGACGGCTTCGCCTCGGGCGTCGGTCATGCTCGCTCATCGCCGGACGCGCGCACCGCGGCAAGGTGGCTTCGTCACACGGAGCCGCTAGGCTGTCGGCGATGGCGGTCCCGATCCTCACCCACCCGGACATGCTCCGGCACGCGAACGGCGCGGGCCACCCCGAGCGGCCCGAGCGGCTGACGGCGGTCATGGACGCGCTCGCCGACGCCGGCCTCGCGGGAGACGTGCGCCTGGCGTCGCCGGCCGGGCGCGCCGAGCTGGAGCGCGTGCACCCGCGCGCCTACGTGGACGCGATCCTCGGGGCGGAGCCTGCGGACGGTGCGCCGCGCACCCAACTCGACCCGGACACCGCCGTCGGCCCCGGCAGCCCGCGCGCGGCGCTGCTGGCGGCGGGCGCGGCGGTGGAGGCGGTGCGGCTGGTGGCGCGCGGGGAGGCGGCGCGCGCGTTCTGCGCCGTGCGTCCGCCCGGCCACCACGCCGAGCCCGAGACGCCCATGGGCTTCTGCCTGTTCTCCACGGTGGCCGTGGCCGCGCTGGAGGCGCAGGCCGCCGGACTCAAGCGCGTGGCGGTGGTCGACTTCGACGTCCACCACGGCAACGGCACGCAGGCGGCGCTGGCGGGGCGGCCGGACGTGCTGTTCGCCTCCATCCACCAGTGGCCGCTTTACCCCGGCACCGGACCGGAGGGCGAGGCGGCCGGCGGCTCGGTGCTGAACGCCACGGTCGAGCCCGACGCGGCGCGTGAGACCTGGCGCGCCGGCTTCGCCGACAAGCTCATGCCCGCGCTGGACGCGTTCGCCCCCGACCTCGTGCTGGTCTCCGCCGGCTTCGACGCCCACGCCCGCGACCCGCTGGCGAACCAGCGGCTGGAGGCGGAGGACTTCGCCTGGGCCACCGCGGCGATCCTGGAGGTGGCGCGGGCGCGGGCCGGCGGCCGGGTTGTCTCCTCCCTGGAGGGCGGTTACGACCTGCGGGGTTTGGGCGAGTCCGCCGCGGCCCACGTCCGGGCCCTCGCGGTCGCCTAGGTCCCACGCCGGTGCAGGACATGGCCCAGCAGCGCGAGGGAGCCGAGCGGGCCGCGCCGCCTGCCGCGGCCGCCGCCGTCTCGCCGCGCCGGCCGGGCTCCATCACGCTCGCGCGCCACGGCGAGCCGGCGCTCTCCCGCCGCATCAAGCTCGACGCCGCGGGCTACCGCCGCTGGTGGGCCGCCTACGAGGAGGGCGGCATCCTCGAGGGACAGATCCCGCCCGACGGACTCCTGGCGCTCGCCCGCGACGCCGACGTGATCTTCGCCTCCAGCCGCCGCCGCGCGGTGGAGACGGCCGAGGCGGTGGTGGCGGGCAAGCACTTCGTGCGCGACCCGCTGTTCGTGGAGGCCCCGCTGCCGCCGCCCGCCCTGCCGCGGCTGGTGAGGTTCGGTCCGCGCACCTGGGGCGTGCTGGCGCGGACGCACTGGTGGCTCGGCGGCCACGGCGTCGAGGAGAGCCGCGCCGCCGCCCTGGCCCGCGCCCGCGAAGCCGCCGACCGCCTGGTGCGCGCCGCCGAGGCGGAGGGGCGCGTGCTGCTGCTGGCGCACGGCTTCTTCAACCACATGGTGGGCCGCGAGCTGCGCCGGCGCGGCTGGCGGCTCGTGGAGAACCGCGGCTTCAAGTACTGGTCGGTGCGCCGCTTCACGCGATAGACGAGGCCATGACCGACACGCCGTCCGCCGCCGCCGAGCCCGACATCGCCGGCCTGTCGTTCGAGCAGGCGCTGGCGCAGTTGGAGCAGATCGTGTCCCAGCTCGAGTCTGGGCAGGCCGAGCTCGAGCGCTCCATCATGCTGTACGAGCGCGGCGCGAAGCTCAAGGCGCACTGCGAGGAGCGGCTGCGCGCCGCCCAGCTGCGCGTGGACCGCATCATGGTCGGCCGCGACGGCGAGCCCTCCGGAACCCAGCCCTTCGACGCCGAGCGTTGAACGGCGCCCACGGTCAAGCCGTGGCGTGGGCGCCACGGCGGCCTCGCCGAACCGACGCGCGGGTGGACAAAAGGTTTCAGCGGCGCACAAATCGCAGGTGACGGCGGCGTGAAGGTGCTAGACGCCGCCGCTTGCAACGATGCCCGGGGGTTGACCGGGCCAGAGGTCGTATGCCCGCCAACACCCCCCTTCTCGACACCGTCAGGTTCCCGTCCGACTTTCGCGACTACTCCGTCCCCCAGCTGCGGCAGCTGGCCGACGAGACGCGCGCCGAGATGATCGACGCCGTGAGCCAGACCGGCGGCCACCTGGGCTCCGGCCTCGCCGTGGTCGAGCTGACCGTCGCCCTGCACGCCGTCTACGACACGCCGCGCGACATCCTGATCTGGGACGTCGGCCACCAGGCGTACCCCCACAAGATCCTCACCGGCCGCCGCGACCGCATCCGCACCCTGCGCCAGGGCGGCGGCCTCTCCGGCTTCACCAAGCGCGCCGAGAGCGAGTACGACCCCTTCGGCGCGGCCCACGCGGCCACCTCCATCAGCGCCGCGCTCGGCTTCGCGGCGGCGCGCGACATCCAGGGCGGCGACAACCGCGTGGTGGCGGTGATCGGCGACGGCAGCATGAGCGCCGGCATGGCCTACGAGGCCATGAACAACGCCGCCGAGACCACCAAGCAGCTCACCG
>CAXTBN010000078.1:0-9620 GCA_964242895.1 uncultured Caulobacteraceae bacterium | reverse complement strand
GTGAGGTTGGGGGCGATCCCGCACAGGAAGCTGGCGATGGTGAACACCAGCACGCTCAGCATGTAGTAGGTCTTGCGGCCGAGCGCGTTGGCCAGCCAGCTCGACGCCGGGATCACGATGGCGTTGGCGATCAGGTAGCTGGTCAGCACCCAGGTCGCCTCGTCGTAGGAGACGGCCAGCCCGCCCGCGATGTGGTCGAGCGCGACGTTGGCGATGGAGGTGTCCAGCACCTCCATGAAGGTCGCGATCGAGATGACGATCGCGATGATCCAAGGATTGCGGCCGCCCGCGGCCGAGCGGGCGGGCGTCCAGCCGGGCATCTATTGCAGCACCCTGACCTTGGGCTCCACGCTCATGCCGGGGCCTAGCGGGTGGTGCAGATCGTCAAGGTTGTCGATCACGATCTTGACGGGCACGCGCTGCACCACCTTCACGTAGTTGCCCGTCGCGTTCTCGCTCGGCAGCACCGCGAAGGCCTGACCCGCTCCGCGCTGGAACGAGTCGATGTGGCCGTGGAACTTGTAGTCGGGGTAGGCGTCGACCTTGATCGCCACCTGCTGGCCGACGCGCATGTTCTTGAGTTGCGTCTCCTTGAAGTTGGCCGTGACCCACAGGGCGGTCGGCACCACCGCCATCAGCTCCTGGCCGGGCTGGACGTAGCTGCCCACCTGCACGTTCTTGCGCGCCACGTGGCCGATGATGGGCGCGATCAGCCGGCTGTAGCCCGCCTGCGTGTTGGCGCTGGCGAGCTGCGCATCGGCCGCGGCGATCTGGGCGTCGGCGCCGCGGATGGTGGCGTCGGCGGCGGTGATCTGCGTCTGCGCCTGGGCGATCTGCGCGGCCGCGGCGTCGCGGGCGCGGCGGGCGGCCTCGGCTTGGCTGGCGGTCTGGCGCGCCTGGGCCGCGGCGTTGTCGAGCTGCTGCTGCGCGACCGCCTGCTTGTTGATGCGGGCGAGCTCGCGGTAGCGGGCGTCGTCCTTGGCCGCGGCGACGGCCTGCGCCTCCGCGCCGGGCACCTGGGCGGCGGTCTGCTGGTAGCTGCGGCTCTGGGTGGCGACCACGGCCAGCGCCTGCACCCGCTGGGCGGCGGCCTGGTCGCGCTGCGCCACAGCCTGCGCGCGCTGCGCCTGCGCCTGCGCCACGCGCTGGTTCTGGTCGATGGGGTCGATCTGGACCAGCAGCTGGCCCGTGCCCACGAGCGCGTTGTCCTCGACGTAGACGCCCTGGACGCGCCCGGCGATCTGCGGGGCCAGGTGGACGATGTGCGTGTCGATGAAGGCGTCGTCCGTCGACTGGAACTTGCGGGCGTGGTTCCAGAACAGGAACAGGAGGATCAGCAGGATCAGCAGCCCGATCGCCAGGGGCACGACCACCAGCGGGTTCTTGAACGGGCTGGGCTTCTTCTTCTGCTCGCCGCCGCCCTGGCCGCCGCCGCCGCCACCCGAGCCGCCGCCGCCCTTGTCTTTGCCGTCTTTCAGCTCGGAGTCCGCGTCGTAGCTGCGCGGGTCCCTCAGTTGCGACTTGTCGTCGCCGCCGGCGTCGCTCATGCAGCCCCCGCCGCCCGCCGCCATCCCCTGCGGCCGGCCGTCGCAGGCTCCTCTACGCCTTACGCCTTTGACACATCAAGCCTCGTCGAGCGGCGGACCGCCGGACGCGCCGAACAGGCGGAAGGCCAGGATGGTGTGCGTCTCGCGCAGGCCCGGGACGCGGTGGAGCTTGTCGTTGACGAACTTGCCGGGGCTCTCGCCCTCGGGGATGTAGAACTTGGCCAGGAGGTCGTACTCGCCGCTGGTGGTGTAGACCTCGCTGGTCTCGCTCAGCGTGTCGACGATGGCGTCGGCCGTCTCGTAGGCGCGGCCGAGCTCGCACTTGATCTGGACGTAGAGGGGCTGCATCGCGCTCCCCTACAGCGCCGCGCGGGCCTCGACCAGTTCGGGGAAGAAGCGCCGCTCCACCACGCCCGCCAGGTAGCCGACACCCGCCGAGCCGCCGGTGCCGATCTTCGGCCCGATGATGCGCTCGACGGTCTTCAGGTGGGCGAAGCGCCATTGGGCGTAGCGGTAGTCAAGGTCGACCAGCTTCTCGGCGAGGTCGTACAGGTCCCACCAGCGCTCGGGCTCGCGGTAGACGGCGGCCCAGGCGGCGACCACTTGCGGGTGCGGCTCGTAGGTGAGCCGCCAGTCGCGCTCCAGCCGCTCGGCGGGCACGGGCAGGCCGCGCCGGGCGAGCACGCGCAGGGCCTCGTCGTAGAGGCTGGGGCGGTCGAGCGCCGCCCGCAGCGCCACGCGCCAGGGGCCGCGCTGGTGCGCGAGCGCGCGGGCGTCCTTCTGGCCGAGGGCGAACTCCAACAGGCGGTTCTGCGCGGACTGGAAGCCGGAGCTCGTGCCGAGGCTGGGACGCACGGCGGCGAATTCGTTGGGCGTCATGGTGGCCAGCACGTCCCAGCCGCCGATCAGCTGCTGCTGGGCGCGCGCGACGCGCGTCAGGATCTTGCTGGCGGGAGCGAGGGCGTCCTCGCGCAGGCGCACGGTGGCGGCGGCGAGCTCGTGCAGCACGAGCTTCATCCACAGCTCCATGACGTGGTGGATGACGATGAACAGCGTCTCGTCGTGCGCGCCTGAGCGCGGCCGGTGCGCGTCCAGCACCGCGTCGAGCGCCAGGTACTCGGCGTAGGTCGGGTCCGCCGCCAGCGGGTCGGCGACGTCGCTCACGTGACCGCCGCCCGCACCGCGAAGCGCGGCTCGCGCCAGACCTCCGAAGCCAGCACGCGCGCTACCGTCTCCGCCGCGTCCCAGACCTCGGCATGGGAGAGGTACAGCGGCGTGAAGCCGAAGCGCAGCAGGTCGGGCCGGCGGAAGTCGCCCACAACGCCCGCCTCGATCAGCGCCTGCACGAGCGCATAGGCGTCCGGGTGGCCCAGGGTCACGTGCGCCCCGCGCTCCGCGGCGGGCGGGACGTCGATGCGGAAGCCGCCGGGCGCCAGCGCCTGCACGCGCGCGACGAACAGGTCGGCGAGGGCGCGCGCCTTGGCGGCGACCTCCGCCATGTCGACGCCGTCGAAAGTGCGCACGCCCTCCTCCAGCGCCGCGAGCCCAAGCACGGACGGCGTGCCGCACAACCAGCGCTTCATCCCGGCGGCCGGGGCGTAGCCCTGGGCGAAGCCGAACGGCTCGGCGTGCCCCATCCAGCCCGACAGCGGCGAGCGCGCGGCCTCGCGCCATCGTGGGGCCACGTAGAGAAAGGCCGGGGCCCCGGGGCCGCCGTTCAGGAACTTGTAGCCGCAGCCGACGGCGAAATCGGCCTTTGACGCCAGGAGCTCCACGGGGACCGCGCCCGCGCTGTGACTCAGGTCCCAGAGGGCGAGCGCGCCGGCGGCGTGGGCGCGGGCGGTCCACCCCGCCATGTCGCGCAGGTCGCCGCGCGTGTAGTTGACGTGGCTCAGCACCAGCAGCGCCGCCTCACCCCGGTCGAGCTCGTCGCCGAGCTCGGCGAGCGGGCGGGCGCGCAGCTCGGCCCCCGTCAGACGCGCGAGGCCCTCCAGCATGTAGAGGTCGGTCGGGAACTCGCCGGCGTCGGCCAGGATCACGCGGCGGCCGGGGCGCAGCTCCAGCGCGGCGGCGGCGAGCTTGAACACGTTGGCGCTGGTGGTGTCGGAGACGATCACCCCGTCCGGGTCCGCGCCGATCAGTGGCGCGATCAACCGCCCCACGCGCGTGGGCGCCTCGATCCAGCCGGCGGTGTTCCAGCTGCCGATCAGCCCCTCGCCCCACTCGCGCTCGACCGTGTCGGCCACGCGCGCCGGCGTGGCGCGGGGGAGCGCACCGAGCGAGTTGCCGTCGAGGTAGGTGACGCCGGGCGGGACGGCGAAGCGGGCGCGCGCGGAGGCCAGCGGATCGCGGGCGTCCAACGCCTCGCAAGCGGCGCGGGTGTCCGGGATCACGCCGCGTCCTCGGGCGCGGCGTCGAGCGCCAGGAGCGCGAAGGAGGCGAGCCAGTGCTCGCCCATGTAGTCGCCGGTCACATGCGGCAGGCTGGCGTCGAGATGGTCCTCGGCGGCGTCCAGGGCGCGCGCGCGCAGGGGGTCGGCGGCGTCGAGGCCGGCGGCGACCTCGCGCCAGCACCAGGCGCGGCTGAGGTTCAGGCCGTCGAGGTGCGCGATCTTGCCGTCGCTGCGATCGCTGACGTGGGCGGGGGTGAACAGGGTGGCGGGTGCGCCGCGGACCGCGTCGGGCAGGAACTCGGTCAACCACATGCGGAAGCCCTCCGGACTGAGCGCGTGGCGCATGGCGGCCGCCTCCATCAGCGTGGGCGACAGGAAGCTGTCCTGGTCCGGCTCCCACGCGGGCGCCGCGCGATCCTCGCCATGCCACAGGCGCAGCCGCCCGCAGACGAGTTCCACGAGCACCGAGTCGCCCACCGCCTCCGCGTAATCGAGCGTCAGCCTCAGGGCGAAGGCGGTGTTCAGGTGCGCGCCGGAGCGGACAGGGTAGTCGCAGAGCGGCAGGAAAGCGCGGAAGCGCTCGGCGAAGGCCTCGGCCAGCGGCCGCAGCGCCTGCGCACGCCGCCGGCCCGCCATGTCCTCGCGCCGGCCGAGCTCCTCGGAGAGCTTGAGCAGCCACGCCCAGCCGTAGGGCCGCTCGAAGCCGCGTGACGAGGGGCGCTGCAGATAGGCCAGCTCGCCCGCGACCGCCTCGTCGGTGAAGGTCTCGTCCAGGCGACGCTCGATCTCGGCCGCCTCTGGGAGCTCGGGAAAGCGGCGGGCGACGGTCGCCAGCGTCCACCAGCCGTGCACGCAGGAGTGCCAGTCGAACGAGCCGAAGAACACCGGGTGCAACTCACGCGGACTGCGCGCGTCGCCGGGGCCGTCCAGCACGTGGTCCAGCTTGTGCGGGAACTCGCGGCCGACGTGGCCGAGGGCCGCGCGGGCGAAGGTCGCCGCGTGCTCGGGCGTGAGCCGGGTGGTCATGGCCTGTCGCTTAGCGCGGGAAGGCCAGGAGGTACAAAAGCGCGGTGTTCACCAGCAGCAGCGCCGCCGCGGTGGGCGCCTGCACGCGGATCACCGCCCAGCGGTCCTCCAGCTCCAGCAGCGCCACGGGCACGAGGTTGAAGTTGGCCGCCAGCGGGCTGACCAGCGTGCCGCAGAAGCCCGACAGCATCCCCAGCGCGCCCACCACCGCCGGGTCGGCGCCGAAGCGTCCCACGAGCACCGGCAGGCCGATCGCCGCGACCATGACCGGGAAGGCGGCGAAGGCGTTGCCCATCACGATGGTGAAGGCGGCCATGCCCAGCGTGTAGGCGGCCGTCGCGGCCAGCGGCGAGCCGAGGGGGAGCCACGTCCCGAACACCTCGCCCACCGCGCCTCCCACGCCCGCGGCGGCGAACACCGCGCCCAGCGCCGCAAGCGCCTGCGGCAGCACCGCCGCCCAACCGATCTGGTCCAGAAGCCCCGCCGCGGCGACCGCGGGCGCGGCCGGGCGCCTTCGCCAGAGCGGCGCCAGCAGGACGAGCGCCACCCCGACGCCCAGCGCCAGCGACACCACCGTCACCTGCTTGGGATCGACCAGCGGCCGGCCGCGCCACGCGAGCCCCTTCAGCCCGAGCGAGCCCGCCAGCGCCACGCCAGGCACCGCGAGCGCGGGCAGAAACAGCCAGGCGCCCCGCCGCGACTGCGGAACGCCGGCGGCTGGAAGCGCCTCGCCCGAGGCCGTCGGGCCGGCGATCACCTGCGCTCCCGCCTCGGCGACGACGGGCGCGCCGCGTCCGAGCCCGACCGCAGCCAAGCCGGCCAGCGCCACCACCGCCAAGCCGACGGCCGTGTCGCCGGCCAGGTCGCCCGCGAGGAACACGGCCGCGAGCAGGCCCCAGAACGCCGCCGCCCGCCACCGCGCAGGGCGTCTCCGATCCGCGACCGCGGCCCAGGCGGCGCCCGCGAACATCAGCCCCAGCAGGGCGTTCACGAGCGGCAGGCCGATCACCGGCCCCGTGCTCCCCGCCGGTCCAACCACAGCAGCCGCACGCCGTGGACCACCAGCGCCGCGAGCGCGGTCGGCAGCGCCCAGGCGGAGATCGACAACGGCGCGACCTCGCGCCCTCCGCCCGCGAGCACGCCGCGGATCAGCAACACCGAGCTCATGGCCACGAACACGTCCTCGCCGAAGAAGACGGCCACGTTGTCCGCCGCCGCCGCGTGGGCGCGGACGAGCCGACGCCGCTCGGGCGTGCCCTCCCCGTCCGCCGCCTCCGCCATGGGTGCGACCAGCGGCCGGACCATCTGCGCCTGCCCGCCCATGGCCGCGAGCCCCAGCGCCGCGGTGACCTGGCGCACGACGAAGTAGCCGAGGAGCACGCGCCCGGCGGTGGCCGCGCGCATCCGCGCCACCAGCGCGCGCGCCTGCGCCTGCAGCCCGGCGCGCTCCAAGAGGCCGATCACGGGCAGCACCAGCCAGACGGCGGCCACGTAGCGCGCGTCCAGAAACGCCTTGCCGAGCGCCGCCGTCACGCCCGCCAGGCCCATCCCGCCCGCGAGCCCCGCGGCGTAGGCGGCGGCCACCACGGCGGCGAGCGGGTTCAGCCGGGCGGCGAACCCGGCCACCAGCACCCCCACCCCGATCAGCGGCCACAGCCCATGCACGGCGGCGACCCTCGCCCGCTTCGCCGGCCCACGCCAGCGCGCGCCTGCGCCGCCGGGGCGCATCGCGGCAGCCGCCCCGCTGCGCTAGGGCAGGCGCATGGACCGCCGACAGCTCCTGCGCGCCTCCGCCGGCCTGGGCCTCGCCGCCCCCGGCCTCCTCGGCCTCGACGCCTGCGCCACCGCCGGCTCGCCCGCCGCGCCCGTGGACCTGGACGCGGCGCCCCCGCTCGCGCCCATCCGCGCCGAGATCGGACGGCTGTTCGACGTCACCGTCTGCCTGCGGCCGTTCCGCGCCGCCGGACCGCGGCTGGAGGTGGAGCAGGTCGGCCCCGCGCGCGTGGTGCACAACTACGGGCACGGCGGCAGCGGCTGGTCGCTGTCGTGGGGCAGCTCCACGCTGGCGGTGCAGCGCGCCATGGAGGGCTCGCCGCGGGAGGTGGCGGTGGTCGGCTGCGGCGCGCTGGGCATCACCTCGGCGATCCTGGCGCAGGAGGCGGGCGCGCAGGTCACCATCTACGCCCGCGACCTGCTGCCCCAAACGCGCAGCGCCCGCGCCACCGGCAGTTGGACGCCCGACAGCCGCGTCGCCCTGGCGAGCGCCGCCGGCCCCGCCTTTGCGGAGCGCTGGGAGACGATGGCGCGCACCTCCTTCAAGCGCTACCGCCAGTACCTGGGCCTGCCGGGCGAGCCGGTGGAGTGGCTGGACTTCTACAAGTTGTCCGATCTGACGCCCGGTCAGCCGCAGCCGAACCCTGCGCCGCGGCGCCACCCAGAGCTGGACTTCGCCGAATACGGCGACCGCATCGCCGACATCGTGCCGCGCAGTCACGCGCTGCCGCCGGGCTCTGCCCCGTTCCCGACCCGCTACGTCCGCCGCGGCGCCCAGCTGACCTTCAACATCGCCGACTACGCCCACACCCTGCTGAGCGACTTCCGCGCCGCGGGCGGGCGGTTCGAGCGCCGCGAGTTCTCAAGCCTGTCCGAGCTGGGCGCCCTGCCCCAGGCGACGGTGATCAACTGCCCAGGCTACGGCGCCCGCGCCCTGTGCCGCGACGAGAGCGTCGTCCCCGTGCGCGGCCAGATCGCGTGGCTCGTGCCCCAGCCCGAGGCGCGCTACGCCTTCTTCTACGACGGGATCAGCGTCATCAGCCGCCGCGACGGCATCGTCGTCCAGGACGTGAGCGGCGGCGACGAGAAGGGCTACGGCGACGACCGCGAGGTGATCGACCGCGCCGACGCCGAGCACGCGGTGCACACGGTCGCGGCCCTCTACGCCCGCCCCTGGCCGGGGCGCCGCGTCAGCGCTGGCTGAGGCTCGCGAAGCCCAGGTGCGTGCCGGCGTCGACCAGCAGCGTCTCGCCCGTCACGTGGCGCGACAGGGGCGAGCCGAGGAACAGCGTCGCGTCGGCGATGTCCTCCGCTGTGGAGGCCGCCTTCAAGGGCGTGTTGGCGGCGGCGTTCGCGCGCAGGCGCTGATCGAACTCGGCGCCCGCCTTCAGGTGCCAAGGCGTGTCGATGTAGCCCGGGCAGACGGCGTTGACGCGGATCTTCGGCGCGAGCGCTCGCGCCAGGCTCAGCGTCATCGTGTTGAGCGCGCCCTTGGAGGCCGCGTAGGCCACCGACGAACCGATGCCCGTCACGCCGGCGATGGACGAGGTGTTCACCACCGCCGCCGGCCCCTGCTCGGCCGACCGCTCGGCCATCTCCAGCAGCGGCCGCGTGGCTTTGATCATGCGCCAGGCGCCCACGACGTTGACGTCGTAGAGCCGCAGGAAGTCCTCGCCCGTGAGCGCGTCCAGGTCGGAGTGCTTCGGCGCGAAGGCGGTCACGCCGGCGTTGTTGAACAGGGCGTCGATGCGGCCGAACCGCTCGGCGGCGGCGGCGATGCGCGCACAGTCGTCGTCCTTGGCCACATCGCCCTGAACGACCACCGCCTCCGCCCCGGCCTCGCGGACGTGCGCGGCGGTCTCGTCCGCCTCCGCCTGACTGCGGGCGTAGTTCACGACCACCGCGTGCGCGCCCCGCTGCGCCGCGCCGATGGCGAGCGCGCGGCCGAGCCCGGTGGAGGCGCCGGTGACCAGCACCACCGCCCCGTCGAAGTCCTTCACCTGCATCGCGCGCTCCCGTCTTCACCGGCCGTCGTTGCGCAAACGGGGCGCGGCGTCCAGCTAGGGGCCGATGAGCACCGACACCTCCGACCTCACCCAGCTCGGCCGCGCCACCCTCCAGCCGAGGAGCCCGGACGAGGCGACGCTCGAGCGCGTGCCCAACCCGCAGGCCGACGCGCTGTACCTCGCCCGCTTCACCGCGCCCGAGTTCACCTCACTGTGTCCGATGACCGGCCAGCCCGACTTCGCGCACTTGGTCATCGACTACGCGCCGGGCGAGTGGCTGGTCGAGTCCAAGTCGCTGAAGCTCTACCTGACCAGCTTCCGCGACCACGGCAGCTTCCATGAGGACTGCACGGTGAAGATCGGGCGGCGGATCGTGGAGGTCGCCCAGCCCAAGTGGCTGCGCATCGGCGGCTATTGGTACCCACGCGGCGGCATCCCGATCGACGTCTTCTGGCAGACAGGCCCCGCTCCCGAAGGCCTGTGGCTGCCCGACCAGGGCGTGCCGCCCTATCGCGGACGGGGGTGAGGCGGCACGAAAACGGCCGCCCCTTCCGGGACGGCCGCTCCGCAGATCAGCTTGTGAGCCGGATTACGCCGCGGCGTTGCCGCCGAGGCCCGCGGTGTCGACCTTCACGCCCGGGCCCATGGTGGAGCTGAGCGCGATCTTCTTCACGTAGGTGCCCTTGGCGCCGGTCGGCTTGGCGCGGGTCAGCGCCTCGATCATGGCGCGGACGTTGGCGACCAGGGCCGCGTCGTCGAAGGAGGCCTTGCCGACGCCGGCGTGGACGATGCCCGCCTTCTCGACCCGGAACTCCACCGCACCGCCCTTGGCGTCCTTGACCGCCTGGCCGACGTTCATGGTCACGGTGCCGACCT
>CAXTBN010000077.1:0-10123 GCA_964242895.1 uncultured Caulobacteraceae bacterium | reverse complement strand
TGCCCGTGCGGCTGGCCAGCCCCGAGCCGATCTGCGTGTAGCCGGCCTCCAGCCCGACGGAGGCCCCGCAGCCGTTGGAGATCAGCGTCTGCAGGCTGACGAGCACGCTGTCGCGCAGCCCCATGCGGCCGCCGCGGAGCGCGTTGGCCTCCACGGGGTCGACGGCCGGGCGCACCTGGCGCGTGCGCCGCCAGAGCTCGGTCAGCCCGATCGCCAAGCCGCCCAGGGTAGGGAACAGCAGCACGCGCCAGGGATCCAGGGTCGTGGAAGCCGACAGCCGCTGGTCCAGCGGGATGCCGAACAGCGCCACGTGCGCGAACTGGCTCACCGCGCTCATGCCGGTCACCAGCGTCGCCGCGCCCGCGCCCACGAGCGCGGCCAGGATCACCAGCGCGACCTCCGATCGCCGGATCCAGGCGCGCAGCTGGGCGGCGCGGCCGCGCGCAGCGGCCGGGGAGGGCAGGTGCAGGCCGCGCCCGCGGACGACGTCGAGGCCCGCGCCCAGGCCGGCGCCCAACCGGGCGCGCAGGCCTTCCGGCGCGTCGGCCGCCGTCACTCGGCCGCGAGGAGGACCGCCTCGCCCTCCAGCGCCGCGCGGATCGGCGCCCAGGCGCGGCGGTGGATCGGCGAGGGGCCGAGCCGGCGCAGCGCCTCCACGTGCTCGGGGGCGTGGTAGCCCTTGTGACGGGCGAAGCCGTAGCCGGGGTGAACGGCGTCCAGCTCGACCATCAGCCGGTCGCGCGCGGTCTTGGCGAGGATCGAGGCCGCGGCCACCGAGGCGGACAGCCCGTCGCCGCCCACCACCGTCTGAACGTGGCACGGCAGCTTGAAACGGTAGTTGCCGTCGACCAGCGCCGCCTCTGGCCGGGGCGCGAGCGCCTCCACCGCCCGGCACATGGCCGCGCCCGTGGCGTGCAGGATGTTGAGCGTGAAGATCTCGTCCAGGTCGCCGAAGGACACGGCCCAGGAGACGGCCGCCGCCTTGATCTCGAGCTCGAGCGCCTCGCGCGCCTTGGCGGTCAGCTTCTTGGAGTCGTTGACCCCGGCCGGTACGCGGGCCGGGTCGAGGATCACCGCCGCGGCGCACACGGGTCCGGCCCACGGCCCGCGCCCGGCCTCGTCGACGCCGCAAACGATCCGGGGAGCGAGCGCGCGTTCCAGACTCAGGTCCGGGCCAAGCCGGGGGGCGGCTCGGGCGAGCTTGGCGGGCGCGGTGGAGCGGGCGGGCACCGGACCCGTCTACGCCCCCCGCCGAGTCCCGGGAAGCGCGGCGACCTGTCGCCGGTCAGGCCTCCCGAAAGCGCCCGATCAGGCGGTGGCCAGGTCTTCGGTCGGATGCTCGGCGTCGTCGGACGGGCTGTCGGCGAACGGCGGTTCGCCCGCCGGCCACCAGAACGGCCGTTCCAGCGACGCCGGTGCTCCGTCCACGGTCAGCGGGCCGCCCAGCCGATCCACGCGCAGCAGCGCCAGGGCTCGGCTCTCGCCGCAGGCGGTCACCTCGCCCGCGCGCAGGGTTCCGGCCAGCACCTCCGCCCCGCGCGAGGCCCCCTCCACGCGCAACGGCAGCACGCGCGAGCGCACGCCGCCGCGGCGCTTCATGCGCGAGGTGGTCTCCTGCCCGGGGAAGCAGCCCTTGCGGTAGTCGACCCCGTTCAGAAGATCGAGGTCGAGCTCCGTGACATAGGCGCGGTCGGACAAAGCGTCCGCCACCACGTCCGGCAGCCCCAGGGCGACGCGTGCGACCTCGTACGCCGCGGCCGCCGACGCGTCGGCGGCCGGAGGGGGGGGGCCGGCGAAGCGCCAGCCGGCGGCCGGTGCGCGCGGGTCCGGTCGCCAGCCCGCGCCGGGTGAGGCCCCTCCCGGTGCGGCGAAGACGGCGTCCTCGTCCAAGTCGAGCGTCACGGCCGCGCGCAGGCGGAACATCTTGAGCTTGGCCAGGAACTCATCGCGCCGGTCCGCCGCCACATCTACGCGCACGCCGTCCGCCTCGCCCCACAGGAACAGGTCGTAGAGCACCCGGCCCTGCGGCGTGAGCAGGGCGCCGTAGCGCAGCTCGCCGGCGGCCAGCGTCTCGACCTCCTGCGTCAGCAGCCGGTGCAGGAATGGCCGCGCCTCCGGACCGCCGACGCGGAGCAGGGCGCGGTGGGCGAGGTGGGCGGGAGCAGACATGAGCCGTATTTAGGCCTTCGCACGCGCCGGTGTAGGCTCGGGGGCCGATGGCCGAGTCCTGCTTCCCGATCCTGTTCGTCACCTCGACCCGGATCGGCGACGCCGTGCTCTCGTCCGGGCTGCTGGCGCGGCTGGTGGACGAGGTGCCGAACGCCCGCTTCACGATCGCCGCCGGCCCGCTCGCCCTGCCGCTGTTCCGCGACACGCCGGGGCTGGAGCGGCTGATCGCCGTCACCAAACAGGCCAACGGGCTGCACTGGCTCAACCTGTGGGGACAGGTGCGCAACACGCGTTGGGGCTTGGTGCTCGACATGCGCGGCTCGGGCCTCGCCCGCTTCCTGCGCGCGCGCCGCCGCGCCGTGCGCCGGCCGCCGACTGCAAACGCCAGGCTGGTGCACAAGGTCGTGGAGGCCGCTCGCGTGCTGCGGCTGGAGGACGATCCTCCGGCGCCGCGCCTGTCGGTCTCCGCCGCGACGCAGGCCGCCGCCGATCGCCTGCTGGGCGCGGGCGACGGGCCGGTGCTGGCCATGGCGCCTGCCGCCAACTGGGTGGGCAAGACCTGGGCGTCCGAGAACTTCGCCGTGGTCGCCGCGGACCTGCTGTCGCCCTCCGGCCCGCTGGCGGGCGGGCGGCTGCTGCTGCTCGGCGGGGAGGACGACCGCTTCGCCGCGGAGGCCGTGCGTCGCGTGGTGCCGCGCGGGCGCACGGTCGACCTCGTGGGGCGCACCGACCTGCTCACCGCCTACGCCGCCCTGAAGCGCGCGCGCCTGTTCATCGGCAACGACTCGGGACTGATGCACCTGGCGGCCGCGGCCGGGACGCCGACGCTGGGGCTGTTCGGACCCTCCGACGAGCGGCTGTATGGTCCGTGGGGGGAGCGGGCTCAGTCGCTGCGGGGGAGCAAGCCGTTCGAGACCTACCGCATGGCCGATCCCGCCCTGAACCAGGCGGTGAACCATATGCGCGACCTGCCGGTGGACGCGGTGAAGCGCGCCGCGCGCGAGCTCCTGGCGCGGACGGAGTCATCGCCGCCCGCCTGAAGTGCTACAGCGGCGGCCAATGACCCAGACCTTCGACCTGATCGTCCGCGGCGGCGAGGTGGTGAACCACGCCGGGCGCGGCCCCGCCGACATCGGCGTGCGCGACGGCCGCATCGCGCGCATGGGCGACCTCGCCCAGGCTTCGGCGGCCGAGACGGTGGACGCGCGCGGCCTCACGATCCTCCCCGGTGTGATCGACACCCAGGTCCACTTCCGCGAGCCCGGCCTCGAGTGGAAGGAGGATCTGCAGACGGGCGGTCGTGCGGCCGTGCTCGGCGGCGTCACCGCGGTGTTCGAGATGCCCAACACCGAGCCAGCCACCACCACGGCCGAGGCGCTCGCCGACAAGCTGGCCCGCGCCCGGGGCCGCATGGACTGCGACCACGCCTTCTACGTCGGCGGCACGCACGAGAACGCGCACGACCTCGGCGAGTTGGAGCGCCTGCCCGGCTGCTGCGGGATCAAGGTGTTCATGGGCGCCTCCACCGGGTCGCTGCTGGTGCCCGACGACCCGGGCGTGGCCGACATCCTCAAGCACGTCAGCCGCCGCGCCGCCTTCCACAGCGAGGACGAGTACCGCCTTGCCGAGCGCCGCCCGCTCGCGCGCACCGGCGACTGGACCAGCCACCCCGAGGTCCGCGACGCGCAGAGCGCCATCCAGTGCACCGAGCGGCTGGTCTCCATCGCGCGGCGGCTCGGCAAGCGCATCCACGTGCTGCACGTCACCACCGCCGAGGAGATGGTCTACCTGCGCGACCACAAGGACGTGGCCAGCGTCGAGACCACGCCCCAGCACCTGACGCTCGCCGGTCCGGAGGCGTACGAGCGCCTGAAGGGCTACGCCCAGATGAACCCGCCGATCCGCGCGCAGCGTCACCAGGACAGCCTGTGGCTGGACGGGATCGCGGGCGGAGTCGTGGACATCCTGGGCAGCGACCACGCCCCGCACACGAGCGAGGAGAAGGCGCGGCCCTACCCCGCGTCGCCCTCGGGCATGCCGGGCGTGCAGACGCTCGTGTCCGTGATGCTGACGCATGTGGCGGCGGGCCGACTCAGCCTGGAGCGCTTCGTCGACCTCACCAGCGCCGGGCCGCAGCGCGTGTTCGGGCTCGCCGACAAGGGCCGGCTGGCGGAGGGCTTCCACGCCGACCTGACGATCGTGGACCTCAAGGCGCGGCGCACGCTGGCCCACGCCGACGTGGCCAGCCGCGCCGGCTGGACGCCCTTCGACGGGATGGAGGTCACGGGCGTGCCCGCCCTGACCGTGATCCGCGGCCGCGTGGTGATGCGCGACGGCGAGGTCGCCGCGCCGGGCGAGGGCGAGCCCCTGCGCTTCGTCGAGACGCTGGCGGCCACCTGAGCCGCGGGGCCGCGCTCGCCAAGCTTCACCATTACGCCTAGCCTGACCGCCGACTGTCCACCGGAGCCGCGCCGATGACCACCTGGGTCGCCCTCGTCACCCTGTTGTCGCTGATCTTCTACCTGGCGACTTCGGTGCAGGTCGGGCGCGCGCGCGGACGTCTCGGCGTGGCGGCCCCGGCCATGACGGGTCACCCGGAGTTCGAGCGCCTGGTGCGCGTGCAGGCCAACACGCTGGAGTGGCTGGTGGTGCACCTGCCCAGCCTGTGGCTGTTCGCACTCTACGTTGACGCGCGGGCGGCGGCGGCCATCGGCGCGGTGTGGATCGTGGGCCGGCTGATCTACGCCCGCGCCTACGCCCGCGACCCCGGCACGCGCTCCACGGGCTTCCTGATCCAGGCCCTGTCCACCGTCGTGCTGCTGCTGGGCGCGCTGATCGGCGTCGTCGCCGCCCTGGTGGGCCGGGCGGCCGTCTGACGGGAGGTCGGAAGCGCTACGCCGGTCCACGCCGGCCGGCGTAGGGTGCCGTCCATGTCTTCCGCCGCCGCGCCCTGGCGCGACCCGCGCTACGCGCCCGACACCGTGACCTGGACGCCGGCGGCCGACGGTGGCGGCGTGCTCGCCAACCCCGCTCCGCTCGGGCGCGTGCTCCCGACCGCCGCCGCGCCGCTGGACCACTGGGCCGGGCGGGACGGCGCGCGCACCTGGCTCGCCGAGCGCAGCGGCGACGGCTGGCGGCGGCTCTCCTTCGGCGAGGCGGACGCCCGCACGGCCGCGTTGGCGGGCGGCCTCCTGGGCCTGGGCCTCGCGTCCGGACGGCCGCTGATGCTGCTGGCGCGCAACGGGATCGAGACCGCGCTGGTCACCTACGCCGCCCTGCGCGCCGGGATCGCCGTCGCGCCGGTGACGCCGCAGTACGGCCTGCCCGGGGCCGAGCTCTCCCGGCTGCGCCACGCCCTGCGGCTGCTGCGGCCCGCCGCGGTGTACGTGGACGATTCGGCCGCTTACGCCGACGCCCTGGCGCAGGCGCCGCTCGCCGCGGACACGCCCGTGCTCGGCCCCGCCGACCTCGCGCGCCTCTCCGCGGCAGCCGCCGCGCCCGATCGGGGCGGGGCGGACGCGGTCGCCAAGCTGCTGCTCACCTCCGGCTCGACGGGGCCGCCCAAGGCGGTGGCGCTGAGCCACGCCAACCTCGCCGTGAACGCCGCGCAGGTGGCGGCCTGCTTCGACGACCCCGACGCGCCGGTGATGGTCAACTCCGCGCCGTGGAGCCACAGCCTGGGCGCCCACGCGATCCTGCACATGTCGGCGCACCGCGGCGGGACGCTGTTCATCGACGCCGGCCAGCCCACGCCCGCGCGCTTCGGCGAGACGCTGCGCAACCTCGCCGAGGTGGAGACGACCTACCTGAACATGGTGCCCGCCGGCTGGGCGCTGCTGGCCGACGCGCTGGACCGCGATCCCGCGCTCGGCCGCACCGTCTTCGCGCGACTGAGGGTGATGCAGTACGGCGGGGCGGGGCTGCCTGCGGACGTGTTGCGGCGCGTGCAGGCCGCCGCCGTGCGCGCGTGCGGCGAGCGGGTGACCTTCGCCGCCGGCTACGGCGTGACGGAGACCACGCCCACCGTCTCCAACGTGCGCTGGAGCAACGACCGCTCGGGCCTGCTCGGCTCCCCCATCCCCGGCACCGAGCTGAAGCTCGCGCCCGTGGGCGGCGGCAAGCTGGAGGTGCGCGTGCGCGGGCCGCAGGTCGCGCTGGGCTACCGCGGGCCGGACGGCGAGGTCGCGCCCCTGCCGGTGGACGAGGACGGCTTCTACGCGACCGGCGATGCGGGCCGGCTCGCCGAGCGGGAACGGCCCGGGCGCGGCATCGTCTTCGACGGGCGGCTGGTGGAGAACTTCAAGCTCGCGACCGGCGCCTTTGTCGCGGCCGGAGCCCTGCGGCTCGCGGCGCTGTCGGCCCTGGGCGGCCTGGCGACGGACGCGGTGGTGTGCGGCGAGAACCAGGCGGGCGTGGGCCTGCTCCTGTTCCCCAATCCCCGCGCCTGCGCCGAGCTGGACGACTGCGGCCCGCACGCGAGCGCTGCGGTGGGGGCGGCTGTGCGCGCGCGCCTGTCGGACCTCAACGCGGAAGGCGCGGCGGCCGGCGGCCGGATCGCCCGCGCGCTGGTGCTGGAGCACGCGCCCGACGCCGGCTCGGGCGAGCTCACCGACAAGGGCTACCTGAACCAGGCCATGGCGCGCGCGCGCCGCCCGGCCGAGATCGCACGCCTGTTCGCCGCCGCGCCGGACGCGGGCGTGATCGTGCTCTAAGCACGCGCGACGAACGCAACCGAGGAGCGGAGACACTCATGAACGGCGCCGAAGCCATGCTGCGCACGCTCGCCGGGTGCGGCGTGACCGCCTGCTTCTCCAACCCCGGCACCAGCGAGATGCAGACGGTCGCGGCCTTCGACCGCGTGCCGGGCGTGCGCCCCGTGCTGTGCCTGTTCGAGGGCGTGGCGACCGGCGCGGCCGACGGGTTCGCCCGCATCGCCGAGGCGCCGGCGTCGGTGCTGCTGCACCTGGGGGCGGGGCTCGCCAACGGCGGGGCCAACCTGCACAACGCCCGGCGCGCCGGCTCGCCCGTGGTCAACATCGTCGGCGACCACGCGACCTATCACCGGGGCCACGACGCGCCGTTGACCAGCGACATCGCCGGACTCGCGCGGCCGCTCTCCGTCTGGGTCGGCTCACCGGAGACGCCCGATCAAGCCGTCGCGCTCGCGGCGGAGGCCTGGGCGCGCAGCCAGGGGCCGACGCCCGGGCCCGCGACGCTGATCCTGCCGGCGGACTGCGCCTGGTCGGAGGCGGCCGGACCCGTCGCCCCGCCCGCCCGGCCCGAGCGGGCGGCCGTGGCCGGCGAGCGGGTGGAGGAGACCGCGCGCCGTCTGCGCGACGCGGCCAAGGGCGCCGTGCTGCTGGGCTCGCCCGCCTGCACCGAACGCGGCCTCGCCGCCGCCGGGCGGATAGCCGCGACGGGCGTGCGCGTGCTGTGCGACACCTTCGTCAGCCGCCTGCCGCGCGGGGCGGGCCGGTTCGCGCCCGACAAGATGCTGTACTTCGGCGAGATGGCGGTCGCCGACCTGGCGGGGACCGACCTCCTGGTGCTCGCCGGGACCAGGGTCCCCGTCGCCTTCTTCGCCTATCCCGACGCGCCCAGCGTGCTCCTGCCCGAGGGCTGCCAGGCGCACACCCTGGCCGATCCGCACGAGGACGCGGCCGCGGGGCTCGAGGCGCTCGCCGACGCCCTGGGCGTCCCGGCCCGCTTCGCCGCCGTGGACGCCGAGACGCCGGCCTTGGAGGGCGGCGCGCTCACCGTCTACGCGGTCGGCGCCGCGCTGGCGCGCCACATGCCGGAGGGCGCGGTCGTGTCCGACGACGCGGTGACCGCCGGCTTGCCCGTGTACCAGCAGACCAAGGGCGCGCGGCCGCACGACTGGCTGCACCTCACGGGCGGGGCCATCGGGCAGGGCATTCCCGTGGCGCTCGGCGCGGCGGTGGCCCGGCCCGGCGCGAAGGTGCTGTCGCTGAACGGCGACGGAGCCGCGGCCTATACGCTCCAGGGGCTCTGGACCGCGGCGCGGGAGGGCCTGGACGTGACCACGGTGGTGTTCGCCAACGGCGCCTACCGCATCCTGGGCATCGAGTTCGCGCGCACCCGCTCGGGCGACGCGGGGCCGGCGGCGCGCAGTCTCCTGGATCTCGGAAACCCGCGGATGGACTGGTGCGCCCTGGCCAGGGGCTTCGGCGTGCCCGCCGTGCGCGCCGAGACCGGCGAGGCGTTCGACGCCGCCCTGGCCCACGCCATGGCCGAGCCCGGGCCGCACTTCATCGAGGCCATGGTGGGCTGACGCGCGAAGGCCCGCGGGGATCGCCCCGCGGGCCTCGACGGGTCAGGTGCGGACGGGGCGGCTCAGCCCTTGCCGGAGCCGGTGTTGGTCGGCAGCTTGCAGGGCAGGCCCGCGTTCGACGCCTGCCTGCAGGTGAGCAGCTCGTCCGGCGTGCTCGCGCCGGACTTGAAGCTCATCACCCAGCCGGGCGCGCCGTCGGCGCAGGCCGCCTCGACGTAGACCTCACCGGCCTGCGTGCGGCCGAGGAAGCCGGCGGTGGACACCTTGCAGGTGGTGCGGCCCTTGGCGGCCAGGGCTGCGGTGTACTTGGGATAGACCAGCGCCTTGTCCGTCAGCTTGCATTCGGAGCCGCCGAGCGCGGGGCCGCGCACGCAGTCGTAGACGTCGCTCTTGCCCGCATCCGAGAAGGCCGCCATCGCGCCCTCCGGATGGTCGTTGCAGGCCAGCTCGACGACTTCGCGGTTGGTCGCGTCCATGCCGATGAAGCGGTACTGCTTCACGGCGCAGGGGAAGCCGGCCTTGCTCGCGAGCTTGCTGTAGGCCGCCGAGTCCGCCGTCTGGGCGACGGCGACGTCGGTCAGCTTGCAGCCTCCCAGGCTGTCCGCCTTGCCGCAGTCGATAGTGCTCTTGTAGACGCCCGCCAGGTCGGTCACCAGCACGAAGCCGGGGGCCGAACCGCAGCCGATCTCCGTGTAGAGGGAGGGGTTGTTGCGGTCGCGGCCGATCTGCCGCACGTCGGAGATCGAGCAGGACTTGCCCGACTTGGCCACGTTGGCGGCGTAGATCTGCAGCATCTGCGGCTTCGTCGTCAGGGTGCAGGCCAGCGGCGTGCCCTCAAGCTGCAGGCAGTCGTTCACCTCCGTCTTGGCCGCGCTCGCGGTCGCGACCGAGATCACGAAGCCCGGAGCCTGCCCGCACGCGAGTTCGTAGTAGGTCAGGCCCGTGCTCGCGGCCGTTCCGACGTAGCGCTGGCCGGAGATGTCGCACGTGCGGCCCACCTCCCGAACGTAGGGGCTCAGCGCCGCCTTGAAGTCGCCGTTCTGGGGCAGGGCGCACTTGGTGCCGCCCGCGGCCGTGAAGCAGTTGAGCATCTGCGGCGCGGGCTGGCCCTCGCTCGCCAGCACCAAGTAGCCGGGGCCCTGCTGGCAGACGACCTCGTAGATCGTGACCTTGGACGCCTTGCCGTCCGCCCCCTTCTGCGTGCCCGAGCCGCGGAAGGCGGCGTCCGTCACCTGGCAGGTCTTCACTATGGAGGCGGCGACCAGCGGCGGCGCCTCCTTCATGCCGCGCACCTTGTCGGCGGGCGTGATCTTGGTGGGAGCGGTCGTGGAGGGCTGCGCCGGGTCGGCCGCCTTGCTCTTATCCGCGCTCTGGATGCGCTGGGCCCACGCGGTGGGCGCGGCGAGGGGAAGGGCGGACAGGGCGGCGGCGGCGGCGAGCGCCAGGCCGAGGCGTTTCATCACGAGGGTGCTCCCGTGCCCCTTTCGGAACGAGGGGCGTCGCCGGCGACATAAGCCGCCCGCGTCCGGGCCGGTCAAGCGCCGGAAGCCGACGGAAACGGCAGCGGGAGCGGGCCGTCGCGCCCGGTCTGGCCGCGGTGGCGCAGGAAGGCGTCGGCCAGCACGCAGGCGACCATGGCCTCGGCCACCGGCGCGGCGCGGA
>CAXTBN010000076.1:0-10737 GCA_964242895.1 uncultured Caulobacteraceae bacterium | reverse complement strand
GCCATCTGCATGCCGAAGCAGATGCCGAAGTAGGGGACGCCGCGCTCGCGGGCGAACTGCACGGCGCGGATCTTGCCCTCCGCCCCGCGCTCGCCGAAGCCGCCGGGCACCAGCACGCCGCAGACGTTCTCCAGCCGCGACAGGTCGGGCGCGTCGGCCCCCTCGAACACGGCGGCGTCCACCCAGTCGATGTTCACGCGCACGTTGTTGGCCACGCCGCCGTGGACCAGCGCCTCGATCAGCGACTTGTAGGCGTCCTTCAGCACCGTGTACTTGCCGACCACGGCGATAGTCACCTCGCCGTCCGGGTGCGCGAGGCGCTCGCCGATGCGCTTCCAGCGGGCCAGGTCGGGCGCGGGCGCGTCAATGATGCCGAAGTGGGCCAGCACCTCCGCGTCGAGCCCCTGAGCGTGGTAGTCCATCGGCACGGCGTAGATGCTGGCGCTGTCGCGCGCCTCGATCACGGCGGATGGGCGCACGTTGCAGAACAGCGCGATCTTGCGCTTCTCGCCCTCGGGGATCGGCAACTCGCAGCGGCACAGCAGGATGTCGGGCTGGATGCCGATGGAGCGCAGCTCGCGCACGCTGTGCTGCGTCGGCTTGGTCTTCATCTCGCCGGCGGTCTTGATGAACGGCAGCAGCGTCAGGTGCACGAAGCAGGCGTGACCGCGCGGCAGCTCCTGGCCCAGCTGACGCACGGCCTCGAAGAAGGGCAGGCCCTCGATGTCGCCGACGGTGCCGCCGATCTCCACCAGCACGAAGTCGGCCTCCCTCCCCTCCTCGTCGTGGGCGGGCTTGAGGCAGAAGGCTTTGATCTCGTCGGTGACGTGGGGGATCACCTGCACGGTGGCGCCCAGGTAGTCGCCGCGGCGCTCCTTCTCCAGGATGGTCTGGTAGATGCGGCCGGTGGTGATGTTGTCGGCCTGGGTGGCGCTGACGCCTGTGAAGCGCTCGTAGTGGCCGAGGTCGAGGTCGGTCTCCGCCCCGTCGTCGGTCACGAACACCTCCCCGTGCTGGTAGGGGCTCATCGTGCCGGGGTCGACGTTCAGGTACGGGTCGAGCTTACGCAGGCGCACGCGGTATCCGCGCGCCTGCAGCAGCGCGCCGAGGGCGGCGGACGCCAGCCCCTTGCCGAGCGAAGACACCACGCCGCCGGTGATGAAGATGTACCGGGCCATGGGAGGCGACCCTAGCGCAGGATCGCCGACTTGGGCGACCGATTCGCAGCGCCGGTCAGTTCGTCCTGGGTGCGGAGGTGGTGGTGTTCGGCAGGCCGCCTGTCGTCCTGGCCACGGCGTCCGAGGGGCCGGTGCCCGTGTCGGGCGGCGTCTGCGTGCGGCTCGCGCCCTGGGCGGGAGCCACGGTCACCGACGGGGTGGGCGCGCCCAGGGCGGCGGACGGCTTGGCGCGCGTGGGCTTCACCGTGACCGCGCCCGGAGGCGCCGTGGCCGGCGCCGGCGCGGGCGCGGCGACCGCCGACGCACCGGCGGCGGGCGCGACGTTCACCGTCGGCGCGGGCGGGCCGAACCCGTCGGCGGCGGGCGCGGCCGGCGTCGTCGCGCCTCCCGCCGGAGCCTGCGCGGGAAGAGTCGAGGTGGGGACGGTGGAGGGATCGAGCTTCAGCCGGTCCACCACCGAGGCGCCGCCCTTCAGCCGCCCCTGCACGATCGCCATCCCGAGGCAGAGCGCGAACAGGAGGCCGCCCAGGATCCAGGTGGTGCGCGTGAGGAGGTCGCCGGCCCCCCGCGTCGTCAGGAAACCGGACGGGCCGCCACCCATGCCGAGCGCGCCGCCCTCCGACCGTTGCAGCAGCACCACGCCCGCGAGCGCGATGCAGACGAGGACGATGAAGGCGAGGAAGATGCCGAGGAGCATGGACCGCGATGTGGGCTGAGGGGGCCGGCGCGCAAGCGCTCTGGCGAGTGGCCGGCCCTAGCATCCGGGAGGTGCGAAGGCCATAGCGGCGGGGCCGCAGGCGAAGGGGCGTGTCCATGGGATCGGCTGGGGTCAATGGTCCGCTCTGGGGCGAGCGGGTGGTGGACTGGGCCGAGCGGCAGGAGCCGACCACGCGCGCCCTGGTCGACGCCGTGCATCTCGAACTGCGCCCGCGGCCGGGCGTGGCGCACCTCGACCTCGCGTGCGGGGCGGGGCTCGCCCTGCAGCTCGCGGCCGCGCACGGCGCCGACGTCGCGGGCGTGGACGCCTCGCCGGCCATGGCGGCCTACGCCGCCGCGCGCACGCCCGGCGCCCGCGTGGAGGTCGCCGACCTGGAGGCGCTGCCTTTCCCGGACGCCTCCTTCGACGCGGTGACGAGCTTCAACGGGGTGCAGTACGCGGCCGACGTGGACGCCGCCGTCCGCGAGGCGGCGCGCGTGCTGAAGCCGGGCGGGCGGTTGGCCGTCGCCGTCTGGGGTCCGCCCGAAGCGCTGCCCGCGGCCGCGGTGATCGGGGCGCTGCGTCCGCTCCTGCCTCCTCCCCCGCCCGGTGCGCCGGGGCCGTTCGCCATGTCGGATCCCGCCGTTCTGGAGGCGCTCGCCGCACGGGCGGGGCTGGAGACGGACGACGTCCTGACCCTGCAGGCGCCTCTGCGCTACCGCGGACTCGACGAGGCGGTGCGCGGCTTCGACTCGAGCGGCGTGGCCGCCCGCGCTCGCGCCGCGGCGGGCGAGGCGGCCGTCACCGACGCCCACCGCCGGGCCCTCACGCCATTCGTCGGCGCAGAAGGCGAGATCGAGATAGGGGCCGCCTACCTGGTCCTCTTGGCGGTTCGCCCCCGCTGAGCCGCTTCGCGGCCTCAGCCTGCGGCGCGGATGATGGTCAGGAACTCCGCCGCCTTCAGCGACGCACCTCCGACGAGCGCCCCGTCCACACCGTCGGCGTGCAGCAGCTCGGCGGCGTTGGCCGGCTTCACCGAGCCGCCGTAGAGCACGCGCACCTCCGTGGCGCCGACCGCGTCCCTGAGCGCCTGGCGGATGGCGCCGTGCATGGCGCTGACCTCGTCTACGGTGGGGGTCTCGCCCGTGCCGATGGCCCACACCGGCTCGTAGGCGAGCGCGAAGGGCGTCCCTTCCAGCTCCGGAGGGAGTGAGTCGGCGACCTGGCGGCGCACCACCAGTTCGGCCCGACCGGCGCCGCGCTCGGCATGCGTCTCGCCCACGCAGACCACGGGCGTCAGCCCCGCCGCGAGCGCCGCGCGCACCTTGGAGGCGACCAGCTCGTCGGTTTCGCCATGATCAGCGCGGCGCTCGGAGTGGCCCACGATCACCCAGCGCGCGCCGGCGTCGTGCAGCATGGAGGCGGACAGGTCGCCGGTATGCGCGCCCGGCGCGTGCTCCGAGCAGTCCTGCGCTCCCAAATCGACGGAGTAGCCCCGCAAAATGTCTGCCGCGCGTACCAAGAGGGTGGCCGGCGGACACACGAGCATGTCGCAGGCCGCGGGCCCGGCGGCCAGCTCGCCGGCGAGCTTCCGCAGCTCCTCCAGGTCCGCGCCGACGCCGTTCATCTTCCAGTTGCCGGCGACGAGCTTGCGGACGGGCATGCGGGGACGGGCCTGCGGCGGAGAGGAGGCCGCCCGGCTAAGGCAAGCAGCCGCGACTGTCACGCCCCGCGGCGACAGGTCCGGCCGCGCTCGCCTTGCCCGGCCGGGCCGCGCTCCCCTATACGCGCGGGTCCGCGGGGACAGCCGACCCGCCGTCCGCCGCAGGTCCTATGCTCGCCCTCATCCGCCGCTTCGCCAAGTCGCCCGCCGCCAGCGGCCTCCTCGGCCTCCTGGTGCTCAGCTTCGCGGTGTTCGGCATCTCCGACGTGTTCAAGAACGCCGGCCGGGGGGATGCGGTGATCCAGGCGGGAGGACGGACGGTCACGGGCGCGCAGTTCCGTTCGATGTTCGACCGCTACCTGCAGGGCCTCGCGCAACGGAACGGCGGGCAGGCGCCCTCCATCCAGGACGCGGCCGCGCAGGGCGCCGACCAGCAGATCCTCGACGAAGTCACGGTGGAGGAGGCCGCCAACGCCGCCATCGCCCGCGCCGGCGTGCGCCCGGCCGACGAGCTGGTGCTGGCCGAGCTGGCCAAGGCGCAGCGGTTCAGGAACCCGGTCACGGGCGCCTTCGACAAGCAGGCCTACCAGAGCTTCCTGCGCGAGCAGCACATCGCGCCGCAGGAGGTGGAGGGCAGCCTGCGCGACCAGGTCGCCCAGCGCCAGTTCCTGACCGGGCTGGTGGCCGGCCTGCAGGCCCCCGTCGCCTTCACCGTCGTGCCCGCCGCCTTCGACGCGGAGGCGCGCGACTTCTCCTACATCACGCTCGCGGCCGCATCCGTCCCCACACCGGCCAAGCCGACCGACGCCGAGCTGCAGGCCTTCATCAAGGAGAACGCCGCCCAGCTGACGCACCCGGAGATGCGGGTGGTGAGCCTGGTGCGCTTCTCCGCCTCGCTGCTCGCCGCCAGCCTGCCCGTAGACGAGGCCGAGCTGAAGAAGCGCTTCGACTTCGAGAAGGACAGCCTGTCGGTCGCCGAGAAGCGATCGGTGACGGTGATCCCGCTCAAGTCCGCGGGTCAGGCGGCGGACGTGGTCGCGCGGCTGAAGCGCGGCGAGGCGCCCGCCGCCGTCGCCCGCACCGTCGGAACGCAGCCGGTGGTCTCGGCCGACGCGCCCAAGACGGCGATCGCCGATCCAGCCGTGGCCGACGCCGCCTTCGCCATGGCCAAGGATGAGGTGCGCGGGCCCGTGCAGGGCGGCCTCGGCGCTTCGGTGGTGCAGGTCACCAGCATCACGCCCGGGCACGAGGCCAGCCTGGACGAGGCGCGGCCCAAGCTGGAGACCGAGGTGCGCAAGGCCTCCGCCGCGGCCAAGGCCGACGAGCTCGCGGGCAAGTACGACGACGCGCGCGCCGGCGGCGCCAACTTCGCGGAAGCGCTGGCCAAGGCGGGCGTGACCGCCTCCCAGCTGCCGCCCTTCGATGCGCGCGGTCAGGCCGCCACGGGCCAGCCCCTGCCCGTGCCGAAGAAGCTCATCGCCACGGCCTTCCAGCTGCCCAAGGGCGGGGAGAGCGAGCTCCTGCAGGTCGGCCCCGGCGAGAGCTACGCCATCCGCGTCGACGACGTGCGCCCGCCGGCGCCCATCGGCCTGGAGGAGATCCGCGCGCCGCTGACCGCCCGGCTGATGCTCAACAAGCTGCAGCAGGCGCTCCAGGCCAAGGCCGACGCCCTGGCCGTCCAGGCGCGCGCCAAGGGCTCGCTCGACGGGCTGGGCGCCCCGGTGCAGCACGCCGCCGGAGTCACGCGCGTGATCGCTCGCCAGCAGAACACCCCCTACCCGCCGGCGGTGCTCGGCCGCGTCTTCAGCTCCAAGGCCGGCGAGGTCTCCACCGCGCCCGGCGGCGGCACGGCGCCCGGCCAGCCGCCCACGGTGACGCTGGTGCGGCTGGAGCGGATCGCTCCCGGCTCCCCGCAGACCGTGGCGCTCGCGAGCCGCGCGGCGACGCAGGCCACCAGCGTCGGCCTGTTCGACGACCTGTCGGCGCACTTGCGCAACGCCGCGCGCGCCCAGGTGAAGCCGCAGGTCGACACGGCCCGCGCCCGCTCGGCGCTCGGCCTCGATCCCACGGCCAAGCCCGCCGCCGCCGCCCGGTGACGGAGCGCGCGCGCGAGGCGTTCGCGGAGGCCTACGCCTCCCGGCGACCGCAGGTGGTGGTGCGGCGGGTGGTGGACGACCTGGAGACGCCGGTCTCCGCCTTCCTGAAGATCGGTCGCGGCCGCGCGTACGCCTTCCTGTTCGAATCGGTGGAGGGCGGGGCCTGGCGCGGCCGCTACTCGGTGATCGCCCTCGACCCCGACCTCGTCTGGCGCGCCCGCGGCGACCGGGCGGAGGTGGCGGACGGGGCGGACGCCGTCGAGGCGTCCGCCTTCGCTCCTCAGGCGGCCGGCGCGCTTGCGTCGCTGCGGACCCTGGTGGAGGCGTCGCGGATCGACCTGCCGCCCGAGCTGCCCCCCATGGCCGCCGGCCTGTTCGGCGTGCTCGGCTACGACACCGTGCGCCTCGCCGAGCCGCTGGGGCCGCCCAATCCCGACCCGCTGGACCTGCCCGACGCGGTGATGATGCGCCCGCGCGTGGTCGCCGTCTTCGACGGCGTGGCACAGGAGATCCTGCTCGTCGCCCCCGTGCGCCCGCAGGCCGGCCTGCCCGCCGAGGCTGCGCGCTTGCAAGCCGAATCGCGGCTGGACGCCGTGGCGGCCCGCCTGCGCACGCCGGTCGTGCGACCTGCGGAGCCCGCCGCGCCGGCGAAGCCTCCGCCCACGCCCCGCTCGCCGGTGGACCGCGTCGCTTACCGGGCCGTCGTGGAGCGGGCCAAGCGCTACATCGAGGCGGGCGACATCTTCCAGGTGGTCCCGAGCCGACGTCTGGAGGCTCCGCACCCGGGTGATCCGTTCGCCTTCTACCGCGCCCTGCGGCGGCTGAACCCCTCGCCCTTCCTGTATTTTCTCGACTTCGGCGGCTTCCAGCTGGCGGGCTCGAGCCCCGAAATCCTGGTGCGCTACCGCGACGGACGCGTCACCATCCGCCCCATCGCCGGCACCCGCCCCCGCGGCGCCACTCCCGCTCACGACGCCGAGATGGAGGCCGAGCTCCTCGCCGACCCCAAGGAGCAGGCCGAGCACCTGATGCTCCTCGACCTCGGCCGCAACGACGTCGCGCGCGCCATCGGCCTCGGCCGCGAAGGGGCGAACCGTCCGGGCCGCGTGCGTGTGACGCAGAGCTTCGCCGTCGAGCGCTACAGCCACGTGATGCACATCGTCTCCAACGTGGAGGGCGAGGCCACGACGCCCCTGGACCCGGTGGACGTGATCCTGACAGCGCTCCCGGCAGGCACGCTCTCGGGCGCGCCCAAGGTGCGGGCCATGCAGATCATCGACGAGTTGGAGACGGTGAAGCGCGGCGTCGGCTACGGCGGCGCCGCCGGTTACATCGGCGCCGGCGGCGAAGTGGACACCGCGATCGTGCTCCGCACCGCCCTCTTCAAGGACGGGATGATGCACGTGCAGGCCGGCGGCGGCGTGGTGGCGGACAGCGATCCCGACGCCGAGTTCGACGAGACGGAGCACAAGGCGCGCGCCCTGCTCCGGGCCGCGCAGGAGGCGTGGCGCTTCGAGGGGTGATCCGCTGCGCTCTTCAGCGTCGGAACGGGCCGTGCACTCCGGCCGACGGACCGGCCGCACCCTGAGGCGCTCCACCGTCGAGCAGCACGACCGCGCAAAGCGACAGGGCCGCGAGCGTCATCAGCCCCGCGCAGGCCAGCACGCGCCAGGACCGCATGCGGCGCCGCGGAACGGGCGCGAGCGCGAGTCGCGCCGCCTCAAGGCCCGCGCTCTCGAGGCGCAGAGTCTCGTTCCGCCGATGCGCCGTCACGTGATGCTGCTCCCAGCGCGCTTGACGCCGCGCGGCACCGCGGCGACACCGCGGGCGGCATGATCCTGGTCGTCGATAACTACGACAGCTTCACCTACAACCTCGTCCACCACCTGGCCGAGCTGGGCGCCCCTGCGCGTGTGGTGCGCAACGACGCCCTCACGTCGGCCGAGGCCCTGTCGCTGCGTCCGCAGGCGGTGCTGCTCTCCCCCGGCCCCTGCGCGCCGGAAGCGGCGGGGATCACGCTCGCCCTGCTGCGCGAGGCGCCCGCCGACCTGCCGATCCTGGGCGTGTGCCTGGGCCATCAGGCCATCGGCCAGGCGTTCGGCGGCGAGGTGGTGCGGGCCAAGGCGCTGATGCACGGCAAGACGAGCCCCGTCCGTCACGACGGCTCGGGGCTGTTCGCCGACCTGCCCAACCCGTTCACGGCCGTACGCTACCACTCCCTGGCCGTGCGCCGCGAGGGCCTGCCCGACGCGCTGGAGGTCACCGCCTGGACCGACGACGGCGAGATCATGGGCCTGGCCCACCGCACCCGGCCGATCCACGGCGTGCAGTTCCACCCGGAGAGCCACGGCACGCCCATCGGCCACGACCTCCTGGCCAACTTCCTGCGCCTCGCCGGGATCGCCCCCGCCGCCCGCGCGGCCTGACCCGCACCCGCCGCCGTGCCCGAGGACCTGCGGCCGATCCTGGAGACGCTCGCCTCCGGCCAGGTGCTCACCGCCGAGCAGGCGCAGAGCTTTTTCGCCGCCTGCCTGCGCGGCGAGCCCACCCCCGCCCAGGTCGCCGCCGCCCTCACTGCGCTCCGCGTGCGCGGTGAGACGGTGGAGGAGATCGCCGCCTGCGCCCGCGCGCTCCGCGCCGCCGCCTGCCCCTTCGACGCCGGCGGCGAGGTGGTCGACACCTGCGGCACCGGGGGCGACGGGCGTCACACGCTGAACATCTCCACCGCCGCCGCCTTCATCGCCGCGGGCGGCGGACTGCGCGTCGCCAAGCACGGCACCCGCGCCTTGTCCTCGCGCTCCGGCTCGTCCGATGTGCTGGCGGCGTTAGGCGTGACCCTGGAGCCCTCGCCCGAGCGCGCGCGCCGGGCGCTGGACGAGGCGGGCGTCTGCTTCCTGTACGCGCCGGCCTACAACCCGGCGATGCGCCACGTGACTCCCGTGCGCGCCGAGCTCGGCTTCCGCACCGTGTTCAACCTCCTGGGCCCGCTCGCCAACCCCGCCGGCGCACGCCGCCAGGTGGTGGGCGTATATGACCCCGCCCGCGTGGAGCCGCTCGCGCGCGTCTTGGGCGAACTCGGGGCCGAGCACGTCTGGGTGGTCCACGGCGAAGGGCTGGACGAGATCACCACGACCGGGCCGACGGAGGTGGCCGAATGGCGCACCGGCACGCTGCGCCGCTTCACTGTCACGCCCGAGGACGCCGGCCTGCCCCGCGCAGAAGCGGCCGCGCTCGCGGGCGGCGACGCCGCCGACAACGCCCGCGCTCTCCTCGCCGTGCTGGACGGCGAGCGATCCGCCTACCGTGACATCGCCGTGCTCAACGCCGCCGCCGCTTTCGTGGTCGCCGGCCGGGCGGCCACCCTGGTCGAGGGCGCCGCCTTGGCGGCCGACTCGCTCGACAGCGGACGCGCCCGCCGCGCGCTCGACACCCTGAAGCGCCTCACCGCCGAGCCCTGACCGCGCGACCATGACCGACATCCTCGCCCGCATCGCCGGCTACAAGCGCGAGGAGGTCGCCGCGCGCCGCACCGCCCGCCCGCAGGCGGCCCTGGAAGCTGACGCGCTCGCCGCGCCGCCACCCCGCGGCTTCGCCCGCGCCCTCGCCGCCGCTGCGCGCCCCGGCCGCCCCGCCCTGATCGCCGAGATCAAGAAGGCCAGCCCGTCCAAGGGCGTGATCCGCACCGACTTCGACCCGCCCGCCCTGGCCCGCGCCTACGCAGAGGGCGGCGCCGCCTGCCTGTCCGTGCTGACCGACGGTCCCAGCTTCTCCGGCGCTGACGCCTACCTCGTCCAGGCGCGCGAGGCCGCCCCTCTGCCCGCGATCCGCAAGGATTTCCTGGTCGACCCCTGGCAGGTGGCCGAATCGCGCGCGCTCGGGGCCGACGCCGTCCTGGTGATCCTGGCCATGGTCGACGACGCCCTCGCCCGCGACCTCCTCGCCGAGGCGCGCCGGTTCGGCATGGACGCGCTGGTCGAGGTGCACGACGCCGCCGAGATGGCCCGCGCCGGAGCGCTTGGCGCGACGCTTGTTGGGATCAACAACCGCGACCTGCGCACCTTCGCCGTAGATCTCGCCACCACCGAAATGCTTGCTCGGCAGGCTCCTGCGGACGCCTTGCTGGTGGCGGAGAGCGGCGTGTTCACCGCCGCCGACGCGCGCCGCTGCGCCGATGCGGGCGCTTCCGCCATCCTGGTCGGCGAGAGCCTGATGCGCCGCGCCGACGTCGCCGCCGCCACGCGCGAGCTGCTCGGATGAGGGCGGCCGGGCGGCGCCAGGCTTTTCACTTGACGTTAAGGGCGAACACTTAGAGAACACCGCCGTGGGTTGGCGGTTTGTTCGCGGCCCGAGTCGATGTGGCGGAGGCCGGCCCGGTCATGCTGACGCGTAAGCAGCACGAGCTCTTGATGTTCATTCACTCGCACATCCGCGAGACGGGGGTCAGCCCCTCGTTCGACGAGATGAAGGACGCGCTGGACCTCGCCTCCAAGTCCGGCATCCACCGCCTGATCACCGCGCTGGAGGAGCGCGGCTTCCTGCGCCGCCTGCAGCACCGCGCCCGCGCGCTGGAGGTGGTGCGCATGCCCGAGCAGGCCGGCACGCCGCCCGCCCCGGCCGGAACGCCGCGCACACCGTTCCGCCCGACGGTGGTGCAGGGCGGCGGCCGCCCCCTCCCCTCCGCGCCCGAGCTGGTCGAGGCTACGGCGGAGCCCGCCCACGACGCGCAGGAGCTGCCGATTCTCGGCAAGATCGCCGCCGGCACGCCCATTGAGGCGATCCAGCACGAGCGCGACCGCATCTCCGCGCCTGGCGTGCTGCTCGGCAAGGGCGAGCACTTCGTGCTGGAGGTGGCGGGCGACTCGATGATCGACGCCGGTATCCTGGACGGCGACTACGTGGTGATCCGCAAGGGCTCGGACGCCCAGTCCGGCGAGATCGTGGTGGCCCTGACCATGGGCGAGGAGGCCACGCTCAAGCGCCTGCAGCGCAAGGGCGGCTCGGTGGCTCTGGTGCCATGCAACCCGCGCTACGAGACGCGCATCTACGCGCCGGATCAGGTGCAGGTGCAGGGCAAGCTGGTGGGGCTGATCCGCCGGTATCACT
>CAXTBN010000075.1:0-10796 GCA_964242895.1 uncultured Caulobacteraceae bacterium | reverse complement strand
GACTGGTCGCCGCTCCTGATGCTCAACGGCCACTACATCGGCCACCTGACGGTGCACCGCACGGCGCTGGTGCGGAGGCTGGGCGGCTTCCGCTCCGCCTACGACTTCAGCCAGGACTACGACCTCGCCCTGCGCGTCGCCGACGACGACCCGGTGGTGGTCCACATCGACCGCGTGCTCTACGGCTGGCGCCGCATCCCCGGCTCGGCCGCGGCGGGCGGCAAGAGCCACGCGCGCACGAGCAACGTCGCCGCCCTGCAGGACGCGCTGGACCGCCGCGGCTGGGGCGGCTTCGCCGAAGCCCTGCCCACGGCCAACCGCGCGCGCCGCCGCGTCTCGCCGCCGCCGCCCGTGGCGCTGGTGATCCCCTCAGACAGCGCCGAGAACATCGCCGCCGCCGTGCGCTCCATCACCGCGCGCACCTGGTACGAGGCGTACGAGATCTACGTGGTCACGACCTCCGCCATGGCCGCGCGTCTGCGCCCGGAGCTCTCCCATCCGCGCGTGCGGTGGATCCCGTACGACCGGCCATTCAACTTCTCCGACAAGTGCAACGCGGGCGCCCGCGTCGCGGCCGAGGCCGGCGCGCGCTTCGTGGTTTTCTTCAACGACGACGTGCGGGTGATCACGCCCGACTGGATCGAGTCGCTGCTGGAGGTCGCCACCCTTCCGGGCGTCGGCGCCGTCTCGCCCAAGCTCCTGTACGAGGACGGGCGCGTGCAGCACGCGGGCATGGTCACGGGCGTGCGGCGGCTGGTGGGCACCGCCTTCCACATGCGCCCGGCCGACAGCCACGAGCTGCAGAACCTCGGCGTGCAGAGCGTGCGCGAGTGCTCGCTCCTCTGCGCGGCGCTGATCATGCTCCCCGTGGAGGTGTTCGAGGCGGTGGACGGCTTCGACGCCGTGGACTTCCCCATCGCCCACAGCGACGTGGACCTGTGCCTGCGCCTGCGCGAGCGCGGCTGGTCGCTCGTCTACACGCCGCACGCGGTGCTGGAGCACATCGGCCACGTCTCCATCGGCGCGGAGGAGGCGGAATCGGGCACGGGCGCCCAGCCGCACCGGCGCAAGGACAAGGCCGACGTCGCCCTCCTGCGCCGCTTCCCCGAGGCGCTGGCCCGCGACCCCTTCTTCCCGCCCGCGATGCGCGGCCTGCACCACCGCGACAGCGAGGCCCGCTTCCACCTGCACCCCGCGACCGCGCCGCGGCCGGCCGGCGCCCCTCCCGGGCGCGACGTGCTGCTGGTCTCTCACGAGCTCACGCGCAGCGGCGCGCCCCAGGTGCTGCTGGACGTGGCGGCCGTGCTGCTGGCGGCCGGCGACTCGGTGGTGGTCGCCAGCCGCCGCGACGGGCCCATGCGCGAGCGCTTCCAGGCCCTCGGCGCGCCCGTGATCGTCGACTCGCGCCTGTTCGCCACCGCCGACGCCGACCTGCGCGACCTGGGCCGCGGCTTCGACCTGGCGATCGTCAACACGGTGGTCGGCTGGCCCGCGGTGCGAACGCTCGCGCCCGTGGTGCGCACCGTCTGGTACATCCAGGAGGTCGGACTGATCGCCGACATGGCGCGGCACCAGCCCCTGCTCCCGCCCACCTTCGCCCTCCCCGCCGAGGTCTGGGCGCCGAGCCGGGTCGCGGCCGACGCCGTGGCCGCCTGCGGCGCCGCGGCGCGGCTCATGCCCTACGGCGTCGACGACGCCGGCCTGCAGCCCGCGCCGCCGCCCGACGGCCCCGTGCGCATCTGCGTGCTGGGGACCTACGAGGCCCGCAAGGGCCAGGACCTGGCGGTGCAGGCGTGGCTCCGCCTGCCGCCCGAGCTGCAGGAGGCGGGCGAGCTGGTGCTGCACGGGCGCCCGCTGGAGGACGACCACCTGGAGCGCGTGCGGGCGCTGGCCGCCGGCGCGCCCAACGTGCGCGTGGAGGGCGAGCTGACGCACGCGGCCGCCCTGGAGGTGCTGCGCGGCGCGCACGCGGTGCTGGTGCCGTCGCGCGAGGAGTCCATGTCGCTGGTGGCCCTCGACGGGCTCGCCGCGGGCCGCCCCGTGCTCTGTTCGCGGCGGGTCGGCGCCTCGGCCTGGCTCGCGGACGGGGTGTCCGGCCTGGTGTGCGGCGAACCGACGCCGGACGCCCTGGCGGCGCTCCTCGCCCGCGCCCTTTCCGACGCCGGCCTGCGCGAGCGCGTGGGTCGCGCAGGCCGGTGCGTGTTCGAGCGCGAGTTCACCCGCGCCGCTTTCGCCGCCCGCCTGCTCGAGGCTCTATGAAGCCTCTTGCCGCGATATTGGATTCGCTCTATAGCGCGAATTGGCCGCCCGATTGCACCCGCGTAGGGCCAGCCTCCCACTCGCCTTGAGAGAGAGACAATGCCCTACACATCGGCGCAACTGAGCGCCTACTACCAGTCCCTGACGGGCACGGCCCCCACGGGCGCCGACGCCGTCCTCATCAACGCCTACGCCACCCAGAGCCAGGGCGGCACGCTCAGCGACACGAACACGCTGCTCGGCGTGTTCAACTCGGCCGGCGTGCAGGCCACCTTCGAGGTCACCGAGGCGACCTACCAGTTCTTCACCGGTTCGGGCGTCAGCCAGGCCGGCCTGAACTTCCTGGAAGGCAACACGGGCTCCGGCAACGCCAACGGCCTGAACTCGGCCTATTACAGCCAGTTCAACACCGAGAACCGCTACTACAACTTCGCCATCAACCTGGCGTCGGCCGGCGGCGCGGGCAACACGATGTTCGCCACGACCTACGGTTCGCTGACCTTCGCCCAGACGGTGGCCACGGCCTATGAGACGATCGTCGGCTCCGCCAACGTAGGCACCGCGGCCGCCAACGCCGCCATCGCCGACATCACCTCCCGCCAGGCGTTCTTCACGTCGGTCGCGGCTCAGCGCGCGGGCGGCGTCGACGCCGGCGGCGCGGCCGGCCAGAACATCGCCCTGAAGGCGATCGTCGTCGGCTATATTCTGGAAGAAGCCAACAAGGCCGACGTCGGCACCTACGCCAAGGCCATCGACCAGCTGGAGGCCTCCGTGGCCGCCAACGCCACGGTCGGCGGCGTCAACAGCCCCTTCAGCTCCAACATCATCACGACGTTCGGCCCCAGCGGCACGGGCTTCAACTCGGGCTTCACCGCGCTGGGAACCAGCGCCACGGCGCAGACCAACTTCACCCTGACGACGGGTCTCGACGCTCCGGCGCTCGGCACCGGCAACGTGCAGTACATCGGCGTCGTCAACGTCGGCGGCAACGGCTCCAACGTCGTCAACCCGTCGACGCTGCAGGCCGGCGACCAGATCAAGGCCACGGGCGCCAACAACACCCTGACCGTGACGACCATCGGCAGCACCAACGCCGCGGGTACGGCGGCGGCGGCGGCCGGCACGACCGGCACCCCCATCGACGCCACGGGCGGAGCCGTCATCTCCGGCGTGCAGACGATCCAAGTCCGCGCCGTCGGCGATCCGAACTCCGGCGCGCTCGGCGCGGCGACCTTCAACGCGCAGGGCAATACGGCCGGCAACGGCCAGGGCAACGTCAGCGGTGCGACGGCGCTGTATTCCTACCTGAGCGACGGCGCGGTCACGTTCAACAACGTGAGCACGCAGGCGATCGGCATCGTCAACGACGGCATCACCACCGGCGCGGCGCTGACGGCCAACTACGTCACGTCGGCCACGTCGGCGACGATCAACCTCGCCGGCGGCACCACCGCGGGTGAGACGGCCACCCTGACGGGCACGGGCCTGAAGACGGTCAACGTCAACTCCAACGGCGGGCTGAACACGCTCACCACGCTGACGCTGCCGGGCAACGTGACCACCGTGAACCTGGCGGCGACGTCGGCGCTCACGCTCACCACCGGCATCGTCGACGCCGGCCTGACCACGTTGACCGCCTCGGGTTCCAACCCGATCAACGCCGGCACGATCACCGCCACGGCGCTGACCAGCGTGGACACCACCGGGCTCACCGCCACGGGCGCCCTGACGGCCACCTTCACCAACGCGCCGGGCACGGCCACCTTCGCGCTCGGCGCGGGGGCGGACATCCTGACGTTCGGCACGGCGGCGGCTCCGGTCACGCTGACCAACACCAACATCAACCTGGGCGGCGGCTCCAACTCCATCACCGTCACGGGCTCCCTCGTCGGCACCACGATCATCGGCGGCACGTCGGCGGACACGGTGACGGTCGCGGGCGGTGTCGACGGCAACTCGGTGATCAACTCCGGCGGCGGCGGCGACCTCGTCAACGTCGGCACCGCCATCGGCGGCGCGGCAAACATCACGCTCAACGCCGCCGGCACGGGTCCCACGATCAACGGCGGCGGCAACGCCACCCTGGTCACCGACCAAGCCAACCTGCGGGCGATCGACGGCTTCTCGGCCGCCAACCGCGCGCTGATCACCGGCTTCACCACCGTCGCCGTGGACGACGCGTTGCAGACCGCCACCTATGACATCAACGCGATCGGTGCGACGAACTTCTCCACGGTGGGCGCGGCGGCTGGCGCCACGGCCACGGTGGCCGTCAACACCGGTGCGACCGTCACCTTCGCCGGCAACATCGGCGGCTTCGGCGGCGGCACCCTCACCGCGAACACGGGTGCGGTGGTCATCAGCGAGGCGAGCGTCGCTCAAGGCGCGACGGGCAATACGGTGACCCTGGGCTACACCAACCAGACCAGCGGCAACGACACCTCGACCGTGTCGACGGCCGGCGTGCAGGGCGTCACCGTCCTCACCACGGCGGCGACGACCAACCGCTTCAACATCCAGCTGGCCCTCACCGACACGGCGCTCACCACGCTGACCATCGCGGGCAACGAGTCGGTGACCTACTCCGCCCCGACCGCCAGCACTCTGCTGACGTCCATCAACGGCGCGGCCGCCACCGGCACCATCGTGGCGGACGTGTCGCTGGTCTCCACGGGCGCCAAGCCGGTGACGGTCACGACCGGCAGCGGCAACGACATGGTGTTCGTGAAGGACTTTGCGCAGGTCACGACGGGTGCGTCGTCGGGCGCCGGTAACTTCAACTCGATCGTGGTCGGTACGACCTCGAACGGGCAGAGCTACTCGACGATCCTCGACGCCAAGGCGGGTGACCACATCTCGTTCGGCGCCACGGCGTCCAACACCGGGATGGCGGCGTCGACGGCGGTCTCCACGACCAAGGTCACGCTGAACAGCGGCACGGCGGTGTTCCAGGATTACCTGGACGCCTCCCACGCTGCGACGTTGGCCAACGGCATCACCTCCTTCGACTTTGGCGGCAACACCTACCTGGTTGAGCACGGTGCGATGGATCCGGGCGGCAACACCTTCCAGAACGGCGCCGACTCCGTGGTCAAGCTGGTGGGCATCCACACGATCAGCACGACCTCGACGGCTGGCGTGGCCATCCTGGGCTCCTAAGCTCAGGCGGACTGAGGAGGCCGGGTCCGCCCGGCCTCCATCTTCTCTCTCAAGACTGCGGAACGGCGGGCGCCTCACGGCTCCCGCCGTTTCCGTGCGTGCGCGTCGGCGTGGCGGCGGGTGTGGAGAACGGGCTGCGAAAAGTCACGGGGGCGGGAGATTTCTCCAGACGTCGACCCGTGGCGATGTCCCGGTTCGTCCAGCTTCGGCTGGCCACCCTGCAATCCGCCGCAAAGACCAGAGACAGTCGTTTTCCGGTCTCGGACGCCGGATATGCTGGAGCCGGTCTTTCAATCGGCGTGGCTGGCCTTGGTGCGAGTCGGTCTCACGCCACCGCACCGAGCCTCTTTTCAGGCGAGGCGGTCGAGCGCCTCGCCCAAGACTTGGCGCACCCGCGCCACGTCGTCGCGCGTCAGCTTCTCGTGCGTAGGCAGGTTGATGCCCGTCGCAGCGCAGGCGGTGGCGTTCGGATAGGGTCCGCCGTCGCGCGCGTAGGGCGGCAGCACGTGCATGGGGTAGAACACCGGGCGCGTCTCCACGCCGGCCGCGTCCATGGCGGCCATCACCGCGTCGCGGCGGCCGGCGAGCTCGGGTGCGAGCATCACCGTGTACATCCACCAACTGGGCTCGGCCCAGGGCTCCACGTGGGGGCGTAAGACGCGCGGTTCGTAGGCCAGGGCCTCCTGGTACCAGCCGGCCAGTTCGCGGCGGAAGGCGAGGGCGGCGTCGATGCGGTCCATCTGGCCCACGCCGATGGCGGCGGCCACGTTGGTCATGCGGTAGTTGAAGCCCACCACGGGGAACCAGTAGCGCCGTTGCAGGTCCATGCCCTGACCGCGGAGCAGGCGCAGGCGCGCGGCGAGCGCGTCGTCGTCGGTGGTGACCGCGCCGCCCTCGCCCGTGGTGATGATCTTGTTGCCGAAGAAGCTGAAGCTGGCGCAGCGGCCCAGGCCGCCCGTGATCCGCCCCTTGTAGCGCGCGCCGTGCGCCTCCGCCGCGTCCTCCACCACGTGCAGGCCGTGGCGCTCGGCGAAGGCCGAGATCGGGTCCATGTCGCACGGCTGGCCGTAGAGGTGCACGGGGATCACCGCCTTGGTGCGCGGGGTGACCAACGCTTCGAGCGCCGTCGGGTCGAGGTTGAAGGTGCGCGGGTCGCAGTCGGCGAACACGGGCTCGGCCCCGCAGTAGCGCACGCAGTTGGCGGAGGCGATGTAGGTGAGGTCGGGCACGATCACCTCGTCGCCCGGCCCGATATCCAGCGCCGCCAGCGCGAGGTGCAGGGCGGTGGTGCCGTTGTTGGTGGCGACGCAGTGCTTCACGCCGCAGAAGTCGGCGAAGCGCGCCTCGAACTCGCCGATGAAGCGGCCCACCGAGGAGATCCAGGTGGTCTCCAGGCACTCGGCCACGTTGCGGGCCTCGGCGTCGCCCAGCACAGGCGAGGCGACAGGGATGCGCGGAAGGGCGCTGGTGGTCATGGCGGCCCTCTCACCATCTCCGCGCGCCGCGGTCCAGCGTGGGATGCGCCGGGAGATCAGAGCGCGTGATAGGCGTCCACCAGCTCGGGGATGGTGTCGTAGAAGCTGATCTTGCCGCCGCTGACCAGGGCGCCGCGCTCGCAGTAGGACGCGAGCGTGTGCGGGTCGTGGCTGATCATCAGCAGCGCGCCTTCGGCCCGGCGCTCCTGCAAGGCGCGCTGCGAGCGCTCTGCGAAGCGGTGGTCGCCCGCGCCGGTGATCTCGTCGATCAGGTAGCATTCGAACTTGACCGCGAGCGACACCCCTAGTGCGAGGCGCGCGCGCATGCCGGCCGAGTAGGTGCCGATCGGCATGCGAAAGTAGACGCCCAGGTCGGCGAATCCCTGCACGTAGTCGAGCATCTCCTCGATGTTCTTGCCGTAGACGCGCGCTACGAACCGCGTGTTGTCGGCGCCGGTGAGCGACGCCTGGAAGGCCCCCGAGTAGCCGAGCGGCCACGACACGCTCATGCCCACGTTCACCTTGCCCGAGTCGGCGTGCTCCAGCCCGGAGAGGATGCGCGTCAGCGTCGACTTGCCCGCCCCGTTGCGGCCCATCACGCCGAGCGACTCGCCCTGCTTAAGGGTCAGGTTCACGCCGTCCAGGATACGACGCATTCCGACCCGGGTGGGATAGCTCTTCACCACGTCGATCAGCTCGATCTTCTTCGGCTCGGGTGGCGCGACCACCGCGACCGCAGAGTCCGCGCCGAGCTGATGGGCTCCGTCCGCCAAGGTGTCCTGCTCTCGAAACCGCCGCCCTGTTGTAGCGATAGGCGCGCGGTGCGGTTCCGCGCAACCGGCGGCTGGGCGGCGTGGGCGCCGGGCGGCTAGATGGGCGCCATGACGCCTCCCGAGACGCTCGCGGTGCGGCCGGCGCTGTTCCTCGACCGGGACGGCGTGCTGAACGAGGACGCCGGCTATGTCCACCGGCCGGAGCAGATCCGCTGGGTCGTGGGCGCGGTGGCGGCGGTGGCGCGGTTCAACGCCGCGGGCTTCCGCGTGTTCGTGGTCACCAACCAGTCGGGCGTCGCGCGCGGGCTGTACGGGCCGGCCGAGGTGGAGGCGCTCCACCGCTGGATGACCGCTGAGCTCGCGCGCGCCGGGGCGCGGATCGATGATTGGCGATACGCCCCGCACCACCCGGACGCCGTCGAGCCCCGCTGGCGCCACCCCGACCACCCCTGGCGCAAGCCCAACCCCGGCATGCTGGACGACCTGATGGCGTTCTGGCCCACCGACCGCCGCGCGAGCCTCCTCATCGGCGACCAGCTGCGAGACGTCGCGGCGGCCGAGGCGGCGGGCGTCGAGGGCCGGCTGTTCCCGGGCGGCGACCTCGACCGCTTCGCGGCGGTGCTCCTGGCCGAGCGGGGCTTCGCCTCGCCGGCCGGCCTCGGCTAAGACGGGGCGACCTCGCGAGGAGCCGAGCTTGATCGTCGTCACGGGAGGGGCCGGTTTCATCGGCTCCAACATCGCCGCGCGCTTGGCCGCGGACGGCCGCGACGTGGTCGTGGTCGACCGGCTGGGCGACGGTGGGAAGTGGCGCAACCTGGCCCGCACGCCCCTGGAGCTGATCCTGCGGCCGGAGGAGCTGGACGGCTTCCTGGCCGCGAGCGGGGCGGCCGTCGAGGCGGTGGTGCACATGGGCGCCATCTCCTCGACCACGGCGACGGACGCCGACGAGGTGGTCGCGACCAACCTGCGCCTGTCCCAGCACCTGTGGCGCTGGTGCGCCGAGCACGGGCGCAGCTTCGTCTACGCGTCCTCGGCGGCGACCTACGGCGACGGCGCGGGCGGGTTCACCGACGACGACTCGCCCGAGACCCTCGCCCACCTTGAGCCGCTGAACCTGTACGGCTGGTCCAAGGCCGCTTTCGACCTGTGGGCCGTGCGGCAGGTCGCTCGCGGCCGTCCGGCCCCGCCACGCTGGGCGGGGCTGAAGTTCTTCAACGTCTACGGTCCCGGCGAGGGTCACAAGGGCGACATGATGAGCGTCGTCGCCAAGAACGCGGCGACCATCGCCCAGGGCGGGGAGGTGCGGCTGTTCAAGTCGCACCGACCGGGCGTCGCCGACGGGGGGCAACTGCGGGATTTCGTCTACGTGGCCGACTGCGTCGAGGTGGTGGCCTGGATGCTGGAGCAGCCGCGGCTGGCGGGAATTTACAATCTGGGCACGGGGCGGGCCCGCTCGTTCGCCGACCTGATCGGGGCCGCCTTCACCGCCGCCGGCCGCGAGCCGCGCATCGCCTACGTCGACATGCCCGACGCCCTGCGCGACCGGTACCAGTATTTCACGCAGGCCGAGATGGGCCGGCTGTGCGCCCTTGGCTACGACCGGCCGTTCACCGGGCTGGAGGACGGGGTGACCGCCTACATGCACCACCTCGCGGGCGCCTCCCGTGGCTGAGGGCGACCGCAAAGGCGCGGGTGGGGGAGGCGCCTTGGCGCGGCTGGCCGGCCGGGTGGTGGTCGTGGTCGGCGACGTGATGCTCGACCGCTTCGTCTACGGCGACATCGAGCGTATCTCGCCCGAGGCCCCGGTGCCCGTGCTGCGGCGCGGGCGCTCGGCGCAGATGCCGGGCGGGGCGGGCAACGTCGCCGCCAACGTGGCGAGCCTGGGCGGCCGGCCGCGCCTGGTGGCCGCCGTCGGTGACGACCCGGACGGGCGCGAGCTGTGCGCCCTTTTGGAGGCCGCAGGCTTGCCCGTCGACGGGCTGACGCGCGACGCCGCGCGTCACACCTCGGTCAAGACGCGCCTGATCGCCCAGCGCCAGCAGGTGCTGCGCCTGGACTCGGAGAGCCTGGGCCCCCTCGCCGCCGAGGCCGCCGAGCGGCTCGACGCCGCTTTCGCGCGAGCGCTCGACGGCGCGCAGGCGGTGGTGCTGTCCGACTACGGGAAGGGCGTGCTGGAGGGCGGAGCGGCTGAGCGGCTGATCGCGTGCGCCCGCGCCGCGGGCGTGCCCGTGCTGGTGGATCCCAAGGGCGCCGACTTCGCCCGTTACGCCGGGGCCGACCACGTCACCCCGAACCGCCGCGAGCTCGCCCAGGCGTCGGGCCTGCCCGCCGACACGGACGCGGAGGTCGAGGCGGCCGCCCGCGCGCTGATGGCGCGCCACGGCTTCGCCTCGGTGGTGGCCACACGCAGCGAGCGCGGCCTCTCGGTGGTGCGGCCCGATCGGGCCCTGCACGCCCCCACGCAAGCGCGCGAGGTGTTCGACGTCTCCGGCGCCGGAGACACGGTGGTCGCCGCCCTGGCGCTCGCCCTGGCCGCCGGGGAGGCGCTGGAGGACGCGGCCGACCTCGCCAACGCCGCGGCCGGGATCGCGGTCGCCAAGCTCGGGACCGCGCAGGTCACCGCCGGCGAGTTGGCCGAGGCGCTGCACGCCCGCACGCCGGGCGCCGACGAGGGCGAGGCGGGGGCCGAGCTGCGGCTGGCCGAGTGGCGGCGGCGCGGGCTCACCATCGGCTTCACCAACGGCTGCTTCGACCTGCTGCACGCAGGCCACGTCGGCTACCTGGCCTGGGCGCGCGCCCGCTGCGACCGGCTGGTGGTCGGGCTCAACGACGACGCCTCCGTGCGCCGGCTCAAGGGCGACGGCCGTCCTATCAATGACCTCGACTCGCGCCGTCGCGTGCTGGAGGCGCTGCGCAGCGTGGACCTCGTCGTGCCCTTCGCCGAGGACACGCCGGAGGCGCTGATCCGCCGCGTCGCACCTGACGTGCTGGTGAAGGGCGCGGACTACCGGGAGGACGAGGTGGTCGGGGCGGAGTTCGTGCGCGCCCGCGGCGGTCGCGTGGAGCTGGCGCCGCTGACGCCCGGGCAGAGCACCACCGCCATCGCCGCGCGGGCGGGGCGGACCGGCCC
>CAXTBN010000074.1:0-10824 GCA_964242895.1 uncultured Caulobacteraceae bacterium | reverse complement strand
CGACCTCGCCGACTACGACCTCGTCCAGCTGCACCGCCTGTTCCTGGGCCGCGACCCGGGGTCGGAGGAGGAGCTCGCCGGCCGCCGCGGGCGGGCGCTGCCCGATCTGCTGCGCGAATTCATCGGCTCCGGCGAGTTCCGGCTGCAGGTGCAGGCGCCCTTGCGCGAGGGCCGGCCGCCCGCCGTGTCGGCCAGACTGCAGCCCGCCTCGCCCACGGCCGGATGGGCGGCCACGGCGCTGCCCATGGACGACGCGGACCGGCCGAGGCTGGCCGAGGCGCGCACTTGGCCCGACCTCTACGCCGCCCTCTTCGCCGCCCCCGCCTTCCGGCGCGAGGTGGAGGGCGCCAACCCCGGCGCCGGCTCCCCCGCCTTCGCCGAGGCGTGCGCCGCCCTGGCGTCCCGGCTGGAGGGTCGCGCCGTGACGGGCGCGCTGGAGACCGCCGAGCGCGGACTGGTGCTCGGCTGGGCGCTCGACCTCGCCCGCCGCGACTCGCCGCTGGAGCTGGAGCTGCGGCTGGACGGACGGCCCGTCGCGCGCGCGACCACGCGCCTGTTCCGCCGCGAGCTGCAGGACGTGCTGGGCGGCGCGGGCCGCTACGGCTTCGCCTTCGAGGCGGAGGAGGACGGCTGGCCCCCCGCCCGCCCCGGCGCGCGGGTGGAGGTGGTCGACGCGCGCTCCGGCGTCGTGCTGGGCGCGCGCGTGCTGGATGGCGACGCGGACGCCGGCCCCGTAGCGCGCTTCCGCGCAGAGGTGGCGCAGGCCGCCGCGGCGCTGCGGTGGCTCGAGCGGCGCGCCGCGGAGTTGGGGGCGGCCGCCACTTTCCCGCTGGGCGAGTACGGCGCCTGGGCGCGCGAGTACGGCGTCGAGACCTTCCGCGCCGAGCGCCGGCGCGCGGAGGAGGCGCGCGCCTTCCCCGACCCGCCGCGCATCTCGCTGCTGGTCACGCCGCCGGATGCGCCGTTGGACGCAGCGCCCCTGCTGGAAGCCTTGGCGCGCCAGGAGTTTCCCGGCTGGGACGCCTGGCTGCTGGCGCAGCCGCAGGACGAGGCGGGGCTGCGGGCCCTTGTGGATACAGCAGATCCTTACGTGCGCGGCCGCGTCCGCGTGCTCGCGACGACCGACGCGCCCGGCGCGGCTCTGCTGCAGGCGCTGGCCCGGTCCGCGGGAGACCACCTGCTGCTGATGGACGGCGGCGACACCCTGGCGCCCGACGCGCTGCACGCCCTGGCGCTCGCGATGGCGGTTCCGGGCCATCCGGCGGCGGCGTACGGCGATGACGACCGGTTCGCGCCGGGGCCGGACGGCGAGCCCCTGCGCTCCGACCCGCGGCTGCGCGGCGCCTTCGACCCCGACCTGTGGCTCGGCGGGGGCGAGCCGCCGCTCCCCGCCCTGCTGGTCCGCCGCCGCGAGCTGGAGCGCGCCCTGGCCGCCGGAGGCTCGCTCGCGCCCGAGCGCCGCTGTGACCTTCTACTCCGCCCGCTGGAGGAGTCCGGGCCCGGGAGGATCGTCCACACGCCCGGCGTGCTCGCGCACCGCCGCGAGGACGGGCCGGGCGAGCGCGCCGCGCGCACGGGCGAGGCGCATCGCCTGGGCGACGTCGCCGGCCACCTCGCCCGCACGGGTCGCGCCCGGGCGGAGCCGCTGGACGACGTCCTGGGCGCGCCCGCGGCCGGCGGCCTGCGCGTCGTTCATTCCCTGCCGGAGCGCGCGACGGCGGCCGTGGTGATCCCCACGCGCGACGGGCTCGAGCTGCTGCGCACGTGCCTCGACAGCTTGGACGCGCACCGGGCCGCCAACCGCACCGTCATGTCCGTCACCATCGTGGACAACGGCAGCGCCGACCCGTCCACCCTCGCCTGGCTGGCCGAGGTGGCCGCGGTGGGCCGGGCGCAGGTCGTCCGCTCGGACGCGCCGTTCAACTTCGCGGCCCTGAACAACCTGGGTTTCGCCGACGCCGACGCCGACCTGTTCGTGCTGCTCAACAACGACATGGAGGTGCTGACCCCCGGCTGGCTGGACGCCCTGGCCCGCCACGCGCTGCGGCCGGAGGTGGGCGCGGTGGGGGCGCGGCTGGTGTACGACGACCTCTCCATCCAGCACGCGGGCGTGGTCACGGGCGGCGTCCATGAGCTGACGGCGCACGAGGGCGTGGGCGTTCCGGGCGCGGACGGCGGCTACCTCGCGCGCCATGCCCGCACACGGCGGGTGAGCGCGGTGACGGGCGCGTGCCTCGCCACGCGGCGCGAGGTGTGGCGGCGGCTGGGCGGACTGGACGCGGCCCGTTTCGCGGTGGACGGCAATGACGTGGACTACTGCCTGCGCGCAGGCGACGCGGGGCTGGCGGTGGTCTACACGCCCGACTGCACGCTGATCCATCACGAGTCCAAGTCGCGCGGCTTCAACGTCAAGAGCCCGGCCGCGCGAGCGCGGGGCGAGGCGGAGACGGAGCGGATGCGCGAGCGGTGGGGCGCCCGACTGCGCGACGACCCCTTCTACAACCCCCTGTTCGACCGCGCGGCGCGGCCGTTCGTCCGCCTCGGTCCGCCGCCGTCGCGCGAGAGGGGCGGCGCGGAACCGGCGTTGACGGACGGGGCGGCGGCGGCCATGCGCTCCGCCACGCGCCCGCCCCGCCCCTGACGGATCCGCCCACACCATGGCTCCCTCCCGCCCGGGCTCCGGCCGCACGGCGCTCCTGCTCCTGAGCGCGCCCGGCTCCGGAGCCGACGCGCTGCGTCGCGCGCTGGAGGCGTGCGGGGCCGCGCCGCCCGTCGACGGCGCCGCCGTCGCCGCGCTGAACGACCGGGCGCTGGCCGCCATGGGCTCCGGACGCGACGAGCCGTTCGGCCCGCGGCGACGGGGCGGCGCGCCGTCACCGCCGGCGCCCCTGTCCGACGAGGTGCGCGCGCTGCTCCGCACCGCTGAGCCGCACGCCCCGCTGCTGCTCCTCTCGGATCCCGGCGTCACGCCGCTGGCCGGGTTCTGGACCGCCGCCCTGGAGGCCGAGGGCTGGCGCGTCGCCGCGGTCGTGCTGGTGCGCGCGCCGGGTGAGGCCGCTGCGGCCCTGTCCGCGGAAGCGGGCGCGACGCGCAACCGCGGCCTGCTGCTGTGGGCCTCGCGCATGCTGGAGGCCGAGCGCGCCACGCGCGGCGGCCGGCGCGTGGTGGTCGCCCTCGACCGCCTCCTCGCCGACCCGGAGGTCGAGTTCGACCGGATCGAGCGCGCCCTGGCCCTGCGCCTGCCGCGCCGCACGTGGGACTCGGCCGCGGAGGTCGAGGCCGCGCTGCGCGACGCGCACCGCCCGGCGGCGGCCGCTCCGTCGCTGCCCGAGGCGCTGGCCCCGCTGGGCGCCTTCGCCGACCACCTGCTCGCCGCCGCGGCCGACGAGCCGGGGAACGCCGACGTGCCGGCCGAGACCGAGCGCTGGTTCACCGCCCTGGCCGAGCTGGCCGCGCCGACCTCGCGCCGGCCCGATGCTCCGGAGGCGGCCGGACCCGCGCAGCCGGCGCCGTCGGACGCGCAGCTCGAAGCCGCGCGGCGCGAGGCGGCGGAGGCCGCCGGACGCGCGGACGCCGCGGAGGCGCAGGTGACCATCCTGCAGGGCGCCCTGGCCGTCTCGCGCCGCCGAGCCTCCGAGGCGGAGACGCTGCTGCAGGCGCGCGCCACCGAAGCGTCGGCCGGCGAGCGCGAGGCCCGCGCCGCCCTGGCCACAGCCGTGGCGGGACGCGAGGCGGCCGCCGAGGCGCTCTCGCAGGCGCACGAGCGGCTGGCGGAGCTGGACGGCCGGCTCGCGGAGGCGGACGCGCGCGCGGAGGTGCTGACCGACACGCTGCGCCAAGCCGACGGGGCCCTGCGCCGCACCTCGGCGGAGCTGGACGATGAGCGCGGCCGCCACGCCGGCGCTCGCGAGCGCCTGGCGCTGACCGGCGTCGCCAACCACGCCGCCCAGACACGGGTGCGCGAGCTGGAGCGCCGCCTCGCGGCGGAGGAGGCGGAGCGGGAGCGTCGCCGCCGCTGGCTGCCGCGGCTGTTCGGCCTGCGCTGAGCCTCAGCCCGCGGGCGGACTCCAGCCGTAGAGGGCGTCGAGCCTCCGGTCCGCCGCGCCCGTCGCCGCGCCCACGCCGAACGCCACGCGCGCCGCGGGCCCTGGCAGGTGGAACAGGCGGGCGTTGGCGCGCGACCACCGCCACACCTGCGCCGTGCGCGGCCGCCGCACCGCCTCGTAGGCCTGCAGCGCCGCGGCGGGATCGTCCGCCCGGGCGAGGACGTGCGCGAGCACGGCGGCGTCTTCGATCGCCAGCGCCGCTCCCTGCGCCAGGAAGGGCAGCACGGGATGCGCGGCGTCGCCCAGCAGGGTGACGCGACGCTCCGACCAGCGCCGGCGCGGCGGACGGTCGAAGAGCGCCCAGCGCCCGCACTCGCGCACGGCCGCGAGCAGCGCCGGCGCGGGCGCGGGCCAGCCGGCGAAGGCGGCGCGGAGCGCGTCGGGGTCGCCGGGCGTGGTCCAGGCCTCCTCGCGCCAACCGTCGGCGGCGGTGACCGCCACAACGTTCACCGCCCGTCCGCCCCGGACGGGGTAGTGGACCAGGTGGCGTCCCGGCCCGGTCCACACGGCCGCCACGGGCGGGACATCCGCGGCGACCGCGTTGCGGTCGACCACGGCGCGCCAGGCGCTCCACCCCGTGAAGCGGGGCGCCTCCGCCCCCCACAGCGACGCAGCGACGGTGGAGCGCAGCCCGTCGGCTCCCACGACAGCGTCGGCCCCGACGACCTCGCCGTCGGCCAACCTGAGCCGCCCGGAGGGTTCCGCGGCGACGGCCGCCGCGCCTAGGCGCAGCTCGATCCGCGGCTCGGCCTGCACCGCGGCGAGCAGCAGCGCCTGCAGGTCGGCGCGGTGGACCTGGAGGTAGGGCGCGCGCCAGCGCCGCTCGGCCGCCACGCCGAGCGGTGTCCGAAGCAGCAGCGCGCCGCTCGCCGCGTCACGCACCTCCGCCGCGTCCGGCGCGAAGGCGGCGGCGCGCAGCGGCGCGCCCAGCCCGAGGGCGTCGAGCACCTTGACCGCGTTTGGACCGAGCTGGACGCCTGCGCCCGCCGCCTCCAACCGCGGCGCGCGCTCGCACACCACCGCCTCGCCGCCCCGCGCGGCCACGGCGAGCGCCAGGGTGAGGCCGCCCACGCCCGCTCCGGCCACCGCCACCCGCACCTCGCCCTCCCGGCTTGACCGCTTCGGCCCAGCCTTTACGCGTCGGCGGGTCTGAACACATGCCGCCCGGCGGCGTTGGCTTCGGTGAGTTCCGGCGTGGGAGGTTGCGGCATGGTGCTGATCGGTCCGGACGCGGTCGCCGCCCGCCGCCGTCCGCACACGGCCGCCGAGCCCGAGCACCTCGTCGACGTCACCATGCTGTTCGCCCCCAAGAGCGGCGGGGTGAAGCGCTACCTCCTGGCCAAGCGCGCCTGGATGGCCGAGCACCGGCCCGACCTGCGCCATACTCTGGTGGTCCCCGGCGAGGTCAACCGCGACGACGGGCGGGGGCTCGTCTCGCTCGCGGCCGCGCCCCTGCCCTTCGGCGACGGCTACCGCTGGCCCGTGTCCACCAAGGCGTGGGCCGACCGGCTGTGCGCCCTGCGGCCGACGATCCTGGAGGCGGGCGACCCTTATGCTCCCGGCCGCGCCGCCCTCGACGCCGGCGAGCGGTTGGGCGCGCCCGTGGTGGGCTTCTGCCACTCCGACCCCGCCGCGCTCGCCGCCCTGCACCTGGGCGAGTGGGCAGAGCCGCCGGTGCGGCGGCGCTGGGCGCGCCTGTTCCGCCGCTTCGACCAGGTGGTCGCCCCCTCGCGCCACATCGCCGAGCGCCTGGCCTACGCGGGCGTGCCCGACGTGCGCGTGCAGCCGCTGGGCGTGGACACCGAACTGTTCCACCCCGCCCGCGCAGACCGCGGCCGTGTGCGGCGCGAGCTGGGGCTGAAGCCGTCGACGCGGCTGCTGGTGTTCGCCGGCCGCCCGGCGCGCGAGAAGAACGTGGACGTGATCTTGGAGACCGCCGCCAAGCTCGGCGCGGGCTGGCACCTGCTGCTGATCGGCGCGGGCGCCCAGGCGAGGCCGCAGGCCAACGCCACCTTCCTCGACTATGTGGCCGACCCGCGCGACGTGGCGCGCCTCCTGGCCAGCTGCGACGCGTTCGTCCACGCCAACCACCAGGAGCCCTTCGGACTGGTGGCGCTGGAGGCGCTGGCCTGCGGCCTGCCGCTGGTGGGCGTGGCCTCGGGCGGGATCGCCGAGATCGTGGACGACAGCGTGGGCCAGCTCGCGCCGCACGCCACCGCCGCCTCCCTGGCCGAGGCCGTCGAGGCGTTGTTCGCCCGCGACCGGAGCGCCGTGGGCGCCGCGGCGCGCGCGCGCGCCGTGGAGCGCTACGGCTGGGACGCCACCTTCCGCGGCTTGACGGCCCTCTACGGCGAGCTGACCGGGCGCACGACGGCGGAGGTCGTGCCGCTGCCCCGTCCGAACTGATCGCCCGCCGCGTCGAGGCGAGCGCGGTCATCCGCCGTCAACCTCCACGTGTCATCCCTGACATCGGGTTGACGATGAGGCGGGCGTGGCCAAGGCGCAGTTCCACCGCGGACAGCGGGTGTGGGTCGAGTCGGTCGGCGCGTGGGCGTCGGTGGAGAAGCTGACGCCCGTCTGGGCCAAGGGCTTCGACGAGCCCATCCGCATCACCTACGACGTGGGCCTCGGCCGCGAGTTCCAAGGCCAGGAGCTGCGCGCCGAGGCGGCGGGCGAGGACATCGCCGGCGGGGCCGAGTGGCGCCTGCTGCGCGCCCGCAACAAGTGGCAGAACCCCGACGACTGCGCCCACCACCCTTTCCCGGGCACCTTCCCCGTGGTGGTCACCGACCCGAACGACTGGGGCGGCTGGCGCACGCCCGGCGCGGAGTACGACCGCGATCCCGCGCGCATCGAGCGCCAGGCTCGCCTGATCGCGGCCGCGCCCCGGCTGATGGAGCTGGCCCGTGCGCTGCAGCTCCTGGTGGAGGAGGCGCCCGACGACGCGCCGGAGGAGATCGCCTCCCTGGCTCGCACCGCCGCGACCGTGCTGCGCACCATAACCGCCGAGCCCTCGGCGGCCCCCGCCAACGACCGCGAGCGCGCCGCCTAGAACCGGCCGGGCGCCCCCGCTACATCGCGGGGATGCGCACCGAAGAGCCCCGCCCCGTCCACCTGGCCGACTACCGCCCTTTTCCCTTCGCGGTGGACACGGTGGAGCTCGACTTCGACCTGCATCCCTCCGCGACCCGCGTGAAGGCGCGTCTGGCGCTCCGCCGCACGGGCGAGGGGCCGCTGGTGCTCGACGGGGTGCGGCTGAAGCTCGTCACCCTCGCGGTGGACGGAACGGCGCTTGACGCCGCCGCCTACGCGGTCACGCCCGAGACGCTGACGATCGCCGACACGCCGGACGCCTTCACGCTGGAGACGGAGGTGGAGATCGACCCCGCCGCCAACACGGCGCTGGAGGGCCTCTACATGTCCGGCGGACGCTTCTGCACCCAGTGCGAGGCGGAGGGCTTCCGCAAGATCACCTTCTACCCCGACCGGCCCGACGTGCTGAGCCGCTTCACCGTGCGCGTGGAGGCCGACCGCGCCTACGAGCGCCTGCTCTCCAACGGCAACCTCGCCGAGCACGGCGACGCCGGACAGGGCCGCCGGTACGCCGTGTGGAACGACCCCTTCCCCAAGCCCGCCTACCTGTTCGCGCTCGTGGCCGGCGAGCTGGACGTGCTGGAGGACCGCTTCACCACCGCCAGCGGCCGTGCGGTGGACCTGCGCATCTACGTCGACCCCGGCATGAGCGCCCGCGCCGCCTACGCCATGGACAGCCTGAAGCGCGCCATGCGCTGGGACGAGACCGAGTACGGCCGCGAGTACGACCTCGACCTGTTCATGATCGTGGCCGTGCGCGACTTCAACTTCGGCGCGATGGAGAACAAGGGGCTGAACATCTTCAACAGCTCGCTGCTCCTGGCCGACCCGGAGACGGCCACCGACGCCGACTACGAGCGGATCGAGGCGGTGGTCGCGCACGAGTACTTCCACAACTGGACCGGCGACCGGATCACCTGCCGCGACTGGTTCCAGCTGTGCCTGAAGGAAGGCCTGACCGTGTACCGCGACCAGGGCTTCTCGGCCTCTCAGCGCGGCGCGCCCGTGCAGCGGATCAAGGACGTGCGGCAGCTGCGCGGCCGCCAGTTCCCCGAGGACGCCGGCCCGCTGGCCCACCCCGTGCGGCCGCAGAGCTACGTGAAGATCGACAACTTCTACACCGCCACGATCTACGAGAAGGGGGCCGAGCTGATCGGCGTCATGCGCACCCTGATCGGCGACGAGGCCTTCCGCGCCGGCATGGACCTCTACTTCGAGCGCCAGGACGGCCGCGCGGCGACCATGGAGGACTTCTGGGCCGGCTTCGCCGAGGCTTCGGGCCGCGACCTGTCCGGCTTCGAGCGCTGGTACGAGCAGGCGGGCACGCCCAAGCTCGACATCGACGCGATGTACGACGCCGACAGCCGCACCCTGAAGCTGTCGCTGAGCCAGGAGACCGCGCCCACCGCCGCCTCGCCCTCGCCCGTGGCGGTGCCGATCCCGATCCGCATCGGCCTGCTGGACGAGGAGGGCGCGACGCAGACCTTCGCGCTCGGAAACGCCGCCCCAGCGACCGACGGCGTGATCGTGCTGGAGGAGGCGTCGGCCGAGGTGGAGCTCCGCGGCGTCGAACGCCTGCCGGTGATGTCGCTGCTGCGCGGCTTCTCCGCCCCCGTGCGCCTGACCACCGACGAGCCGGAGAAGGACGCGCACGTCCGCCTCGCCGCCGACCCCGACCTGTTCAACCGCTGGGAGGCCGGACAAGGCCTCGCGCGGCGCCTGCTGATCGCCCGGGCCTCCGGCGCGCCCGACGAGGTGAACGAGGAGCGCTACGCCGAGGCGCTCGGCCGCGCCCTCGCCGACCCGGACGCGCCCGACGCCTTCAAGGCGCAGCTGATGGCGCTGCCCTCAGAGGCCGAGCTGGCCCTGGCCATAGCCCCGGCCGCCGACCCCGCCGCCATCCACGAGGCGCGCGAGCTCCTCCGCGGCCGCCTCGCCGTGCACGGGGGCGAGCTCCTGCGCGAGCGGCACGGCGCCCTGCAGTCGAGCGGCGAGTTCAGCGCGGACGCCGCCGAGGCGGGCCGGCGCGCGCTGCGCAACGCCGTGCTCGACCTCCTGGTCGCCGACCGCAGCGCCGACAGCGCCGAGCGCGCCCGCGGCCACTTCGAAGCCGCGGCCAACATGACCGACGCCATGGGCGGCCTCAACGCCTTGGCGGAGGTCGGCGGCGAGCCGTTCGACACGGCGCTGGCCGCCTTCCACGCCCGCTGGCGCGCCGAACCGCTGGTGCTGGACAAGTGGTTCGCCGTGCAGGCGCGCGAGCCGTCGGAAGGCGCGCTCGGCCGCGTGATGGGCCTTCTGGTCCACCCGGACTTCGACGGGAGGAACCCCAACCGGCTGCGCGCCCTGGTCGGCACCTTCGCGGCCGCCAACCCGTCGCGCTTCCACGCGCCGGACGGCTCGGGCCACCGCTTCGTCGCCGACCAGATCCTGGCCACCGACGCGGTCAACCCGATGACTGCGGCGCGGATGCTGGAGCCGTTCGCCGCCTGGGGCCGCTACACACCCGCGATCGCCGGGAGCCTGCGGCGCGAGCTGGAGCGCATCGCCGCCCACCCCGGCCTGTCCAAGAACGTGGGCGAGCTCGCCGCCAAGGCTCTGGCCGCAGCTTAGGCCTCCGTTAACGCGGCGGGCGGCAGGCTCGCGAGTCGTCAGCCCGAGCCGGGGGACCGCGCGTGCCGCTCGCCACCCTGTCGTTCCTGGTCGCCGACGAGAGCCCCGCCTCCGCGCGCGCCTTGGCGGTGATCCTGAAGAGCTTCGGCGTCGCCCACGTGCTCACCGCGGCCACGGCGGCCGAGGCCTTCGCGCTGCTCCGCGAGCGGCGCGTGGACCTGGCGTTCGTCGACCTGGACCTGGGCGTCGCGGACGGCGGCCTTCGGCTCGTGCGCCTGATCCGCACCGCCGCCGACAGCCCCGACCCCCACCTGCCCGTTCTGATGCTCTCGGCCCGCTTCGACCGCAGCCGGCTGGAGGCCGCCCGCGACGCCGGCGCGCACGAGTTCCTGGCCAAGCCGGTGAGCGCGTCCGAGGTGTTCCGGCGCATCGCCGCCGTGGCGGAGCAGACGCGGCCCTTCGTGCGGACAGCCGGCTTCTACGGCCCGGACCGTCGCCGGCGGCCCGATCCGGCCTACGCCGGCCTCGAGCGGCGGGGGGAGGACGGCGCCGCACACGCTCGCCCCAGGGCTCTGGCGGGGTGAGTCGAAGCGTCGCGCCCCGTGACACGGCGCGTCGACGCAGCCTAGATTCGGGCGCGATCAGGGAGAGGGGGACCGGCTTGGGCGGCCGTGAACGCACGCGCGCCGAAGCGGAAACGGCCGGCGTGGGGGCCGGCTGGATGCGCACGGCCATGCTCGTGTGCGTGGGGCTGCTCGCCGTGTCGACCGCCTGGAGCGCGCTGCAGCTCTCCGGGCGCGCCACGCGACGCGACGACGCCCTGGCGCAGGCCGAGCGGCGCGCGGCCGTGTCCGTGCGCGCCGCGCAGGGCGCCGCGCTGCTGTCCGACCTTCGCGCCGCCGCCGCCGCGGGCGCAGCCGCTCTCGCCGCCGCTCCGAACGCGCCCCTCGATGCAGCGGAGACGGCCGCCGCCGGCCGGCCGGCCGAGTGGCGCGCCGCGGTGATCCGGCGC
>CAXTBN010000073.1:0-11094 GCA_964242895.1 uncultured Caulobacteraceae bacterium | reverse complement strand
TCGCCCGCGAGCGCGGCGTCCCCTACTTCGGCATCTGCTTCGGCATGCAGATGGCCGTCATCGAGGCCGCGCGGAACCTGGCGGGCGTCCACGGCGCCAGCTCCACCGAGTTCGGCCCCACGCCGGAGCCGGTGATCGGGCTCATGAAGGAGTGGGTGCGCGGCAACCAGGTCGAGAGCCGCGTGGAGGGCCACGACCTCGGCGGCTCCATGCGCCTGGGCGCCTACGACGCGGTGCTGCAGGCCGGCTCGCGCGTGGCGGCCATCTACGGCGGCCAAGCCATCAGCGAGCGTCACCGACACCGCTACGAAGTGAACATCGGCTACCGCGACGCGATCGAGGGCGCGGGCCTGCGCTTCTCGGGCCTGTCGCCGGACGGCGTCCTGCCCGAGATCGTGGAGCGCGACGATCATCCCTGGTTCGTCGGCGTGCAGTTCCACCCCGAGCTGAAGAGCCGCCCCTTCGCTCCTCACCCCCTGTTCGCCAGCTTCATCGGCGCGGCCATGGAGCGCTCGCGCCTCGTGTGACGCGCGCCGTTCCGATCCGGAACCCGGGCCGCGGGGTCGGTGTTTCAGCCGCATGTTCATGCGTGGCGACGGCGAGGACACAGCCTGCGGGGCCACTCTCGGTTGTATGAAGCGGTGAAGCGTTGCACCGCGAGCAACCTTCATCCTGGTGGGTCGTCCTGGCCGTGCTGATCTTCGGCGGCGTCAGCGCGGCCGCGGTCTGGAGCGGCTGGCGCCACAGTGATGATCCCATGTCGGGTCCGCCGGCCATCAGCCTGAGCGACGTCATCCGCTCGCGCGGCGGCGCACCGGGTTCCGTCCCGCCCTGAGCCCGGCCCTTGCCGAAGCCGCCCGTTTTCGGCATAGCAGCCGCCCTTCAGGCGATCCGTCCACCGCGGCTCGCCCCTTTGCGTTGAACGGCCCGCCGCGGCCATCCAAGGACGAGGCTCATGGCCGTTCCCAAGCGAAAAACCTCCCCCTCGCGCCGTAACATGCGCCGCTCGCATCACGCGCTCGCGCCGAACACCTACGTCGAGGACAAGGATACCGGCGAGCTGCGCCGCCCGCACCACGTCGACCTGAAGACCGGCATGTACCGCGGCCGCCAGGTGCTGACGCCCTCGGAAGACTGACGGCGCACCCTCGACGCGCGTCAGCGCCGGTTCAGGGTGGGGGTGCGAACCTTCCGCTCCGTTCGTCGTTCATGCGGCGAAGCTTGAGCTGAAGGAGCCTCCATGCTGCGCAATCTCGTGACCAGTCTCGGCGTCGCCGCCACCGTCCTGACCTCGACGGCGATCGTCCCCGCCGCGGCGGACGCTCAGTCCCGCTACGACCGCAGCGTCTCTTCCCGCCACGCCTACGCTCGCCGCCACTATTACGGGGGCAACTGCCGCCACGAGCGGCGGTCGGCCGGCAACAAGGGCACTGTAGCCGGCGCCCTGGTGGGCGGCGCCTCGGGCGCGCTGATCGGCGGCAACCTGGTGGGCGGCCTGGTCGGCGCGGGCGTCGGTGCGGTGGCCGGCCACGCCATCGCCAAGGGCCGCACGCACTGCTGATCCGTCTGCGCCAGGGTTCCTAAGGGGAGGGCGCGTGGGCTAAGGCTCGCGCGCCCTTCTCACATCCGGAGCCCGACCTTGGCCGACATCGTCGACATCACCGCCCGCGAGATCCTGGACAGCCGCGGGAATCCGACGGTCGAGGTCGACGTCACGCTCGAGGATGGAGCTCAGGGCCGCGCCGCCGTGCCCTCGGGCGCCTCCACCGGCGCGCATGAGGCGGTCGAGAAGCGCGACGGCGACAGCGCCCGCTACGGCGGCAAGGGCGTGCTGCAGGCGGTGGACGCCGTCAACGGCGAGATCTTCGACGCCCTCAGCGGCATGGACGCCGCCGACCAGCGCCGCATCGACACGGTCCTGATCACGCTCGACAACACCGAAAACAAGTCCCGCCTCGGCGCCAACGCCATCCTGGGCGTCAGCCTCGCCTGCGCCAAGGCGAGCGCGCTCTCCGCCGGCCAGCCGCTGTACAAGTACGTCGGCGGGGTGAACGCGCGCGTGCTGCCGGTGCCGCTGATGAACATCATCAACGGCGGCGCGCACGCCGACAATCCGATCGACATCCAGGAGTTCATGATCGTGCCCGCCGGCGCGGAGAGCTTCTCCGACGGGCTGCGCATGGGCGCGGAGATCTTCCACAGCCTGAAGTCGGCGCTGAAGGGCGCGGGCCACAACACCAACGTCGGCGACGAGGGCGGCTTCGCGCCCAACCTGTCGTCCGCGCACGACGCGCTGGAGTTCATCGTGCGCGCGGGCGAGGGTGCCGGCTACAAGGCGGGGCAGGACTTCTGGCTCGCGCTCGACGCCGCCGCGACGGAGTTCTTCAAGGACGGCCGCTACGCCATGACCGGCGAGGGCAAGTCGCTCGACGGCGCCGGCATGGCGGACTACCTCGCCGACCTCGCCGAGAGTTTCCCGATCTGCTCCATCGAGGACGGCGCCTCGGAGGATGATTTCGAGGGCTGGGCGGCTCTGACCGAGCGGCTGGGCGACAAGGTGCAGCTGGTCGGCGACGACCTGTTCGTCACCAATCCCGAGCGGCTGGCGGACGGGATCGAGCGCGGGCTCGCCAACTCCATCCTGATCAAGGTCAACCAGATCGGCACCCTGTCCGAGACCCTGGACGCCGTCGATCTCGCGACCCGCGCCGGCTACACCAGCGTCATGAGCCACCGCTCGGGCGAGACGGAGGACGCGACCATCGCCGACCTAGCCGTCGCCACCAACTGCGGGCAGATCAAGACCGGCTCGCTCGCACGCTCCGACCGTTTGGCCAAGTACAACCAGCTGCTGCGCATCGAGGAGATGCTCGGCGACCAGGCCGTCTACGCCGGCACGAGCGTCATCCGGGGATGACGCCCGGGGCCGGCGGCGCGCCGGCTCACATCGGGATGGCGCCCGGCGTGCCGCACTTGGCGAACTTGCCCTTCCCGTCCTTGCAGCGCACGGCCGCCGGCTTGGCGGCGGGCGGCGGGCACTTGATGAATTTGCCTTTCGCGTCCTTGCACGGCGCAGCGGCGAGCGCGTTCCCCGCCACGGCGAGCGACAGGGCGGCGGTGGCGAGCATGAGGCGGCGCATGGAGGGTCTCCGGGTGACGTCGAGGGGTGAGCCTTCCACGGCCGAGCTTCCGCGGCAACCGACCGTTAAGCAAACCGGACGACACACGATGTCGCAAGCGTGAGAAGGCGGAGATCGGGCGTGGAGTGGGTCAGCCGTTTCAAGCCGTATGCTCCAACGGCGCTCCTGGCGCTGCTGATCTTCTACTTCGGCGTCAACGCGGTGACGGGCGAACGGGGACTGGTCAGCGACCGCCGCCGCGAGACCACGCTGGCCAGCCGCAACGCCGAGCTCGGCCGTCTGCATGCGGAGCGCACCGAGCTGGAGAGCCGCATCCGCCTCCTAGGCGACACCTCGCTCTCCGCCGACCTCGTGGAGGAGCGGTCTCGCGCCGTGCTGGGCTACGCCGATCCGCGCGATTACGTGGTCCGGCTGCAGCCCTAGCGCCCGCCGGACCGTTCCTCTAGGTCAGCATCCAGCCGCCGGACCCATGACACCGGTGGGCCGAGGCCGACCGGAGGACCGCATGGCGCGAGCGCGCACCGCCCCCAAGGCCGACACGCCCGCCCCCACGCCCGCGGGTCCTGCGAAGGCCGCCGCCCTGCGGTCCAACGCGCCCGGCCGTGAGGAGCAGCTCGGCTGGTACCGGCAGATGCTGCTGATCCGTCGCTTCGAGGAGCGCGCGGGCCAGCTCTACGGCATGGGTCTGATCGGCGGCTTCTGCCACCTCTACATCGGCCAGGAGGCCATCGCCGTCGGCATGCAGACGCTGAAGCGGCCCGAGGACGAGATCATCACCGGCTACCGCGACCACGGCCATATGCTGGCTGCGGGCATGGACCCCAAGAAGGTCATGGCCGAGCTCACGGGCCGCGCGGCTGGCAGCGCGCGGGGCAAGGGCGGCTCCATGCACATGTTCGACCGCGAGGCGGGCTTCTACGGCGGCCATGGCATCGTCGGCGCGCAGACGGCCCTCGGGACGGGGCTGGCGTTCGCGAACAGGTACAAGGAAGACGGCGGCGTGTCGTTCACCTACATGGGCGACGGGGCGGTGAACCAGGGCCAGGTCTACGAGGCCTTCAACATGGCCGAGCTGTGGAAGCTGCCGGTCGTCTACGTGATCGAGAACAATCAGTACGCCATGGGCACCAGCGTCGAGCGCGCCTCCGCCGAGACCCACCTGCACAAGCGCGGGATCAGCTTCGGCATTCCCGGCCGCGAGGTCGACGGCATGGACATCGAGGCTGTGCGCGAGGCGGGCGCCGAAGCGACGGAGCACGCCCGCTCGGGGCGCGGGCCGTTCATCCTGGAGATGAAGACCTACCGCTACCGCGGCCACTCCATGAGCGATCCCGCCAAATACCGGACGCGCGATGAAGTCGATGAGGTGAGGAAGACGCGCGACCCCATCGAGCACTTCCGCGCCGTGCTGGAGCAGGCCGGCTGGGGCGACGAGGCCGCCTTCAAGGCGATCGACGCCGACGTGAAGAAGATCGTCGCCGACGCCGCCGAGTTCGCCCGCACCGCGCCGGAGCCCGATCCGAAGGAGCTCTACACCGACGTGTACGCCGCCGAAGAGGCCGCCGCGTGACGGATATCCTGATGCCCGCGCTCTCCCCCACCATGGAGGAGGGCACGCTCGCCAAGTGGAACATCAAGGTCGGCGACAGCGTCGAGGCCGGCCAGGTGATCGCCGAGATCGAGACGGACAAGGCCACCATGGAGGTGGAGGCCGTCGACGAGGGCGTGGTCGAGGCGCTGCTCGTCGAGCAGGGCGCCGAGGGGGTGAAGGTCAACTCGCCCATTGCGCGGCTGAGGGGGGATGGACAAGCAGGACTAGGCGAGACAACGGCGGCCGAGACGAACTCGACACCTGAGACAACGACGACAAGCGCGGCCGCCCCGGTCGCCGTGGCCGAGGCCGGCGCGGCGGAGGCTCACGGCGGCGAGCCGGAGAAGGCGCCGCCCGAGACCGCCGCGCGCAAGCCGGAGGGGGAGGGACCTGCGCCCGTGGCCGCCGCCTCGCCCGCCGAGCCCGAGTTCCCGGCCGACGCCAAGCTCGTGAAGACGACCGTCCGCGACGCCCTCCGGGACGCCATGGCGGAAGAGATGCGCCGCGATCCGGACGTGTTCCTGATCGGCGAGGAGGTCGGCCAGTACCAGGGCGCCTACAAGGTGAGCCGCGACCTGCTGCAGGAGTTCGGTGAGCGGCGCGTGGTCGATACGCCCATCACCGAGTACGGCTTCGCCCAGCTGGGCGTCGGCGCGGCCTTTCGCGGGCTGAAGCCGATCGTGGAGTTCATGACCTTCAACTTCGCCATGCAGGCGATCGACGCCGTCGTGAACTCGGCGGCCAAGCAGCGCTACATGTCGGGCGGCCAGATCTCGGCCTCGGTGGTGTTCCGCGGGCCGAACGGCGCGGCGGCGCGGGTCGGGGCCCAACACAGCCAGGACTACTCGGCCTGGTACGGCTCGGTGCCCGGGCTGAAGGTGGTCGCGCCCTACGATGCGGCCGATGCCAAGGGCCTGCTCAAGGCGGCGATCCGCGACCCGAACCCCGTGGTCGTGCTCGAGAACGAGATGCTCTACGGCCTGGAGTTCGACGTGCCGGAAGGCGACGACTGGGTGGTGCCCATCGGCAAGGCCAAGGTGCGTCGCGAGGGCGCGCGCGTCACCATCACCGCCGTGAGCCGCATGGTCGGGCTGGCGCTGCAGGCGGCCGAGGAGCTGGCGGGCGAGGGGATCGAGGCGGAGGTGATCGACCTGCGCTCGCTGCGACCGCTGGACCATGAGACGGTCGTGGAAAGCGTGAAGAAGACCAACCGGCTGGTCGCCGTGGAGGAGGGCTGGCAACCCTTCGGCGTCGCCGCCGAAGTGTGCCAGCGCGTCACCGAGCATGCCTTCGATCACCTCGACGCGCCGCCCACCCGCGTCTCGGGCGAGGACGTGCCCATGCCCTACGCCGCCAACCTGGAGGCGCTGGCGCTGCCCTCGGTCGAGAAGATCGTGAGAGCGGCCAAGGCGGTCTGCTACCGATGAGCGACACTCGACCCGCCGTGATCCCGCGCATCTTCACGCGCGAGCCGAGGCGCGTCACAGCCTTCATGCGCGAGGTGCTGGGCGCGACGGGCGACGACCAGGAGAGCCAGCCGACCGAGATGAGCATCGACGGCTCCATCGTCATGGTCAGCGACGGCGGCGGAGTGCGCGAACCCATGGCGGTCTGCGCCTACGTCCGGGTCGCGGACGTCCGGGCGGCGTTCGCCCGCGCGCTGGCGCTCGGTGCGTCGGAGGTCGACCCTGTCCGGTCCATGTTCTGGGGCGACGACGTGGCCACCGTGCGCGATCCCGCCGGCAACCTGTGGCAGATCGCGACGCCGACGGCGGGGCGGAGCGCGGCGGAGTGAGCGAAAGGGCGATCTGGCGCGGCGGCGGCTGTCACTGCGGCGCAGTGCGCTTCGAGGCGCGGCTGCCCGACCGCGTGCGCGCCGACGCCTGCAATTGCTCGATCTGCGAGAAGACGGGCTTCCTGCACGTGATCACGCCCGAGAGCCGCTTCCGGCTGCTGCGCGGGTCCGAGGCGCTCAGCACCTACATCTTCAACACCGGCGTCGCCCGCCACCTGTTCTGCGCCACGTGCGGCGTGAAGAGCTTCTACCGCCCGCGCTCGAACCCGGACGGCTGGTCGGTGAACGCCCGCTGCCTGGACGCGGAGACCGCGCTGGAGCTCGAGTTGGTCGCCTTCGACGGGCGGAACTGGGAGGCGAACGCGGGCGCCCTCGCGCACCTGAGCGTCGACGAGGCGCGCTGATGGTCGACATCCTGATGCCCGCGCTGTCGCCCACCATGGAGGAGGGCACGCTCGCCAAGTGGCTGGTGAAGGTCGGCGACAGCGTCGAGGCCGGCCAGGTGATCGCCGAGATCGAGACGGACAAGGCCACCATGGAGGTGGAGGCCGTCGACGAGGGCGAGGTCGCCGAGCTCCTGGTCAAGGCCGGCACGGAGGGCGTCAAGGTCAACGCGACCATCGCGCGGCTGAAGGGCGACGGCGAGGAGGGAGCTGCGCCCGCGACCGTCTCCACCGGCGAGGGCCAGCCGACGCCGGGCGCCTCGGCCGCCGACCCGCGCGCGATCCGCGACGAAGAGACGGACGGGGCGGCGGGAGACGACCCGCGCGCAGGTGGGGCGCCGGTGAAGGCGGCCAACCCGACGGACGTCGGTGGACCCCCTCGGTCGGCTGCGCCGACTGCTCCCCCGAGCTCGGGGGAGCAGGAAACAGGCGCCAGCTCTCCGTCCTTCCTTGTTCACGGGGAAGGTGGCCACGCCGACGGTCGGCGCGTGTTCGCCTCGCCGCTCGCCCGCCGCCTGGCCACGCAGAAGGGCGTCGACCTTAGGGCCCTGACCGGTTCCGGCCCGCACGGCCGCGTGATCGCCGCCGACGTGGAGGCCGCCCGGCCGGGCGTCGCACCCGCTGCGAAGGGCCAGGCTCTTGCCGACCAGGGCGCGCCGACGGCCGCCGGCTCGGGCCCGCCGCCGGTGCCGCGCACGCTGGCCCAGCTCGGCATCCCGGACGGCAGCTACGACCTAGTGCCGCTCGACGGGATGCGCAGGACCGTCGCGCGGCGGATGGCGGAGAGCTTCCGCGACATCCCGCACTTCCCCCTGACAATCGACCTGGAGATCGACCGCCTGCTCGACGCCCGGGTCCGCATCAACAAGGCGCTGGAGAAGAGCGGGGCCAAGGTCAGCGTCAACGACCTGGTGATCAAGGCCGCCGCGGCTGCGCTCAAGACGGAGCCGGAGGCCAACGCCAGCTACACGCCCGAGGGGATCGCTCTGCACCACGATGCGGACGTGGCCGTGGCCGTGGCTGTCGAGGGCGGGCTGATCACGCCCATCGTGCGCCGCGCGCAGGCCAAGTCGCTGGCCGAGATCGCGGGCGAGATGAAAGACCTCGCCGAGCGGGCGCGGTCCAGGAAGCTGAAGCCCGAGGAGTTCCAGGGCGGCACCTTCAGCATCTCCAACCTGGGCATGTTCGGCATCAAGAGCTTCGCCTCGATCCTCAATGCGCCGCAGGGCTGCATCCTGTCGGTCGGCGCGGGTGAGAAGCGGCCGGTGGTGCGCGGAGACCAGCTCGAGATCGCCACGGTGATGACGGTGACGCTCACCTGCGATCACCGCGTCGTGGACGGCGCCATCGGCGCGCGCTGGCTGGCGGCGTTCAAGGGCTACGTCGAGGACCCGATCACGCTCCTGGCGTGAGGAGCGGACGCATGGACTACGACCTGATCGTCATCGGCGCGGGCCCCGGCGGCTACACGGCCGCCATCCGCGGCGCGCAGCTCGGCATGAAGACGGCCATCGTCGAGCGCGAGCTGCTGGGCGGGATCTGCCTGAACTGGGGCTGCATCCCCACCAAAGCGCTGCTGAAGTCGGGGGAGGTCTACGCGCAGCTCGACCACCTAGTCGACTACGGTCTCTCGGCGGAGAAGCCGGCGTTCGACTTCGCCAAGGTGATCGCCCGCTCGCGCGCGGTGGCCAAGCAGCTGAACGGCGGCGTGGGCTACTTGATGAAGAAGAACAAGATCGACGTCCTCATGGGCGAGGCCAAGCTCGAGAAGGGCTCGCCCGCGCCCAAGGTGGTGGTCGGCGGCAAGGCGCTGCAGGCCAAGGCGGTGATCCTGGCCACGGGCGCCCGCGCCAAGGAGATCCCGGCCATCGGCCTCGTCGGCGACGGCGACCGGGTGTGGACCTACCGGCACGCCATGACGCCGAGCGCCTGCCCGCAGTCGCTGGTGGTGGTGGGCTCGGGCGCGATCGGGATCGAGTTCGGCTGTTTCTACCGGGCGCTCGGCGCGGAGGTGACGGTGGTGGAGGCGCTCGACCGCATCCTGCCCATCGAAGACGCCGAAGTCAGCGCCGCCGCGCAGAAGGCCTTCGAGAAGCGCGGGCTCAAGTTCCGGATCGGCGCCAAGGTGAACAGGCTGGCCAAGGACGGGCAGGGCGTCTCGCTCACCCTGGAGGCGGACGGCAAGGCGGAGACGCTGCGGGCCGAGCGCGCCATCGTGGCGGTCGGCATCGACGGCAACGTGGAGAACCTCGGCCTGGAGGCGCTCGGCGTCAGCATCGAGCGCGGCCACGTGGTCACCGACGCCCACGCGCGCACCAACGTGCCCGGCCTCTACGCCATCGGCGATGTGGCGGGCGCGCCCTGGCTCGCGCACAAGGCCAGCCACGAGGGCGTCCACGCCGCGGAGGTGATCGCGGGACACACGCCCGCGCCGCTCGCGACGCCCATCCCCGGCTGCACCTACAGCCAGCCCCAGGTGGCCAGCGTGGGCATGACGGAGGCGCAGGCGCGCGAGCAGGGGCGCGAGCTCAAGGTCGGACGCTTCAAATTCTCAGCCAACGGCAAGGCCATCGCCGCCGGAGAGACCGAAGGCTTCGTCAAGACGGTGTTCGACGCCGCCACCGGCCAGCTTCTCGGCGCACACCTGTTCGGCGGCGAGGTGACGGAGATGATCCAGGGCTTCGCACTGGCCATGACGCTGGAGGCCACCGAGGCCGAGATCATGGCCACCGTCTTCCCCCACCCCACCATGAGCGAGGCCATGCACGAATCGGCGCTCGACGCGTTCGGGATGGTGCTGAACGCCTAAGGAGGACCGGCGATGCGCGTGCTGTTCATGGGCGAGATTCCGGAGACCGCCGACTACACCGATCCGGCGATCCCGCCGGGGATGACGCCTGAGAAGATCCACGCCGGCATCGACATGGCGGTGGACGACATGCGCGGGCGCGGCTGGGACGTGGTGGTGTGCATGGTGCCGCCCGACGCGGAGGGGGCCGCCGCGGAGACCCGGAAAGCGCTGGCGGGAGGCCGTTTCGACGTGGCCGTGCTCGGCGGCGGCCTGCGCATGCCCGCATCCCGCGTCCCGCTGTTCGAGACGCTGATCAATCTCCTGCGCCGGGAGGCGCCCGACACGGCGCTGGCCTTCAACACCGGCCCGGAGACGACGGCCGACGCCGCTGCGCGCGTGACCGGGGCGTGAGCCGCTGGCGGCTCCACTACTTCCCGGAGAGCGGCAACAGCTACAAACTCGCGCTGATGCTCACCCTTTGCGGCGAGCGGTTCGAGCCCGTGTGGACCGACTTCGCCTCCGGCGTGACCTGGACGCCGGAGTGGCGGCGCGAGGTCAACGCCATGGGCGAGATCCCCGTGCTGGAGGAGGATGGGCGCACCCTGACCCAGACCGGCCCGATCCTGCTGCACCTCGCCGAGCGCTTCGGGCGGTTCGGCGGGCGCGACGCGGCGGAGCGGTTCGAGGTGCTGCGCTGGCTGTTCTGGGACAACCAGAAGCTCTCAGGCTTCATGGCCAGCTACCGCTTCCTGCGCACCTTCACGAAGGACGCTGATCCCGCCGTCCTCAAGTGGCAGCGCCGGCGCGTGGACGATTTCCTGTCGATCCTGGAGGCGCAGGTCGCGTCTCGGCTGTTCGTGGTGGGCGACGAGGCGACGATCGCCGACCTGTCCCTGTGCGCCTACCTGTCGTTCCCCGCCGACGAGACCGGCTACGACCTGCCGGCCACCCATCCTAACGTCGCCGCTTGGCTCGCGAGGATCGCGGCTCTGCCGGGCTGGCGCGCGCCGTACGACCTGCTGCCCGGCCCACGTCTGCCCCGGTACGATCGGCCGGCTTGATCGCAGGGCCTCCAGGGGCGATCTAGGGTCCAGCCATGGCCCTCGTCATCGACAGCACCCGCGAGCGCGCGCGGCACCCGGAGAAGGCGAACCGGCCCGACACGCCGGTGCTGCGCAAGCCCGAGTGGCTGCGCGTCCGCGCGCCGGGCTCCGGCCAGTACGCGGCCACGCGCGAAATCGTGAAGCGCGAGGGACTTCACACCGTCTGCGAGGAGGCGGCCTGCCCGAACATCGGCGAGTGCTGGTCGCAGCGCCACGCCACCATGATGATCA
>CAXTBN010000072.1:0-11579 GCA_964242895.1 uncultured Caulobacteraceae bacterium | reverse complement strand
CGCGTCGGGGTCGGTGACCGTCACCTGCGAGAACGGGTGGATCGCCACGCCCGCCACGTCCGCCTGACCCGCCATGGCCCCGCCGATGGTGGGCGGCGTGTTGGCGGGGAGAGTCGCGGTGGAGAGGATCTCGACGCTGCCGGCGGGCGAGCTCCCGGAGCCGCTGCTGATGTTGTAGATCAGGTCGACGTCGGCGCCCGTGGGTGTGAAGCTCACCGCCCGCAGCGCGGCCTGGATCGCGGCGAGCGAGGTGGAGCTGAAGATCGCCCCGTCGGGCGCGACGGCGGTGAAGCCGCCGCCGGAGATCGCGCCGCCCGTCGACTGCGTCCCTGTCCGGTCGGCCTCCAGCGACACGGTGAAGGTCTGCCCCGTGTCCGTGTCCGTGCCCGTCACCACCGCCGTCGCGAACGGCATGAGCGCCGCCTGGCCGGGATCGGTCTCGGTCGCCGGCACGCCGGTGACCACGGGCGTCGTCGTCGCGGGCGGAGTCGTCGCCCCGCTCAGGGTGGCGAGGAACACGTCCTCCGCGTTGTTGGTGTCGTTGGCGACCAGCGTCGTGGCGCTGCTGCTGAAGGCGACGTGCGTGCTGTCCGGCGCGAAGACGGGGTTCGACGCGCCCAGGTCGCCCGGCTGCCCCGACGACGTCTGGTCGACCAGCGAGACCGCGCCCGTGTTCAGGTTCTTGTCGTAAATGTGCGTCTGCCCGTCGGTGACGCCGGCCACGAGGTTGGTGGCGGCCGACTGGAACACCACCTGGGTCCCGTCGCCGGAGATCGACTCGTTCGTGGCGGCGGCGTTGGCCTTGGTCCCGTCCGCGGCCGTGTCGGCGAGGTAGAGCCGCCCCGTGGTCAGGTCCGTCACGTAGACGTTGGCGGACCCATCCGTCGCCCGGTCGTCGAGGTTGGTGGCGGAGGTGACGAAGGCCACCCGGCTCCCGTCGTTGGAGAGGGTCGGCGTCAAGCCGGCGGCGTTGGCCTCCACCGACGTCCCGGTGTTCACGGCCTGCAGCTCGGAGACGATCTGGAAGTCGTGGGTGGCCACGGAGTAGGCGTAGATCTGCGCGTAGCCGTTGGCGGCCGGCACGTTCCCGTCCGCGCCCGGCTGCGGCGGCGCCTTCTCGGAGGCGAAGGCCACGGTCGAGCCGTCCTGCGAGATGGCCGGGCTGTAGGCCTGCAGCGTCCCTCCGGTCGAGATAACGTCGACCGCCGTGTGGTTGGACGTGTCGAACAGCAAGACGCCGTACCCGCCTTGGCCGGAGTACGATGCGGCGACATAGCGGCCGCTGCCCGAGATCGAGGGCTGGCTGAGGCTCGGGAATATACCGCTGGATTCCGCGGCCCCGGTCGCCGCGCTGGTGACGGCGTAGCTCGTGGGCGACAGCAGCGTCGTCGTGTTCAGCGCCACGTCGTGCAGGTAGACGCGCTCGGTCCGATAGGTGGCGGTCGGGTCGATGTTGTCGGCGGCGGTGGCGAAGACCACGAGGCCGCCGTTCCCGTCCACCGCCGCATAGTCGATTGTCGCGTCGGGCATGAGCCCGGCGGCGTTGGAGGACACCTCGGTGATCGCGCCCGTGGCCGTGTTCTTCAGGTAGAGGCCGCCCATCGCGGTGTAGCCGGGGGTGAGGTTGGTGGCGGAGCTGCTGAACAGCACCTGCGCGCCGTCGGCGGTGACGCCGTCGAGGACGCCGTTCGTGAAGGAGGCGCCGTTGCCCTCCACGCCCTGCGCGCTGGACGAGACGAGCTGGGTCGCGCCGGGGGTCGAGGAGCCGCCTCCCGTCGGCGCGGCGGCCGTGAGCGGCGTGGTGTAGATGTCGAACGCGGTCCCGTTGGCGTCGGCGGCCGAGAAGTTGGTCGCCTGGCTGTCGAAGGCGAGGGTGCTGCCGTCCGGCGCGAAGCTCGGGCGGTCGCTGAGGCCGTTCCCCTGGCCGGAGGCGCCGGTCGAGGCCAGGGTGATCGCGCCGGTGGAGAGCGTCTTGACGAACACGTCGTAGGCGCCGTTCGTATCGCCGGCCACGAGGTTGCTCGCCGCGCTGCCGAAGGCGATCTGCGTGCCGTCCGCCGACCAGGCGAAGGCGTCGGAGTTCGCATTGCCCGGCGTGCCGTCCGCCGCCGCCGACACCAGGGTGACCGCGCCCGTCGTCAGTTCGCGCACCACCAGCTCGTCGACGCCGTTCGGGTTGGCGAAGCCGGCGTTGGTGGCTTCCGTGAAGAAGGCGATCTTGGTCCCGTCGGGCGAGAACTGCGGGAAGAAGCTGTTGCCATTGAGCTTGGTCCCCGCCGCGTTCACGGAGAGCAGCGACAGCGCGCCCGTGCTCAGGTTCTTCAGGTAGACGTCGTTCAGGCTGTCGGTGTCGCCCGGCGACAGGTTGGTGGCGCGGCTGTAGAAGGCCGCCTGCGCCCCGTCCGGCTCGAACACCGGATACTGGCTGGCGGCGTTGCCCGCCACGCCCGCCGAGCTCGACGACACCAGCGTGACCCCGCCCGTGCCCAGGTTCTTGAGGTAGATCTGGTCGATGCCGCCGGTGACCCCGGCCACCAGGTTGCTCGCCACGCTGTCGAACAGCACGCGGTTGTCGCCGGCGACGGGCGAGAAGGCGGCGTGGGCGCTGCCCGCGTTCCCCTGTCCCGAAGCCCCGGTCGAGACCAGCGTGGTCGCGCCCGTGGCCAGGCTCTTCACGAACACGTCCGACGCGCCGTTGGCGTCGCCGGCGACCAGGTTGCTGGAGGTGCTGGAGAAGACCACCTGCGAGCCGTCGCCGGAGAACTCCTGCTGGTTCTCGCCGAACGTGTCCCCGCCGTTCCCCGGCACGCCCGCGGAGCTGGAGCCCAGGAGCGTGACGGCGCCGCTGCCCAGGGTCTTGATGAAGGTGATGTCGCCCGAGGGCGTCACGCCCGAGACCAGGTTGGACGCGTCGCTCTGGAACAGCAGGCTCGCGCCGTTGGGGGAGTAGACGGGGAAGACGCTCTCCGCGTCGCCGCCCTGCCCGGCGGCGTTGGTGGAGACGAGCGTGGTCGTGGGCATGGCGGTGCTGGTGCTCCCGGAGATGAGGTACTTCTGGCTGAGGAGGGTGGTGGAGGTCGTTGTCACCGTGCGGCTGACGTCGTATTGCGTGGCGACGTTCGTGTTGACGTCGAGCTCACCGGGTTCGACGTAGAGGTATCCTCGGTCGGACGCAGGTGGGAAGTTCACGCCTGAACCTACGAAGGCCGGACCGAACGTCGTCGTGACGGTCGTCGCCACGTTGGGATCCAGCGTGCGGCTGGTCTCGGCCGTGCTGGTTTGACTGGACAGCGTGGCGAGGTTGGAGGCCGCCTGCACGGGCGCGCCCGGGTTGGCCCCGGCGCTGCGCAGGGCGGCCTGCGCCTGAGTCTCGGCCGCCTGCACCTGCGGATCGCTGGAGGGCAGGGCGAAGGTTTGCTCATAGAGCACCGTCGTCCCGTTCAGCACCGCTTCCACGATGGTGGCGTAGGTCGGCGTGGTCTGGGCGGCCGCCGTGTCGGTGTAGGCTGTAACCATGTTCGCGCTGTTCGTGTCGATCGTGGGGGTGCCCGGGCTCTGGATCAGGTGCAGCGTCGAGGCGGCGGTCACGGGCGCGGCGACGCCGTTGGACACCGCGAGCGTCACGTCCAGGCTGGCACCCGCGTAGACGCCGGAGGCCGGCAGCGTGGTCGGCGTAAACCGCAGCGCTTCCAAAGCGGCGCTCTCCGCCGCCGGACTTGCGGCGGCGAGCACGTAGGCGCCCACGCCCGTCTTGGTCAGCCCCGCGCCGGAGAGCACGCCCACCGCGTCCGTGGCGACGCCGTTCTGCGCCAGGGTGATGGCGGTGGTCTCGCTCGCCCCCGCGTCTGGATCGGCGACGCTCGTGTAGGCGAACGGCGTGAACGACGTGGTGCCAGGGTCGGTGAGGGGCGCTCCGTTCACCTTGGAGGCGGTCGCCGGCTGCCCCGCGCTGGTGTCGGTGATCGTCGGCGGGGTGTCGGCGGCGGTGGCGACCACGGTGGTGGCGGCGTTCGTCACAGAGCCCGACGCGTCCGACACGGCGAGGCCGAAGCCGGTGGCCACGCTCTGGCCCGCGGCGACCTGATGCAGCGTCGGCGTGAACACCAGCCCCTGCAGCGCCGCCTGCACCAGCGCCGGCGAGCCGGAGACCGTGTAGGTCGCGCCGTCCGCGCTCAGCGCGCCGACGCCCAGGTGCGAGAGCCCGCCGTCGGCGGTGGAGGAGAGCGTCACGGTCGCGGTGGTGTTCGGCGTGGCGGCGGCCGTGCTGGTCACCGTAACGCCCGCGAAGGGCGAAATCGTCGCCGTGTCGCTGACGGTCTGGCCGGCGGCCGCGCCGGTGACGGAGAGGTCGGACATCCGGAGCTCGCGAAGCACGGGCGCACCTGCGTCCCGAGCGCCAGCACGCCATCATCGTCCCCATTCCCGCGCGGGGTGGATTAGGGCGGCAGAGGGCGCGAAGCGACATTCGCGCGAAAAGTCGCGGTCACCGAGTGCGTCGGACGCCTTGCCGCGATCCGTGGCTTGCCCGAAGCTGGCGGCTCGGCCGGGAGGTGTGGAGTGGCGTCGCAGGCCGACAGGCGCCTGAGCACCTGGGCGGAGATCGCGGACTACATCGGCCGCGACGTGCGCACCGCGCGTCGTTACGAGGCGGAGCGCGGTCTGCCCGTGCGCCGGCTGCCCGGTTCACGCTCCACCGTGTTCGCCCTGGCGCGCGACCTCGACGCGTGGCGGGCGGGCGAGCTGCAGCAGCCCGAGGCCCCCGCGCGGGAACCCCCGCCCCCAGCCCCGCCCACCGCACCCGCAGTTGCGCGTCGGAGCGGAGGGCGCGTCTGGCTGCTCGGCGGAGGAGCGGCCGCGCTCGTCGCGGCGGCGGCCGCGCTCGCCTTGCGCCCGCCGGCGGCCCGGCCGGAGACTGCGGTCATTGTGGCGGCGCTGCAGAACGACACGGGCGAGAGCGTGTTCGACCGGCTGGTCCCGCGTGTGCTGCAGGTCGACCTCGTGCAGTCGCCGCGGCTGCAGGTGGTCGGCGACGCCCGGGTGTCGCAGACCCTCGCGCTGATGGAGCGCCCGCGCGACGCGGTGCTGACGGCCGCCCTGGCGCGCGAGGTCTGCGCTCGCGACAACGGCGGCGTCGTGGTGGCGCCCGGCGCGGCGCGGCTGGGCGCGCGCTACCTCCTGACCGCGACGGCGACCGACTGCGTCAGCGGCCGCGTGCTGTCGGACGGGCGCGAGACGGCGGCGACGCAGGGCGACGTCCCGCAGGCGCTGGACCGGTTGGCGGCGGGCGTCCGCCGCACCCTGGGCGAGAGCCGCGCCTCCGTGTCGCGCCTCAGCGTGCCGCTGCTGCCGGCGCGCACGGCGTCGTTCGACGCCCTGCGCGCCTATTCGGAGGCCGAGTGGCTGTCCGGCCGCGGGCACGACGTGGAGGCCGTGCCCCTCTACCGCCGCGCCATCGATCTGGACGGTCGCTTCGGCCTGGCGTGGCTCGGCTTGGCGCAGACGCTGAATCACGCCCGGCAGTGGCGGGAGGACGCCGAGGCGATGACCCACGCCTACGCCCTGCGCTCCACCATGTCCGAGCGTGACGGCCTGTTCACCGCCTATCGCTTCCACGACGTGGTGGAGAAGGACGAGGTGGCCGCCCTCGACAGCCTGCGCGCCCTGGCGCTGCTCTACCCGCACGACGCGCCCATCCTGAGCAGCCTGTCGTTCCTGCAGTTCAACCTCGGCGAGTACGACGACGCCGTCTTCAGCGCTGAACAGGGCGAGCGCGCCGACCCGCGCTCGCCCGCGCCCCGCACGCACCTCATGCGCGCCCTGATCCGCAGCGGCCGCTTCTCCGAAGCCCGGAGGGTCGGCGACGCGGCGATCCGGGCCGGGCTGGGGGACGGCCGGCTCAACGAGATGCGCATCCTCGCCGCTTCCGAGGGGGGCGATCCGAAGGAGGCGCGACGGCTTCTGGACGCCGCCGTCGGCACGCCGTTCGAGCGCGACGCCCTGCTGCAGTACGCGTCGTGCGTCTTCGGCGGCGGCCATGGGCGCGAGTTCGCCACCTTGGTCGATCGTGCGGATGCGCTGGGTCGGCGGCAGGGCGTGCGCATGGACTGGGCGGCCGTGGCGGCGGCCGCCGCCGACGTCGGCGAGCTCGACCTCGCCCGCCGCTACCTCGCCCTGGTGGAGCCGGACCTGCGCACCGGCCGCTTCCACCGTGCCCAGGCTCTCGTGGGCGACCCGGTGCAGGCGAAGGCCGACCTCGCCCGCGACGAGGCGCGCTGGCCCAAGGACACGCTGCGCAACGCCGAGTTCGGGCCGGAGGCGCGGGCGCTGATAGCCTTGCGCCGCGGCGACGTGGCGGCCGCGGTCCGGGCGGTGAGCGCGTCGGACCCTTACGAATGGCGCACGCTGGAGCTGCCCTACATCCGCGCGCAGACGCTTCTGGCCTCGGGCGACGGTCCCGCCGCGGCGACGGTGTTCCGCGCCGTTCTGGCGCATCCGGGCTGGAGCAACTGGCCGCAGCATCCTCTGTCGCACCTCGGCCTGGCGCGGGCGCTAAGGCTGCAGCACGACCGCGCCGGCGCACGCCGCGAGTACGACGCCTTCCTGCACGCGTGGCGGGAAGCCGACCCCGACCTGCCCCAGCCGAGGGCGGCCCGCGAGGAGCGAAGCGCGGTCGAAGCCGCGCTCCGGTCGGGTTCGAATGGGTCTGAAGCCGTCCCGAGCACCCGCGGTGGCGCGAGAGGTCCCTTGGCCTCGCGCGGCAGAGTGGAGAGGGCTCGGTCATCTTCGTCTCCTTGATCGTGGCTGTCGGCATACGCGCCCGGCGGGAGTCGTCGACGGTCGAGCGGGTCACCAGCGGTAGCGGGCCATCCGCCCGGCGTGACCGTCGTTGAAGAAGCCGCCGGTCGGCCCCATCGGCCCCAGCGTGGCCAAATCCACGGCGATGGCGGCGGCTTCCCCGACGGTCCTGACGCCGCTGTGGCCGTTGAGGTCGGTCGCAGTGTAGCCGGGGTCGGCGGCGTTGACCTTTACCCCGTCGGCAGCGAGCGCTTTGGCGAGCTTGACCGTCAGCATGTTGAGCGCGGCCTTAGAGGCGCTGTAGCCCGCCGCACCGACATTCCAGATCAGGCTCGCCATGTCGGCCGTGTCGGAGATCGACCCCAGCCCGCTGCTCATCATCACGATCCTTGGTGCGGCCGAGCGGCGCAGGAGCGGCAGCATCGCCTGCGTTACCCGGAGCGGCCCCAAGGTGTTGACCTCGAACATAGCGCGCACGTCGTCGACCGCCTCCTGGGTCACTCCGGGCGGCGGGCTCCCGACACTGACGCCGGCGTTGTTGACGAGCACGTCGAGCCCGCCCGCCTCTCGTCCCAGCCGCACGGCGGCCTGCGCCACGCTGTCGTCGGCTGTGACGTCGAGCGTGATCGCGTGGGCGTCCAGGCCGGCGTCGCGCAGATCGGCAGCCGCCGCCTCGCCCCGCTCGGCGTCGCGGCAGCCGAGCCAGACGGCGAACCCCCGCTCTCCGAGCTGGCGCGCGATGGCGAGGCCGATCCCCTTGCTGGCTCCGGTCACGAGCGCGATGGTCTTACTTGGCGTTGGTCACCTCCAAGACCTCATGTGAGATGGGCCGCGCGCCACACATTCCCGATGCCGCCAGATGCTTGCCTGATCCTGCCAACCAGCGCACCCTTGGGCAGTCCGGGGCGGAGATGATGCGAGGTGGAGACTGAGGCCTTGCTGGCGCAACAGGCCGCGCTCGCCGTTGCGCACGCCCTTGCGGCTACCTCCGCCGTGCCGGGCCTCCTGATCCGCAGCAGCCCGCACCCGACCGCGCCGATGCCGGCCCTGTTCGAGCCCGTCTTCTACGTCGTGCTGCAGGGCGCCAAGCGCCTGACCTTCGCGGGCCGCACGCACGATTTCTCGACCGGGACCTGCGCCGTGGCCACGGTCGGCCTGCCCTTCGTCAGCCAGGTGATCGAGGCCTCACAACCCCGGCCCTATGTCGGCGCGGAGCTCCGGCTGGACCCCAGCGTCATCGCCGACCTGCTCGCGACCTTGCCCGACGCCGAGTCGCGCGAGGCGCCGAGCTTCGCCGCGGCCCCGGCGGACGCGACGGTGCTGGAGCCGTTCGGCCGCCTGATGCGGCTGCTGGCGACGCCTGATGACGCGCCCGTGCTTGCTGCGCCATTCGTGCGTGAGCTCTGCTACCGCCTGCTGCAGGGGCCGCTGGGCGACACCCTCCGCCTGATCGGACGGCGCGGCTCGCGCTTCTGCCAGGTCCGGGCGGCCGCGAACTGGATCGGCGCCAACGCCGACCGGCCGCTCAGCGTCCGCCGCCTCGCCGCCGAGGTCGGGATGAGCGCGACTTCGCTTCATCGGCACTTCAAGGCCGTGACCGGCTACAGCCCGCTCGCCTATCAGCGCCACCTGCGCCTGCTGGAGGCGCGCCGGCTCCTCTTCTCCGGCGCCGCCCGCGTCACCACGACCGCCTTCACCGTCGGCTACGCCAGCGCCTCCCAGTTCAGCCGCGAGTACAAGCGTATGTTCGGCGAGCCGCCCGTCAGGCACGTCCGATCGAGAGAGCCGACCCGACGTCGTCCGGGTGCGATCAGCGAGGTGCGGGCGTGAAAAGCAGCTTTGCGCAGATCGGGGCGAGCATCCTTGTCGCCTGCGGTGTCTGGCTGTCGTCAGCCTCGACGCTCCGAAGCGAGGCGCCCGGCCCCACCGTTCGGCTGTACACGCTGGATTGCGGCCGCATCGACTTCAACGATCTGAAGGGCTTCTCCGACACCGGCGAGCACGACGGCGAGACCGAGGTCATGCCCGTCAGCTGCTTCCTCATCCGCCACGGCTCCGAATGGATGCTGTGGGATGCGGGCCTGGGGGACGACATCGCCGCTGACCCGGCGGGTCGCACCGTCGTGGGGCTGCATTTCCGCGTGCCCCGCACGCTGGTGTCGCAGCTTTCGGAGCTCGGGCTCAAGCCCGCCGACATCGGAACCGTTGGGCTGTCTCATCTCCATGCCGACCACAGCGGGAACGTCGCGCTGTTCCCGAACGCGACCTTCCTGGTGTCTCCTGCTGAACTGGCCTGGGCGGCAGGCTCACCGACGCCCGACGGGGTGAGGGCCGATGCCGTGGCCGCGCTGAAGCACAGTCGGATCCGACCCGCCCCCGCCGACCTGGACGTCTGGGGCGACGGCTCCGTGCAGCTCATCAGCACGCCGGGCCACACGCCGGGTCACCACAGCCTGCTCGTCCAACTCCGCCGAAGCGGCGCGGTCATCCTCTCGGGCGACGTGGCGCACTTCCAGCGCAACTACGACGAGGGGCTGGTTCCTCTCGGCAACGTCAGTCGGGCGGAGACGATCGCCTCCATCGACCGCCTAAAGGGGTTGGCCGCGCATCACCACGCGCGAGTCGTCATCCAGCATGCGAAGGACGTCTTCGCAATCATGCCCAAACCGCCAAACTACCTGGACTGACCTGAGGCGCGTGGCGATGGGCGGCTTTTATGCGCCAACACCGGTCTTTGGCTTGGCTCCAGAGACCAGATGTTCGCTCGGCGCGGTGAGGGTCCGTTTCGGACGCGGCGCTCGGTTCCGCTCCCGACCGAGGCGGTGACAGAATTCGGCCGCGAGTGTTCGCGCTCGCTCAACACACAATGCGTTTGGACGGGCGCTGTGTGCGACAGGGCCGAAATGCCGTTGTGTCGGCGGTTCGAACGCTGCGCGGACGAAGCCATCAGAAGCGACCCTGTGAACGGCTAGGCCAACCTTGAACTGGGCGAGGTTGAGGCTCTCTTCCACCGTCCAGCAGAAGACGCGTTTGCCATTCTGCTGCCGGATCGGTGAGTTCGCGGAGCTCGCCGGTCACCCTCAGCCCTGTCGCGTCGAAGAACTCCCGTCCGGCGGCCTTGAAGGGCTCCTCACCGCTTCCACGCCGCCCTCTGGAATCGTCCAAGCACCAAGATCACGGCGCACTCCACAGAGGGCCACCGGGACGCCCGAGCAGCACTTCCGGCTCGGGTGCGCGCCGGTGAACGGGAAGGCCGGCGCTGGTCTGCACGCGCCTTGTAGGGACCGCTCGCCCGCTCAGGCGCAACTCTCCTCAGCGGGCTGGAGCGGGGTCAGACGGCGCAGCCCTAAACAGACCCGCGGTCAGGCGCCTTGGGCGGCCATGCCCGGCTTCATGTCCGCCGGGCATGCGCCAAGGTACTTGGCCTCCGCAGTCGACGTGCGCGCCGTCTGCATCATGGCCGGGACGTTGGCGCCTGTCATCTTGGTCGTCATCACCGTCTTGTAGTCCGACGAGAAGTCCCCGGTGACGTCGCCCTTCGTCGACATCGTCATGCCGTTCATCGTGCACTCCGTGTCGATCGAGTAGCCCGCCGCCGTCTTGACCACGCTGTTCTTGGCGCAGGTCTGACCGGGCTGAGCCGGCGGCGTGAACGGATTGGCGCCCGGGGCCGGAGCGCCGCCTAGACACGCTTTTGTCTTCATGGGCGCAGGCATGCCCGCGCCGGTCACGGTCGTTTCCCAAAGCCCCGCCTTGGGCATGGCGGAGGTGACGAGTGCGGCCGAGGTCGTGGTGGAGGATGTTGTCGACGCGGTGGTGTTCGCGGCGTCGTGCTTGGCCGAACAGGCGCCCAGGAGCGCTCCACTCCCGAGCGCGAGGCAGCCGGCGATGATGGTGGTGCGCATGTGTCCCCCTTGAGCGCCGAAGCGAACGATCACGTCGGCGTTCAGAGGCTAGCGCGGGATCCGCACGAGTCGAGGAAAACTCGGGGTTGAGGGTCGCGCCTGGAGTGACTTGAGCTGATGGCGCGCGCTGAGACGTGGCGCGGGGCAGTGAGCGCCGGACCTAAGCTTCAGGGCGCGGGTGCGGCCAGCTCGGCGAGCGGCAGCCAGGGCGCTGTCAAATTAACGGGACGTGAGACGTCAGGGTCAGGCTTCGCCCCCCGCTCTGGGCCCGTTTCGGGCGGCAGCTGTCGACCGATCGCGGCGGAGCGGCGAGCCCTGACACCCTGCTGTCAATCAGAAATTCGCGGTGAACGAAGGTACCCTCCCTGGTCTGACAACGCCCCCCTGAGCCATGAGTGATCGCCGAGGTGCATCCACACGCGTCGCTAGTCCTCCTCCTGCACCTCGCAACAGGCTACGGGGCCAGCCGAGTCCAGGCCCAAGCAGCCAGCCCCGCCAGGATCGCGGCAGCCGTCAACCCGAAGACTACGAGGCGCAGACTGCGCCGAACGAACGCCTTATCGCCGTCGCGATCCTCAGAATCAGGGTCCGTCTCACTCATGCAAAGATCGCGACCGGCAATCTCAAACAAACGGAAAGTTCTGTATTCTCCTTGATGAGGGAAGAATCTCGGGATCTCCACCGGCACTGAATTTTAGGGCCTGTTCGTGGGTCCGCACTCCCCAGTCTATTCTTCGGAGCCACCCGTTGGTCTCACAATGCCGGCCGGCGCGATGTGGGGTTCGAGCGGCGTCTAACGACGGTCCGCCGGACCTTCAGTCCAACGCCGCGAGCCCGTTGAGCGCGATCAGCGCGTCCATGCGGTCGCCGTAGCGAGGG
>CAXTBN010000071.1:0-11987 GCA_964242895.1 uncultured Caulobacteraceae bacterium | reverse complement strand
GCCTTGACCCGCCCTGCGCGCGGCGGCTGACGCGGGGGCGTCGGGACGCGGGGCGTCCCGTAAGAGTTCGACAGCCTACGGCGTGTCGAACACAGGGCTGATGCAAAGAAGAGGGAGCCGAGCGGGGCTGAGGGGCTGCGCAGCTGTGAGTTGGTTGCTCTCCCCGCAAAGGCGCACCCAGCCGTCCCGCTTGCCCCTCCTGCGCGCCCCGCTAAAGGTGACCGCCGTTCACGCAGCACCACCCGGAGCGCCCGCCTTGGCCGACCTCGACGCCTTCCGCACCGAGACCCGCGCGTGGCTGGAGGCGAACTGCCCCGCCTCCATGCGCATCCCCATGACGCGCGACTCCACCACGCCGTGGGGCGGCCGCGACTTCGCCTGGGAGCCCGACGCCAAGCTGTGGCTCGACCGCATGGCCGAGCGCGGCTGGACCGCGCCGACTTGGCCGACCGAGTACGGCGGGGGCGGCCTGTCGCGCGCCGAGGCGCAGGTGCTGGCGCAGGAGATGGCCAAGCTCGGCTGCCGCCCTCCGCTCGCCAGCTTCGGCCTGTGGATGCTCGGCCCCGTGCTGCTGGAGGTGGCCAGCGAGGAGCAGAAGCGGCGCTTCCTGCCGCCCATCGTGCGCGGCGAGATCCGCTGGTGCCAGGGCTACAGCGAGCCGGGCGCCGGCTCCGACCTCGCCGGCCTGCAGACCAAGGCGGAGGATCGCGGCGACCACTTCCTGGTCAACGGCCAGAAGGTCTGGACCTCCTACGCCGACAAGGCGGACTGGATCTTCTGCCTCGTGCGCACCGACGCGACCAAGAAGCACGAGGGCATCAGCTTCCTGCTGTTCGACATGAAGAGCGCGGGCGTGGAGGCGCGTCCGATCCAGCTGATCAGCGGCGAGAGCCCCTTCTGCGAGACCTTCTTCACCGACGTGCAGGTGCCCAAGGATCAGCTGGTCGGCGAGGTGAACAAGGGCTGGGACATCGCCAAGAAGCTGCTGCAGCACGAGCGGCAGAACATCTCGGCCGGCGGCTTCGGCGGCGGCGCCGGGCTGGAGCTCGAGGAGTGCGCCAAGGTGTACGGCGACGTGGACGCCGACGGGAAGCTGGCCGACGGCGACCTGCGCAGCCGCATCGCGGCGCACAAGATGCAGGCGCGGGCCTTCGGCCTGACGGTCCGGCGCATCGAGGCCGAGTCGAAGGCGGGCCACGGCATCGGGCCGGCGGCCTCCATCGTGAAGTACGCCGCTGCAACCCTGAACATCGAGAAGCACGAGCTGATGGTGGAGGCCATGGGCTTCCAGGGCCTCGGCTGGGACGGCGAGGGCTATGCGCCCGAGGAGATCCGCGAGACGCGCGGCTGGCTGCGCAGCAAGGGCAACTCGATCGAGGGCGGCACCAGCGAGATCAACCTCAACGTCGTCGCCAAGCGCGTGCTGGGGCTGCTGGATCACCAGTGAGCGTCTCCGCCCGCACGATCGAGCTCTGGTACGACTTCAACTCGCCCGACAGCCACCCTGTGGCGCAGGTCATCGGCCGCCGCGCCGCCGACGTCGGCGTCCAGGTGGTCTGGCGTCCGTTCCGCGTCGGCCCCATCGAGCGCCGGCGCGAGGAGCGGGAGGACATGCCGCCCGCCGACGCCCACGAGGTGGAGCACCTGTTCTGGCGCAACTTCGTCCACAGCTGCGACCAGGCCGGCGTGCAGGGCCTGCGCCCGACCATGTTCCCGAAGGACTCGATCCCGGCGCTGCGGGCGGCGGTCGCCTGCGGGCTGGAGGGGCTGGACCAGGCGACCTTCGCGCGCGCCGCGTTCGACGCCTGCTACGCCAAGGACTGGGACATCGCCGACCCGACCGTGCTCGGCGAGATTCTGGTGGAGATCGACTACGACGCCGGCCGCGTGCTGGAGCGGTCGCGCAGCCTCGACGCCCGCGCGCAGATCGACAGCAACACGGCCGAGGCGCTGCGGCAGGAGTTTCAAGGCGCGCCGACGATGGTGACGCCCGATGGCGAGCTGCACTGGGGCTACGACGGACTGCCGGGCGCGCTTCGCGCCGCGGCCGGCTGAGAAGAACAGGAACACGGGGAAGCGACCATGGCCGTGCTCACCGAAGAGCAGACGATGCTGCGCGACAGCGCCAAGGAGTGGGTCGCCGCCCGCTCGCCGGTGACGGCGCTGCGCCAGCTGCGTGACTCCGGCTCGGGCGCGGGGTTCGATCCGGTGATCTGGCGCGAGATGGGCGAGATGGGCTGGGCCGGCGTGGTCGCGCCCGAGGCCCACGGCGGTTCGCAATTCGGCCACCTGGGGCTGGGTCTCATCCTGGAGGAGGCGGGCCGCACCCTGACCGCCTCGCCGCTGCTCTCCACCGCCCTGATCGGCGCGGACGCCCTGACGCTCGGCGGCACGGCCGAACAGCAGGCGGAGTGGTTGCCGAAGATCGCCGCGGGCGAGACGGTGGTCGCCCTCGCGCTGGAGGAGCGCGCCCAGCACGACCCCGCGCGGACCGCCTGCAAGGCCGAGCGCTCCGGCCCAGATCACGGGGGCGGCTGGACGCTGACGGGCGCCAAGACCTTCGTGCTGGACGGCATGGACGCCGACCTGCTGCTGGTGGCCGCGCGCCACGCGGGCTCGCCGGGCGAGGCGGAGGGCGTCGCCCTGTTCCTGGTCGACCCAAACGCGTCGGGCGTCGCTCGCTCGCGCCTGAACACGGTCGACAGCCGCGGGGCCGCGGCGATCCGCTTCGAGGGCGCGCCGGCGCAGGTGCTGGGCTCGGTCGAGGGCGGGGCGCAGGTGCTGGAGCAGGTGCTCGACCGCGCGCGCGCCGGGGCCGCCGCGGAGATGCTGGGCGTCGCCCTGCAGGCGTTCGAGACCACGCTGGAGTACCTGAAGACGCGCACCCAGTTTGGCGCGCTGATCGGCAGCTTCCAGGCGCTGCAGCACCGGGCCGCCAAGATGTTCACCCAGCTGGAGCTGACCCGCTCCTGCGTGGAGGACGCGCTCTCCGCCATCGACCGCGGCGCCAACGACGTGCGCGCCGCCTGCTCCCTGGCCAAGGCCATGGCGGGCGAGACGCTGCATACGGTCTCGAACGAGATGGTGCAGATGCACGGCGGCATCGGCATGACCGACGCGGCCGACCCCGGCCTCTACCTCAAGCGCGCCCGCGTGCTGGAGGCGGCCTACGGCGGCGCCAGCTACCATCGCGACCGCTACGCGAAGCTGCTGGGGTTCTAGCGAGGGTCATACGGCGACATGACAAATCCGTTCGGAACGTCGGTGGCCTCCAGAGACGAGATCGCCTCTCCGTTCAGGCGATAGTGGGCCAGCCGCCCGTGCGCCCAACCCGCTGGTGGAGCGTCGTGAACGCAGGCGCCGCTCTCGACAACCCAGATCTCTCGCGGACTGACCACGGCGGCTTGAGGCCAGAAGCTGCAGCCCCGGTCCTCATCCGAGCGGGCCCTCGCGCTGATCTCCGCCCGCCCGTGCGCGACCACTCGGCCGTCGCGTGACAGCACGGCGTCGGTGGTGAAGTGGGCGGCGTAGGCGTCGAACTGAGCGCGAGCCAGGGTCTCGGCCAGCGTCCTCGCGATCCGGGGGAAGGGCGGCGGGGGTGGCGGCGGCGGGATGGCCGAACCGGATGCCGCCGCTCCGGCTTGGACGAAGTGAATCAGCAGTCCGAGCAGGATCATCGTCGTCAAGCCGCTCCGAGCATCCCTCTCGCCACCCAGACCGCCTTGTCCTTCAGCACCGACGTGATCCAAGTCGCGTGCCGCTCCCGCTCCGCGTCGGTCAGCCGAGGGGCCAGCGGACGTGGGCGCGGGCCGTAGCCGCCGACACGGATGGCGGCGGAGGCGTCGTCGCCGGCGGTGAAGTCGAGGCCGCGCTCCTTGCCGCCCTGCAGCTCCAGGTAGACCATCGCCAGCAGCTTGGTGTCGACCAGCGCCCCGTGCAGCGACCGCGAGCTCAGGTCGACGCGGTAGCGCTTACAGAGCGCGTCCAGCGAGTTGTACATGCCCGGAAAGCGCTTCTGCGCCAGCTGCAGCGTGCAGACCCAGCGGCTCTCCGGCAGGGGCCGGCGGCCGCAGAGCTCCAGCTCCATGTTCAGGAAGTCGCGGTCGAACTTGGCGTTGTGGGCCACCAGTCGGGCGTCGCCGATGTACTCCAGGAAGGCGTCCACGATCGCGGCGTCCGCGAAGCGCGGCTTGCCGTGCAGCTGGTGGCGGGCGATGCCGTGGACCTTCTGCGCGTCGGGATCGATGTCGCGCTGAGGATCGATGTAGACGTGGAACTGGTCTCCGGTGGGGAGGAGGTCCTCCACCTCCACGCAGCCGATCTCGATGATCCGGTGCCCGTGGCCGATGCCGGTGGTCTCGGTGTCCAGGACGATCTCGCGCGCCATGGCCCGTGTGTGGGCCGCGCCGAGTCCCGCTTCAAGGGACGGGGTGTCGCGCGCCGGTCAGAAGGCGCGGCGGCGCAGGCGGCCGATGTTCAACTCGTCGATGTCCAGAACGCGGAAGCGGCCGCGGCCCACGTCCATGCGCCCCACGGCCAGCGCGCCGATGGCCACCGCGCCGAGCGCCAGGGCGCCCAGCGCCACGAGGCCGAGCGCCACGAAGGCGTTGGCCGTCAGCACGTGCGCCCGCGCGTGGCCGACGGGGTGCGTCGGCTGCCAGTGCACCACCTTGGGTTCGAGGTCGGGCGCGAGGTCCGGGGCGTAGGCGGTGGTCACGGGTGCGGCCTCCTTGCGAGCGCCGGCTTAACCGCCGGCCGCCCGCCGGGTTCCGAGCCGTGCTGGCGCGCCGTGCTCCGCGCGGCTAGAACCGCCGGCCTCCGATCCCCCGTTCCGCAAGCGACATGGCCGGCCACTCAAAGTTCAAGAACATCCAGTTCCGCAAGGGCGCGCAGGACAAGAAGCGCTCCAAGCTGTTCTCCAAGCTCAGCCGCGACATCACCCTGGCCGCCAAGCAGGGCCTGCCGGATCCGAACGCCAACGCCCGGCTGCGGCTGGCGATCGCCAACGCCCGCGCCGAATCCATGCCCAAGGACAACATCGACCGCGCCATCAAGAAGGCGTCGGGCGCCGACACCGACACCTTCGAGGAGATCCGCTACGAGGGCTTCGGTCCGGGCGGCGTGGGCCTGATCGTCGAGGTGCTGACCGACAACCGCAACCGCGCCGCCGCCAACGTGCGCAGCCTGTTCAGCAAGAACGGCGGCAACCTGGGCGAGTCGGGCTCCGTCTCCTTCATGTTCGACCGCCTGGGCCGCATCGAGTTCCCGTTGACGGTGGGGACCGAGGACGACGTCATGGAGGCCGCCATCGAGGCGGGCGCGCAGGACGTGGAGAGCGACGACGCCGCGGACGCGGACGACGACTACACGCCCGTGCACACGGTCTGGACCGCCTTCGCGGACCTGAACGCCACGGCCGAGGCGCTGGAGGCGCGGTTCGGCTCGCCCAAGTCGACGTCGGTGGTCTGGCGGCCCAAGTCGGAGACGCCCGTCGCCGGCGACGAGGCCGTCTCGGTGATCAAGCTGGTCGACGCCCTGGACGACGACGACGACGTCCAGAACGTCTTCCTCAACGCCGACCTGGAAGGCGCCGACCTGGCCGAGGTGGGCGGGGGCTGACGCCCTCCTCCCGGCCGTCGTCTCACGCCGAGGCGTAGGCCTTCACGAGGTCGAACAGGAAGTCCCTGCCTTCGTAGAGCGAGCGCACGGGGATGTGCTCGTTCAGGCCGTGGATGCCGCTGTTCTCGTCGGTCTGGAAGATGCCCGACACGCCGTAGGTCGGGATGCCGACGTTGCCCAGGAACTCGCCGTCCGTGGCGCCGGCGAGCATCACGGGGGTGACGGGCACGCCGGGGAAGTGCTTCTCGGACACCGTCCTCAGCGGGCCCATCACCATCGGCGACAGCGGGCTCGGCTGCGCCAGGGCGCCGCGCGTCTCGGGGATGCTCACGGTCATCTTCGGGTCGGCGATCACGCGTTCGAGGTCGGCGCGCACCTCCTCCGGCCGCACGCCCGGCCAGATGCGGCAGTTGACGTTGGCGCGGGCGCGCTGCGGCAGGGCGTTGGTGGCGTGACCGGCGCTCAGCAGGGTCGCCACGCAGGTGGTGTGGAGAATGTTGCCGTAGCTGGGATCGGCGGCGATCACCGCGGCGGCCTGCAGGTCGGCGGGGTCCTTGGCGAAGGCGGCCATGGCTTGGCCCTCCGCGTCGTGGCGCAGGGCGCCAAGCTGGGCGAACTCGGCGCGGGTGGCGTCGTCGGCGCGGATCGGGAAGCTGTAGGCCTGCACGCGCTTCAGCGCGTCGGCCAGCTCGTAGATGGCGTTGTCGGGCGTGGGGCGAGAGGAGTGGCCGCCGGGGTTGGTGGCCTCCACCGTATAGTTCTGGCTGGTCTTCTCGCGCACCATGACGCCGTTCATCAGCTTGCGGCCGTCGTGGGTCATCAGGCCGCCGGCCCCCTCGTTCAGCGCGAAGGCGGCGTCGATCAGGTCACGGTGGTTTGACGAGAGGTCGTTCGCGCCGTTGAAGGCGCCGCTGGTCTCCTCGCCGCAGGTCAGCGCCATCTTGATGGTGCGCCGGGGGCGGAAGCCTTCGGTCTTGAGCCGCACCATGGTGTCGGTCCAGATCGCGGCCTCGGCCTTGTCGTCGCTGGCTCCGCGGGCCCAGAAGTAGCCGTTCTCCTCGACGAGGGTGAACGGGTCGCGCGTCCAGTCCTCGCGCCGGGCCTCGACCACGTCGACGTGCGCCAGCAGCAGCACCGCCTTGAGCGACGGGTCAGAACCGCGGAGCACGGCCACCAGCGAGCCCTCCTTCGGCTTGCCGGGCGCAGGGATCATCGTGACGTCGGAGTCCGTGTAGCCCGCCGCCCTCAGGCGCGCGGCCATGCGGGACTCGGCCTGGGTGCAGTCGCCGACCGACAGGGTGGTGTTGGTCTCGACTAGCTCCTTGTACAGCCCGCGGAACGCCTGCTGGTCGGGTCGCGGGGCGACGCCGTCCTGGGCGTGGGCGGCGAGCGGCGGCATGGCCGCGAGCAGGGCGGCGGCGAGCAGGCGAAGGCGCATGGGGGCGGTGTCTCGGGGCGACGTCACGGCCACGCTAGATCAGAACCGTCCCGGCGCAAGCCGCGTCCGCCTCCGATCGACCCTCGCGACGCACCTCGCCCACCGCCGCGTCGAAGCGCGCCGGCGCGAGGGCGCGCACTTCGTCGCCCCGGGGCAGGCGCACGACGTCGGCGCACACCAGCACGGGAGCGGCCGCGCGCAACACGGGCGGAAGCGCGGCGAGCCGGGTGCGGTCGGGCGCGGTCAGTCGCGATAGGCGGCCGGCGGCCGCGCCCACGCACCAGCCCGCCTCGGTCGTCCGCAGCTCGAAGCGACCGTCCCAGATGGTGGGCGAGCCCGGCTCGAGCGGCAGGTCGGCGGCCGGCGTACGGCCCGGCTCGCGGCCGACCACCAGCGCGGAGGTGTCGGCCAGCACGCGCGCGCCACCCAGGGTGGCGGTCCAGGCCGCAGTCCCGGAGCACTGCTCAAGCAGGCGGTCCAGCGCCGCGCGACGCGGGGCGTGGTTCGTCCCGGCCGCGCACGCCAGGGCCGCAGTCAACGAGCGGCGCGCCGCCGCGTCGGCCAGCGCCGTCCGGGCGCGGGAGAGCTGCACAGTCCCGTCCGCATGCGCCTCGCCGAAGCCGGGGGGCGGGTCGGGTGCTGGAGGTGCGCGGGGCGGCGAGACCGCGCGGACGCGGGCGCGGGCGAAGCGCGGGTCGGCGTTCGCCGGGTCCTCGATCCAGCCGAGCCCCCGCACGCACAGCCAGGCGCGCAGCTCCCCGCGGCCTGCGTCGAGCAGCGGGCGCAGGAGGAACACGCCGCGGCCCTCGGGCCAGGCGGGCGAGGGCGCCCACTCGCGCAGGCGGCCGATGCCGGGAGCCGGACCGCCACGGAGCGCTTCGGTTTCGGCATGGTCGTCGGCGGTGTGCGCCAGCAGCAGCACGCGGGCGCCCGCGCCTCGCGCGGCGGCGGCCAGCAGGGCGTGACGTGCGGAGCGGGCGGCCGCGGGCACGCCGGCGGAGGGCTTCGGACCTGTCCAGGCGAGCGGACGCCACGCGGCGCCCGCCTCCGCCGCCATGCGTCCGGCGCGCGCCGTCCAGGCGGGCCCCTGCGGCTGCAGGCCGTGATCCACCGTGAGCGCCAGGAGGGGTCGCCTGGCGCGGGCGCACCAGTCGGCGGCGAGGTGCAGCAGGGCCAGGCTGTCGCCGCCGCCGGAGAGGCCGAGGGCGACGGGGGCGGCGCTCGTCCGGTCGAGGCGGGCCCTCAGGCGGGCGTCGACGACCGCCTGAAGCGGGTCGAGGGCGAGGGCGGCCGCGGTCAGCCCGCCGCGCACGCGGCGCGGGCGCGGGTGGCGGCGGCGCGCGTCTTCACCGCGGCCGGCGCGGCGACGGCGTAGCGACGATTGAATTCGCCCAGCGCGGCGCAGGCCGACGCCGACTGGTTGATCTCCGCCAGGGACTGGGCGAGGCGCACGGTGGCGTCGGGCGCCCACTTGGCCTTGGGCCAGCCCCGCAGGGCCTCGGCGTAGGCGCGGGCGGCCTGGGGATAGGTCTCGCGCATGAACAGGCTCTGGCCGAGCCAGTAGCGCGCCTCCGACGTGCGCACGCCGGTGGGGTTGCGGGCGATGTAGGTCTCGAAGCCGGTCTGCGCGCCCGGGTAGTCGGCCGCCTCGAAGCGCCCGTAGGCGTCGGCGAAGCTGTCGCCCGCGGCGGCGGCGGCGGCGGCGTCACCCCCGAAGCGGCTGGTGTCGCCCGCCTGGACCCGCGCGGTCAGCGCCGCGCCCCGCGCCGACACGGGCGGGCGGTTCGACGGCGGGAGCGCCACGGGCGGTAAAGCGGCCGCGGCGGCCGGCGGCGGAGGAAGCTCGGCCTGCGGGGCGGCCGCGGGCTGGGCGGCGGCGAGCTGCCCCTCCAGCCGGGCGAGGCGCGCGTCGGCGGCCTGCCGGTAGCTGGCGGACTCCGCACGGTTCTGCTCGGCGGTGCGGCGCGTCTCGTCCAGGTCGTGCTGCAGCACCTCGTTCTGGCCGGTGAGGGTGCGCAGCTGCTCGGCCTGGGCGTCCACCTTGGCCTGCAGCGCGACCACCTGCGGGTCGGGGCCGACGGGCTTCACCTCCACCGGCTGGCCGGTGTCGCGGCCCTGGAACACGATGGCGCGCAGCTCGCGCACCTGACGCTGCAGGTCGGCGAGGCGGCGGTCGTCCTGCGCCAGCGCGGGCGTGGCGAGCGCCGTGGCGGCCAGCAGGAGGGGGAGGAGGCGGCGGGCGGTCATGGACGTCTCTGGGCGGGGCGGTCGCGGGCTGTCGGACGCGTCCGACAGCCCGCGGAGCTTACATGGTCAGGGCGGAGTGCGCGTTGCGGTTCTTCGCCATGCCGTCCTCGGAGCCCGAGGTGTCGACCGGGCGCTCCTTGCCGTAGCCGATGGTGTTGATCCGCGAGGCGATGACGCCGCGTTGCGCCAGGTAGTCGCGCACGGCGTCGGCGCGGCGCTGGCTGAGGCCGAGGTTGTACTCGCGGGTGCCGCGCTCGTCGGCGTTGCCCTCGATGCGCAGGTTCACGTTGGGATGGCCCTGCAGCCATTGCGCCTGTCCGTCGAGCACGCGCGCGGCGTCCGGCTTCACGTCGATCCGGTCGTAGTCGAAGTACACGCGGTCGGCGCCCGCCTGGCCCGCGAAGGCGGCCTGCATGGCGGCCGGCGCGAGCGCCCGGTCGGCGTCGGACTCCATGACCCCGCCCGTGGGCGCGCCGGAGGCGGCGGGCGGAGGCGGCGGGGGCGGGTACGCCTCGGAGGGCGGGGGCGGCGGCTTGTGCGCGCAGGCGGCGAGCGCCATCGCGGCCGCACCCGAGAGAGCGAGCACGCGCCAGGCGGCGCGGGGCTGGGAGGAGGTCGACATCGAGAGGTCCTTTCGTTCGGCTCCGGTCTACTTGAGCAGCGGCGACCACGACGGATCGCTCGCCGCACCTGTGTAGGGCACCGCGCGCCGGGCGCGGCCCTGCACGTCCACCGTGTACAAGCGCGACGGAGCCCCCGCCGATCCCTGATGGGCGTACATGATCACCCGGCCGTTGGGCGCGAAGGTCGGCGCCTCGTCCAGGTAGCTGGTGGTGAGCAGGCGCTCGCCCCCGCCCTCCGGCCGCATCACGCCGATGTGGAAGCGCGATCCGTCCTGGCGCACGAAGGCGATCAGGTCGCCCTTGGGGCTCCACACAGGCGCGGTGTAGCGGCCGCCGCCGAAGCTGACGCGCTTGGCCGGGCCGCCGCCCGCGGGCATGACGTACAGCTGCGGCGAGCCGCCGCGGTCGCTGTTGAACACCATGCGCGCGCCGTCGGGCGAGTAGGCGGGTGAGGTGTCGATGCCCGGGTCGTTGGTGATCCGGCGCGCGGCGTGCGTGGCGAGGTCCACCACCTCGATGTCGCTGTTGCCGTTGGTGTTTAGCGCAAAGGCGACCTTCGACCCGTCCGGCGAGAAGCGCGGGGCGTAGGCATAGCCGGGGAAGTCGCCCAGGCTCTCGCGCCGTGCCGTCTCCACGTCGAACAGGTGCACGCGGGCGCTGTCGGCGCGCAGCGACATGTAGGCGATCTGGCGGCCGGTGGAGTTGAAGCGCGGCGTCAGCACCTGCTCCGGCCCGTCGGTGAGGAAGACGGGGTTGGCGCCGTCCTGGTCCATGATGGCCAGCCGCTTGGCCGTGCGGCCGCCGCCTACGCCGCCGCCGGACTCGGCCACGAACACCACGCGGCTGTCGAAGTAGCCGTCCTCGCCGGTGAGCCGCTTGTAGACAGCGTCGGCCACCTTGTGCGCCAGGCGCCGGAAGTTCTCGGGCGTGGAGGTGAACTGCGCCCCCACCAGCTCGCGGCCGCCGGCGGTGTCCCATAGGCGGAAGTCCACGCGCAGCCGGCCGTCGGCGTCGACGGAGGCGCGACCGGCGACCAGGTCCTGCGCCCCCGCCGCGCGCCAGGCGGCGGTGTCCGGCTGGACGGAGACGTCGGGCGCGGCCGCCGGAAAGGCGGCGCGCGGCAGCAAGCGGAACAGGCCGGAGCGCTCGAGATCCGCGGCGACGATCCGTGAAATCTCCGCGCCCTGCGGCGAGCCGCTCATGTCGGCCACGGCCAGGGGCATGGCCTCGGTCTGCCCCTTGTCGATGTCCACCTCGACCTGCGCCCGCGTCGGGAGCGCGGTCAGCCCCAGGGCTGCGGCGAGCAGGAGGGAGAGGGTTCGAAGGCGCGTCATCATCGGCCTCTGCAGGACTGGGCGGCCGAGAACCGCACGGTCACCGGGTTCATCAGGCGTCGCTGCTCGGGCGGAACGTCGTCGTACGGCGCGCTGACGCGCACCGCGCGCTCGGCGCCCCGCGCCGCCGCCTGCTTGACGCCGTCCGACACGTCGCCGCTCACCGAGGTCGTCTCCGGCTCGCCGCTCAGCTGGCCCGCGCCGTCGACGCTGAACCGCACGCGCACCACGATGGTGTCGGCCCCGGCGACGTCGCAGTCCAGCCCGTTCCAGTGCGGCTTGATCTTGGCCATGAGCGCGCCGGCGACGTTGCCGGAGAGCGCCTGCGCCGCGCCGGCGGCGGGGCGCGCCTGGGCGGCGGTCTCGGCGCGGGCGGGGCCGCGCTGGGCGGCGGCGGCGCGCCGTCCGCCGGCGGGAAGCGAGGCGGCGAGCGCGTCGAGGTTCAGGCTCGGCTGCGGCTGCGGCTTGGCGGCGGCGCCCCGGGGAAGGCTGGCGGCGAGGGCGGAGAGGTCGAGGTCCTTCTGCGGCCGGCGCTCGGCCGGCAGCCGCTTGGCCAGGGCGTCGAGGTCGAGCTGCGGCGTCGGCCTGGCGCGCACGGGCGTCGGTGCGGGCTTCGGCTTGGCGACGGGGGCCGGCCTGGGCGCGGGCGCCTCGACCGCCGGCGTCGGCTTGGGACGGGGCGCCGGCCTGGGCGGAGCGACGGGCGGCGGCGGCGCGGGCGCGGGC
>CAXTBN010000070.1:0-12310 GCA_964242895.1 uncultured Caulobacteraceae bacterium | reverse complement strand
TTTCCGGTATGACGATTTAGCAAACCGTTGCCTTCAGCCTCTCGGCCACGTCACCCCGCTCGCGGCCGGCTGCACCGGCCCCGCGCGAAGCGGTGCGCATAGCGGGTCGGCCCAAGCAAGGCAACGGCAAGGCAACGGCGCGGGGCCGCGTTAACGGGGCGCTCAGCCGCCGTGTGCGAGACGGAGCGGGGACGCCCGCCTGCGTCCGCCGGGTGCAGATCGACCGCGTGACCGCCGTTCCGTCCCTGTCGTCCGTCGACGACGCCCGCTGGGCGCGGGGACCGCTGCGCCCGGAGCGGCTCGCGCCCGTGCGCGAGAGGCTGAGCGGGGCGATGCTGCGCCGCCTGTTCCAGACCGTGGACGCCGTGGCGGCCACGGGCGGGGCGCTCCTGGGCGCCGGCCTCGCCGGCGCGGGCGCGCTGGCCTGGCAGCCCGCGGGCGCGGTCGCCCCGCTGGTGCTGGGCGTGCTGGTGGCGCTGGCGGCGCTCGACGGGCTGGACGCCTACAGCTTCTCGACGCGCGACCCCCTGTGGCTGCAGCTGGCGCGCGTGTGGACCGCCGTCGCCTGCGGCGCGGGCGTCGCGCTCGGCCTGGCGGCCGTGCTGCCGGCCGGACGGCCGCAGGAAGCGCTCGCCATGGGCGCGGCGACGGTGCTCACGCTCGGGCTGTCGCACGGCTGGGCGTGGCTGCGCGTGAAGCGCTGGCGGCGCGCGGGACGGCTGACGCCCAACATCATCGTGGTGGGGGCCACCGACAACGCCGCGCGTCTGATCGAGAGCGCCCTGGCCACGCGCGAGGTCAACGTCATCGGCGTGTTCGACGACCGCGCCGACCGCGTCGGCCCCGCCGTGCACGGCGTGCCCGTGCTGGGCGACACCAGCGCGCTGCTGGAGCACCGGCTGCTGCCCTACGTGGACCGGATTGTGATCGCCGTCACCGCCACGGCGCAGGCGCGCGTGGGCGTGTTGATCCAGCGCCTGCGCGTGCTGCCCAACACCGTGACCCTGTTCGTGGACGTGGAGGGCGAGCGCGAGCGCGCCGACGCCCTGTCGCGCCTGACCGCCTCGCCGCTCGCCCACGTCTCCGGCGTGCGGCAGGACGAGCGGCGCGCGCTGGCGAAGCGGCTGGGCGACATCGTGCTCGCGGGTGGGGGCCTGCTGGTCTGCGCGCCCGTGCTGCTGGCGGTGGCGGTCGCGGTGCGGCTGGACAGCCCGGGGCCGATCCTGTTCCGCCAGCGCCGCCACGGCTTCAACAACGAGACCATCACCGTGCTCAAGTTCCGCTCCATGCGGACCGACGCGGCGGACGCCACCGCCTTCCGTCAGGTGAGCGTCGACGACGACCGCGTCACGCGCGTGGGCCGCTTCATCCGCCGCACCAGCCTGGACGAGCTGCCGCAGCTCTGGAACGTGCTCCGCGGCGAGATGAGCCTGGTGGGTCCGCGGCCGCACGCCATCGGCATGCGCACCGAGGGACAGGAGTCGGCGCGGCTGGTGGCCGAGTACGCCTGGCGCCACCGCATGAAGCCCGGCATCACCGGCTGGGCGCAGATCAACGGCTCCACCGGCGCGGTGGACACCGCCGAGGCCGTGCGCCGCCGCGTGGCGCTCGACATCGCCTACATCGAGCGCCAGTCGTTCTGGTTCGACCTGTACATCGTCGTGATGACCATCCCGCGGCTGATCGCCCAGCGGGGAGCCGTGCGCTGATGTTCTGGCGCGGCGTGCTGGGCTACCTGCCCGTGCAGGCGGTGCAGGGGTTGGCCGGGCTCGGCGCGGTGGTGGTGTTCACGCGCCTGCTGTCGCCGGCCGACTATGGGGCCTACGCGCTCGGGTTCTCGGTGGCGACGCTGGTGGGCACCTGCGCCTTCATCTGGCTGGAGGCGGCGATGGCCCGCTTCTTCGTCGCGGAGGCGGACGGATCGGACCGCGCCGCCCTGTTCGCCACCGTGTACCGCACCTTCGCCGTGCTGAGCGTGGTCGCGCCGCTGGCGGCCGTCGCATTCGCGCTCGGCGCGCCGGCGCCGGCGGCGGTGCGCTGGGCGGTGGCGGCGGGGGTGGGCTCCACGGTCACGCGCTCGCTGCTGAAGCTGTCGCAGGAGCGGCGGCGCGCGGCGGGCGAGGTGCGCGGCTACGCCCTGCTCGACATGGCGCAGACGCTGGGCGCCTTCGGGCTGGGCGTCGCGGGCGCGGCGGCCGGGCTGGGCGGGGCCGCGCCGCTCCTGGGCGTCGGCGCCATGAGCTTGGTGCTGGTGGCGATCACCCTGCCGGGCGAGCTGCGCACGGCGCGGCCGGGGCGGTTCGACCGGGCGCGTCTGGGCCGCTACGCCGCGTATGGCGTGCCGATCTCCCTGTCCCTGGTGCTGGCCCTGGTGCTGGCGACCACCGACCGCTTCGTGCTGGCCGCCTTCACCGACGAGGCGACGGTGGGGGCCTATCACGCCGGCTACAGCCTTTCGAACCGGACGCTGGACGTGCTGTTCATCTGGCTCGGCATGGCCGGCGGCCCCGCCGCCGTGGCCGCCTTCGAGCGCGGCGGGTTCGAGGCCCTGCGCCGCACCGCCGCCGAGCAGGCGTCGCTGATGGCGCTCCTGGCGCTGCCCGCCGCGGCGGGGCTGGCGCTCGTGTCGCGACCGCTGGCGGAGGTGATGGTCGGCCCCGCCCTGCGCGAGGGCGCCGCGCAGGTCACGCCCTGGATCGCCCTGAGCGGCCTCCTGGGCGGGGCGACCACCTACTACTTCCACACCGCCTTCACCCTGGGCCGCCGCACGGGGCGGCTCCTGGCCGCCATGGCGATCCCGGCCGGGGCCAACGTGGCGCTCAACCTCGTGCTGACGCCGCGCTTCGGCCTGCAGGGCGCGGTGATCGCCACCGCCGCCAGCTACGCGCTCGGGATCGTCGCCTCCGCGCTGATGGGGCGGAGCGTGCTGGCGCTGCCGATCCCCTGGTCCGCGCTCGGCCGCGCCGCCCTGGCGACCGCCGCCATGACGGCGGTGGTGCTGCGCCTGCCCGCGATGGGCGGGGGCCTCGAGCTCGGACTCAAGGCGGTCGTCGGCGCGGGCGTGTACGCCCTGGCGGCGTTCGCGCTGGACGCGGGCGGCGTGCGCTCGCGCGGCGCGGGCCTGCTGCGCGCCGCGGTGGCGAGGCCCGCGTGAGCGCCGAGCACCTCGCCAACGCGTGCCGGGACAGCGCCGCGCCGCGCCTGTCGGTGCTGACGCCCTTCTTCCGCGACGACCCGCGCCCGCTCCTGGCCGCCCTGGCGCGCGAGGCCGAGGCGCTCGCCGGCGCGGTGGAGGTGGTGCTGCTCGACGACGCGGGCGGTGACCCGGCCCTCTCCGCCGCCGTGCAGGACGCGGTCGAGACCTGCGCCCTGCCCGCCCGCCTGATCCGCCTCGCCGCGAACGAGGGCCGCGCGCGCGGGCGCAACCGCCTCGCCGCCGCCGCCCGCGGCCGCCACCTGCTGTTCGTGGACAGCGACATGCTGCCTGACCGGCCGGATTTCCTGCAGGCCTGGCTCGCCCTGGCCGACGCCGGGGACCCGCCCGCCGCGTTCGGCGGCTTCAGCCTCGTGCAGACGCGCCCCGGCCGCGAGCACCGGCTGCACCACGCCGTGCAGGCCGCGGGCGAGACGCCGGACGCCGCCGAGCGGTCGCTCGCGCCGGGAAAGTGGGTCTGCACCTCCAACCTCTTGGTGCGCCGCGACGTGCTGGAAGCCGAGCCCTTCGACGAGGGCTTCCACGGCTGGGGTTGGGAGGACACGGAGTGGGGCGCGCGCGTCCACGCCCGCTTCGGCGTGCGCCACGTGGAGAACGCCGCCAGCCATCTGGGCCTCGACACCGCCCCGGCGCTGGTCGCCAAGTATGAGCAGTCCCCCGCCAACTTCGCCCGCCTGCACAGCCGCCATCCCGCGCTGGTGGAGGGCTTCGCCACTTGGCGCTACGCCCGGCTGATCCGCCGCCTGCCCGCGCGACGGCCGCTGCGGAGCGCGCTGCGTGCGATGGCGCTGAACGAGAAGGCGCCGCTGCGCGCCCGCACGGCGGCGCTGCGGCTGTACCGCGCGGCGCTCTACGCGGAGGTGGCGGAATGAGCTCGCCGTACCAGCCCGACATGGGACCGCTCGGCAAGGTGCGCCGCCGGCTCGTCCAGGTGTACGCGCGCCGGCCCGCGCCCGCGTCGCCGGGCCGCGGCATGGTCAGCTTCACCTTCGACGACGCGCCGGCCTCCTCCGTCCACGAGGGCGCGCCCGTTCTGGAGGCGCGCGGGCTGAAGGGGACCTGGTACATCGCCGCCGGCCTCTGCGGCGCGACCGCCCACCTCGGCCGCTACGCCACGCGCGACGAGGTGGCCGGCCTGCACGGCAGAGGCCACGAGATCGGCTGCCATACCTATAGCCACATGGACTGCACGCAGCAGGCGCCGCGCGACTTCTCCGCCGACATCGACCGCAACAAGGCCGCGCTCGGCGAGCTCGGCTGCGAGACGCGCACCATGGCCTACCCCTTCGGCGAGGTGGACTTCGCCGCAAAGCGCGAGCTGGGCCGCCGCTTCGCCCTGGCCCGCACGGCCCGCGCGGGCCTGGTCCGTCGCGGCTCGGACCTGGCGCAGGCCCCGTCCGTGGGCCTGCAGGGGCCGGACGGGGAGAGCGTCGCCCTGCGTTGGCTCGCCCGCGCCGCGGCCGCCCGCGCGTGGCTGATCCTGTTCACGCACGACGTGCAGGCCGAGCCGACCGGCTGGGGCTGCACGCCAGGGGCGCTGGCCCGCGTGGCGGACGCGGCGCGGGCGGCCGGGCTGGAGGTGGTCACCGCCGCCGAGGGCGCCCGCCGGATGGGAGCCGCCGCGTGAAGCCGGTGGCGATCCTGACGCCCACCCTGCGCCGGCCGGAGAGCCTGGAGGCGGCGCTCCGCAGCGCTTTCGCCCTGCACAGGCTGGAGGAGCTGGTTGAAGAGATCGTGGTGGTGGACAACGACCCGGAGGCGTCGGCCGACGCGACCGTCGAGCGCCTGCGCGCCGACTGCCCCGTGCCGCTCGTCTACGTGCACGCCCGCAAGCCGGGCGTGTCCACCGCGCGCAACGCGGGCCTCGCGCGGGTGCGGAGCGACCACGTGGCCTTCCTGGACGACGACGAGATCGCCGCGCCCGAGTGGCTCGACCGACTGTACGAGGGCCACCTGCGCTTCGGGGCGGACGTGACCTTCGGGGCCACGCGCGGCGTGGCCCTGGGCGCGAAGGCGTCCGAGCGGCCCTACCTCGACCGCTTCTTCTCGCGCCTGCGGCCGGAGCCCTCCGGCCCCATCCCCGACACCCACGGCCTGGGCTGCGGCAACTCCCTCATGCGCCGCGCCACGGCCCTGAACGGCCCCGGGCCCTTCGAGACCGCCGCCGACAGCGCGGGCGGAGAAGACGACCGCCTGTTCGACCGCGTCCGCGCCCAGGGCGGCGGCTTCGCCTACGTGGCCAACGCCTGGCTGGACGAGATGGCCCCCGCCAAGCGCGCCACCGCCCGCTATGTGATCGCCCGCGGCTTCGCCTTCGGCCAGGGGCCCACGCGCAGCCGGCTGCGCCGCGACCCGCCCGATCGGCTGGGCGCGCTGGGCTGGATGGCGGTCGGCGCGGCGCAGGCGCTGCTCTACGGCCCGGCGGCGCTGGTGCTGCGCGCGTTCGGCCGCCCGGCCTGGCTGCCGCTGGCGGTGAAGGCGGCCGGCGGCCTCGGAAAGGCGTCACCCTGGAAGGAGATGAACTTCTACGGCGCCGCGATGCTCGCGCCCGCGGCCGCCCCGCGCGGCGCGGGGCGCGGCCGGCCCAGGGCGGCGGCCACCGCCGTCAGCATCACCCAGGTGAAGTCGTTGTAGCCGAGGGCAACGCTCTCCGTCAGCGACTGCACCGTCCACACCGCCAGGAACGGCGCCGCCAGCCAGGCGCCCCTGCCCGCCGCGCCTCCGCGGAACAGCGCCGCCACCGCGCGCGCCCACGCCTGGGCGAAGAAGGCGGCGAAGGCGGCCATACCCACCCAGCCCAGCGCAAGGCGGATCTCGATCCAGCTGTTGTGGGCGTGGGGGGGACGATACTTGGCGTCCTTCATGATCCAGTGGATCGGGCCCCAGCGGCTCGGGTCGTCCCACACCGCGGCGTAGCCGAAGCCCAGCAGCGGCCGCTGCGCGATCTGGCGCAGCGCTCCCGCCCAGATGCGCGTGCGACCCGTCAGGGTCGCGTCCTTGCCCAGCAGGCGGAAGAGGGCGTCGCGCTCGAACGCGATCAGGAAGGCGACCAGCGCCAGCACGCCGACGGTCGCGAACACGGCCAGCACCGCCGCCGCCCCGCCCCGTCGCACCAGGAACACCAGCCCCAGCACCGCCAGCCCCAGCACCAGCGTGATCAGCGAGGTCTTCGACGTGGAGAGCACGATCAGCGCCGTCGCCCCCACCGCGAACCCCGTCCACAGCCGACGCCGCGCCGGGTTCATCACCGCCGCCGCCGCGAGCACGCAGACCCCCACGGTCATGTGGTCGCCGAGCGCGTTCTTGTCGTTCCACAGCCCCCGCCATGCGCCGGGGAAGATCGACGTCATCCGCCCCCAGCTCGGCACGAGCACGGCCAGCAGGAAGCAGCCGACCACGATCATGGCGAAGCTCGCGGCCAGCACCTCGGCCAGCTCCGGCCAGTCGAACCGCGCCGCCAGCGCCACGCCGGCCAGGGTCGTGAGCACGAGCGCCGGGACGCGGCGCACCGTCAGGTCCGGAGCCACCGACCACAGCACCGACGCCGCCGTCACCGCCAGCAACGCCCACAGCGGCGGGGCCGCCAGCGCCGCCCGCACCGAGGCGAGGCCGCCGCCCGCCAGCAGCACCAGGGTGACCAGGTAGGCCGGCGTGTAGAGGGCGATCACCAGCGCGCCCACGGTGCTGCTGCCGTCCGGCCCGGTGATGAACATCACCCAGGTGCTCGAGAACACGAGCACGGTGAACACGCCCAGGAGGAAGGTCAGCCGCGGCCGCGGGTCCGCCCGCCCGGCCCTCGCCGCCGGTCGGGAGCGAGGGGGCCGCCCCGCCGCGTCCGGCCAGGGGACGGCCCCGATGTCGGTCACGGGGCCAGCGCGCGCAGGAAGCGGGGGGCGGGGCGCGGGGCGCGGTTGAGGATGGCCCCGGCGCAGCGGCCGCCCACCGCCTTGAGGCCGTCGCGCAGCAGGGCGGGGCCGGAGGGGTCGTCGTTGTCGGCGGCCACCACCAGCACGGTGGAGTCCATGTGCGGCGCGACCGCGGCGGCGGCGCGCGAGCGCTCGGCGGACGGGGCGTCCACCACGATCAGGTCGGCGTAGGGCCGCAGCGCGCGCCAGTAGTCGGCCCCGCCCGTCAACCGCACGCTCCAGCCCGGCCGCAGCCGCTCGGACTTGAAGCGCGTCACCCAGAACTTCTCGCCCGCCAGGGGCCACGCCTCGAGGAAGCTGGCCGCCTCCGCAGGCGCCGCGCCCGCCTCGCGCATGGGCGAGACCACCTGGAAAAAGGCGCTGTCGTCGGGGCTGGCGCGGCCCGGCTCGCCCAGGGCGCCGTAGGCTCCGTCGGCGAAGGCGTCGAACTGCACGCCGGACATGACGTCGAGCTCCACCAGCCACACGCCGCGCTCGCCCCGCCCGGCGGCGGCGCGGGCGAAGGCGCGGGCGACGGTGGACGTGCCCTCGCCGCTGCGGGCGGAGACGAACTGGATGGCGCGGCCGCCGTCCGGCCCCGGCTCGGCCAGCCGGTCGACGAGCCCGGCCAGCTCCGCCGACAGGTCGACGGGCGCCCGCGCGCGCTTGGCCGACGCGCTCCTCACGCCCGCGCCCGCGCCGGCACGGCGGCCAGCACCGGCATCTCCAGCGTGCGCTCGGCGGCGCCGGCGCTCGGGAAGCCGCGCGACAGGAAGGCCGCCACCAGCCCCGCGCACAGGGCGGCGAAGCCGGCGAAGCCCGCGGCCAGGAGCAGGGCGGGCCGCTTCAGGCTCGCGCCCTTGGTGGGGGTGTAGGCGCGCTGCACCACGCGCACGTCGCCGTCGTCGCCCGCCGCGGTGAGCGCCTGCTGCGCCTGCGCGTCCTGCACGCGCTGGGTGAAGGTGCGCACGTTCGCGGTGAGCACGTCGCGCTGGCGCTGCAGGTCCAGCCACTGCGGCTCGATCTCCGCGAGCTTCTGCCGGCGCGCCACCACGCGGGCCAGCTCGCCCTGCAGCTCGCCGGCGCGCGCGCGCAGCGACGACGCCTGGGCGGCGGTGGTGTTGCGTTCGGTCTGCAGCGCCTGGGCCACGGGGTTCGGGCCGAGGCGGCGGCCCACCACCAGGCCGTCGCCGGCCTGCACCAGCGCCTCGGCGGCCGCGACCTGCGCCTGCTTGTCGCGCACGGGCTGGGCGGTGGGCCGGTAGCGCGCGAGGAGGTCGTTGAGGTCGGTGCGGAGTTTGGCCAGCTGGTCGGCCGGCGCGTGGTCCAGGTCGCGGTAGAGGCCGATCTCCGACGGGCTTCGCGCGGCCAGGGCCGAGGTGACGCCGAGCCGGCCCTCCGCCTCCGACAGGGACGCCCGCGCGCTCGCCCCGTCCCCGAGCAGTTGGCCGTAGAGCTGCGCCAGGCTCGCCTTCTCCGCGTCGAAGTCGCCGACGCCGTTGGTGGTCAGGAAGGTCGTGATCTGCCCGTCCACGCGCGCCAGCTCGTCGGCGAAGCGGCGGCGCTGTGCGTCGAGCGGGCCCACGTCGCGCGCGACCAGCACCTGCTGGCGGTAGCGCACGTACTCGTCGACGAGCGTGTTGAGCACCAGCGCGGCGGTGTGCGCGTCCGGGTGGGTGTAGGACAGGCGGATGATCGAGGTCTCGGGCGCGGCGCCGAGCTTCAGCCCCTGCTCCAGCAGGCGCACCGCCGCCCCCTCCACGTCGCGCTGCGCCTCGGGCGTCGAGGCGCGGGCGGCCTTGGCGGCCAGGGCGGGCGACAGGCGCGGCAGGCCCACGTCGCGGATCACGCGCGCCTTGAGCTCGGAGGAGCCCAGGATCTCCATCTCCGACTGGATGACCTCGTCGTTGGTCGGGGCCGCGCCGCGCCCGGCGTCGCCGACCTTGGGCTCGTAGACGTACGCCTGCCCCAGCCGCACCAGGAGGCTCGAGTTGGCCGTGTAGGTCGTCTTCAGCCGCGAGGCCGCCGCGGCGCCCAGCACCACCAGCGCCACGAACACGGCCAGCATCAGCAGGCGCCGCGCCCAGACGAGCGCCAGCAGGTCCTCGACGCTGCGGTGGGCGCGCCCGGGAAGGCGGGCGGGTGCGACCGCGGGCTCCTCTCCCCAGCTCCACACGCCGGCCATCCGCGCTCCGCGCCTCACCGAGCCGCGCGGTCCGCGGGCCCTCGGGGGCCAGAGTGGGCGTCCGCGCGTTAACCCGGAGTTACCCATTAACCATGACTTTGCGCCTCACGACGCCCCGAGCCCGCCGCCCCCGCATGAACCGACGCGCCCTCCTCTCCGCGGCCCCGCTCCTGCTCCTAGGCGCCTGCGCGCACGACCGGCCCGGCCCCTACCCGCAGAGCGGCGCCTACGGCGGCTTCGACGTGGGCTACGCGACCTGGCGCGACGACGAGCCCGCCTACCGCCTCTACCCCGGCGACCAGATCGACGTGACCGTGCCCTCCGCGCCCGAGCTGAACCGCACCGCCGTGACGCTCGGTCCCGACGGCCGCATCTCCCTGCCGCTGATCGCGCCGACCATGGCCGCCGACCTCGCTCCCGCCGACCTGGAGCAGCGCCTCGCCGCCGCCTACGCCCAGCAGCTCAACGACCCGCGCGTGGAGGTCAGCCTCAAGGCGTCCGTACCGCTGCGCGTGTTCGTGGGCGGCGAGGTGGGCAAGGCGGGCGTCTACGACATGCCGGGCGACATCGACGCCCTGCAGGCGGTGATCATGGCCGGCGGCTTCCTGCCCACGGGCGACCCCCACCGCTCCGTGCTGATCCGGCGCGGCGCCGGCGGCCGGCCCATGCTGCGCACGATCGACTTCGGCTCGGCGGTGCACCATGCGCCGGGCGCGGCCTCGCCGCCGCTGCGCCGCTTCGACGTGGTGTTCGTCCCGCGCACGGGCATCGCCAACGTCGGCCTGTTCGTGCAGCAGTACCTCGTGCAGACCATGCCCGTGCAGTTCTCCTACGCCACCGGCGCCGGCAACTACCTCCTGACCCGCTGAGTCGCTCACGCTCGGGGTGGCGAGGGTCCGCTATGGGGCGGCTTTCTGAGGACCGCTTTCGACCCAACTCGGCCGTTGACCCCGCCACGGCGTCGGCTCACCGTCGCGGGGGTCTGGTGTGGAGCGAAGAAGACTTTGCGAGCCATCGTTCCGCTTGCGCTGACCGCCCTAGCTGCTTGGTTCTGCTACTCGGCTTCGACGGCTGCATGGTGGGCGAGACACACACTGCAGGAGCAGCCTGAGGGCGCGACTGGGGGAGAAGGTCTACTTCCTCTCTACATCGCCGCGCCTGTGACGCTCCTCACCGCATTAGCGGCATGGTCGTGGTATTTCCGGACTCGACACTCTTCACCGCTGACCGCTGATATTCCAGGCCAGCAACCATCAATCGGAGAGACCATCGCACTGGCAGCGATGATGGTCGTGCTCGCCGGCCTCGGGCTATATGGGCTCTTGCTTCTTACGCAGCCGACAGCTTACCGGGCAGGTCTTCTGATGTTGTGTGCCTGTGGCCTGACGGGCTGGCCGGTCTTGCGACGACTACGCCACTCTGGTCGGGCGATGTAGAGCTTCGCGGTCAGCGGGCCTTCCGCTCCCCACCTCAGCCGACGTTCGCGACGTCCGCTCCCGGCCTGCGCGTCAGGCGGCGGCCTTCACCAGCCACTCGCGCGCGGCGCGCTGGGCCTCGGCGACGCTGTCGCGGTCCATCTCGCCGGAGAGCTCGCGGCGGTAGCGCTTGGCGTCCTCCGAGCCGCGCATGGCGGCGAGGTTGAACAGCATGTGCGCGCTGACGAGGTCCAGCGGCGCGCCGCCCTGGCCCGTGGAGTAGAGCAGGCCGATGCGCAGCAGGTCGTCGCCGGTGCAGGCGGAGGTGGGCAGCGGGATCTCAGACCCGCTCGTCTGGTGGGACGCGTCCATGGTCCGGTGTCCTCGACGGGTGCAGGACCGTGTTCGACGGCCCCCGCGACGGTGATCGCAGGCGGAGGCAAGCACGCCGGACTTGAAGACAAGGTTAAGCGCGCGGACAGGATGAACGCCCGCGCAGCGCCGGGCGCAGAGCCTCAGCGCTGGCCGAACAGCGTCTTGCGCGCCTGCTCCGCCTCGGCCCCGGACGCCTGCAGCGGCCGCCTGAGCTCGCCGCCCAGCTTGAAGCCGCGCTGCACCGCCTCGCGCGCGCCCACGGCGTCGAACCAGCGCTTCACCTCGGGGAAGGCGTCCAGGTCGACGCCCTGCAGCCGCCAGGGCACGATCCACGGCCAGATCGCCATGTCGGCGATCGAGTAGGCCCCGGCCACGAACTCGCGCCCCGCCAGCCGCCGGTCGAGCACGCCGTACAACCGGCGCGTCTCGTTGGTGTAGCGGATCGCGCCGTAGGCGGTCTGCCGGCTGTCGGCGATCATGGACGGGGCGTACTGGCGGAAGTGGTGCGTCTGGCCGGCCATGGGCCCGAGCCCGCCCATCTGCCAGAACAGCCACTCGGCCACCTCGACGCGCCCGCGCGCGTCCTCGCCGCCGAAGCGGCCCGTCTTCGCCGCCAGGTACTGCAGGATCGCGCCGGACTCGAACACGCTCACCGGCTCGCCGTCCGGGCCGTCCGGGTCCTCGATGGCGGGCATGCGGTTGTTGGGGCTGATGCGCAGGAACTCCGGCGCGAACTGCTCGCCCGCGCCGATGTTCACCGGGCGCATCTCATAGGGCAGGCCCATCTCCTCGAGCGCGATGGACACCTTCCATCCGTTGGGCGTCGGCCAGTAGTGCAGCGCGATGGGCCGGGCGTCCGGACCGGACGCGGGAGGGATTTGGGACACGGCGGCTCTCCGACGGCGACGTCCTCCGGTACGCGCGCGGTCGGCGGAGCGCCAGGGTCGGCCGTGCGGTCCGGGTGAAGGCGCGCGAGCGCCGGTGTTCAGCGCGGGTTCAGCCGCCAGGGCGCGTCATGCATTGTACGGACGGCCCGCCTTCGGACCGCTTCCTCGGACGAGATGCCATGAGACACCCCCTCCTCCTCGGCGCGACGGCCCTGACGCTGCTGGCCGCGACCACCGCCCCCGCCCTCGCCCAGGACCACGACGACCACCACGGCGGCGGCGGCGAGCACCACGCGCCCGCCGGCGGCGGCCGCCCGGCGGCGCCCGCC
>CAXTBN010000069.1:0-12393 GCA_964242895.1 uncultured Caulobacteraceae bacterium | reverse complement strand
TGGCCTCGGCGATGGCGGTGTTCATCAGCACGCCGTCGCAGCCGAGCTCCATGGCCACCGCCGCGTCCGACGCCGTGCCCACGCCCGCGTCCACCAGCACGGGCACGCTCGTTTGTTCGACGATCAGGCGGATGTTGACGCGGTTCTGGATGCCCAGGCCCGAGCCGATCGGCGCGCCGAGCGGCATGATGGCGGCGGCCCCCGCGTCCTCCAGCTTGCGCGCGTACACGGGATCGTCGGAGCAGTAGACCATCACCTGAAAGCCCTCCGAGATGAGGAGCTTCAGGGCGCGCAGCGTCTCCTCCATGTCCGGATAGAGGTGCTTGGGGTCGCTCAGCACCTCCAGCTTCACAAGCTCCCAGCCGCCCGCCTCGCGCGCCAGGCGCAGGGTGCGCACGGCGTCCTCGCCCGTGAAGCAGCCGGCGGTGTTGGGCAGGAAGGTGAAGCGGTCGGGCTTCACGTGATCCACCAGCATGGGCTGCGACGGATCGGACAGGTTCACCCGCCGCACGGCCACGGTGACGATCTCGGCGCCCGCGGCCTCGGCGGCGGCGGCGTTCTGCGCGTAGTCCTTGTACTTGCCGGTGCCCACGATGAGCCGGGAGCGGAAGGTGCGGCCCGCGACGGTCCAGGTGTCAACGGCGTCGACGGCGGGGGCGAAGGCGGCGGGGGGCGCGGGCGCGTTCATGCTCTCCCTCTACGCCCGCTCTCCCCGCAGGGGGAGGCCGATCAGGACCGGCGTCCGTCCAGCCGACGGCTCAGCACTTCGACCGGTTCGACGGCGTAGCCGGCCGCCGCGTAGAAACCGAGGGCGGGGGCGTTCTCCCGCCGCACCATCAGCTCGATCTTGGCCGCGCCGTGCGCCGCCGCCCAGTCCTCGGCGGCCCTCATCAGCGCGCGCCCGAGACCCGCGCGCCGAAGCCCGGGATGGACGGCCACGTAGTAGGCCCAGGCGCGATGCCCGTCGAAGCCGACCATGACGGTGGCGACCACCTGACCGGCGGGGGTGCGCAGCGCCAGGATCGTCGAGCCGGGGCTCTCCAGGGCGAGCCGCGCGTCGGCGGTCGGGTCGTTCCAGGGCCGCGTCAGCCCGCAGGCGCGCCAGAGCGCGACCGCCCCGCCGACCTCGGCCATCGACAGCGGCGAGGCCTCAGTCGTCGTCGGCGTCATGGGGCCCCGCCCGCCGGAACGGCAGCACCAGCAGGTTGTCGGGCGCCGCGCCGCGGCTGTAGCCACGCGAGATGAAGCGGCTGGCGGGCACGGCCTCCTCGTCGTTGGCCGCCGTCTCGTCCGCCACACCGCCGCCCAGGCCGTCGGCCGTGAGCGCGTCGGGTGCGCTCGCGAGGTCGTCGCGGCCCAGGTAGCTGACCCCCAATTCGCGGAAGAGGTAGTCGAGGATGGATGTGGCGGAGCGCACCCTGTCGTTGCCCGCCACCGGCCCGGCGGGCTCGAAGCGCGTGTAGACGAACGCGTCGACGAACTCGTCCAGCGGCACTCCGTACTGCAGGCCCAGGCTGACCGCGATGGCGAAGTTGTTCATCAGGCTGCGGAAGGCGGCGCCCTCCTTGTGCATGTCGATGAAGATCTCGCCGAGCTCGCCGTCCTCGTACTCGCCCGTGTGCAGGTAGACCTTGTGGCCGCCGACGGCCGCCTTCTGGATGTAGCCCTTGCGGCGGTCGGGCAGCTTGCGCCGCGTGCGGTCGCGCTCGACCACGCGCTCCACGATGCGCTCGGGCCCGGGCGGCGGCGGGGCGGCGCGGAGCTCGGGCTCGGGCGGGAGCGGCGGCAACGCGCGCGTGTCGGGCCCGCGCACCAGCCAGGTCGCGCCCACGGCGGCCAGCAGCGCCTCGCGCTCCGACACCGCCGTCGCCGGATCGACCGGGACGGCGTGCAGGCACAGGCCCGCCGGGCCGACCGCCGACCGCCCGAAGGCGATCCGCTCCTGCGTCGAGGGGCGTGCGAGCAGGGCGGCGGCTTCCGGGCCGAGGGCCGCGCCGGACGGGTCGCCCAAGAGCTCGCGGCCCGCGGCGGCGAGCGCGGCGCCCGTCAGCCCGAGCGCGGAAGGCACGTCGAGGCCGCCCAGCACGTCGCGGCAGAACCCCTCCCCCAGCGTCTCCGGCGAGAGCATGTCGTCCAGGGTCCGCGCGTGCGGGAGGGCCGCCTCGACCGCGGCGAGCTCCAGGGCGGTGAAGCCGCGCGCCCTCAACGCGTCGCGGCTCAGCGGGCCGGACACGGGCGGCTCGCGACCGCCCAGCAGCACGGTGAGCGCCCGGTCAGGCGCGACGCCCTGCCGCGCCAAGCCGGCGAGGGCGGCGGGAAGCACGGCGGGGGCGCCGGCCGGGCCGTGAACCACGACCTCCGACCAGGGCGCCGCGCCGGCGGTCGTCTCTAGCCGCGCCGCCGCCTCCGCGTCGTCGAGCACCACGGGCGGGACGCCCGCCGCCTCGGCGACGAGGCAGCCGATCCAGGCCGCCGCCTCTCCGCCCGCCTGCGAGGCGGGCGCGAGGCCCTGGGCGGCCACCGCCGGCCACACGCCGGCCAGGGCGATCACGGGCGCCTCGCCGAGGTGAGCGGTCCATAGGCGCGCCAGGGCGGTCAGCCCCGTCTCGTCCAACTCGCCCGCGGCGCTCACGAAGGCGGCCGCGTTCAGCGTCACGTCGGGACCGGCCAGGGCCCGGGCGGCGCGGTGCGCCGTGTCCGGATCGGGCGTGCGCACCAGCCGGTCGGAGCGCAGGCCCGGCTCCTCCAAAGAGCCCGCGACGACTAGGACGGCGGGCGCCGCGGCCGCGGCGGGCGAGACGGGCGCGACGCCCTGGATCGCGTCGAGGATCAGGCCTTCGTCCGCGCCGGCTGCGCGGGCGGCCCGGGCGGCGCGGGCCAGGGCGGGGTTGGCGGTCGGGTCGGCGCAGGCGGCCGGGTCTCCCTGACAGCGCGCCACCGCGTCACGCACCGCCTCCAGCGCGGCGCACACGGACGAGGCCGCGCCCGACAGCCGCGCGGCCGACGCCTGCGCCAAATGCGCGTGCAGACGCTCGCGACCCTCCGGCGTGGCGAGGTCGGCCACCGGGGCCGGCGCGCCAGGACGGCCCGGGGCGGCCAGGCCGAGCAGCAGGGTCGCCTCGAGCTCGGCGGCGGCCCGCTCGGACGCGGCGAGGCGGGCGGCCCGCGCCCACGGCCCGCCGCCCAGCGGCCGGCGAGGATCGGCGCCCGGCTCGGCCGCCGACCACGCCAGCCAGGCGCGCACCTGCGACGGGGGCCAGCCCACGGGCGCCCGCGCCGCGGAGTCGCCCGGCTCGGCCCACCGCAGGGCGGCCGCGAGGGATGCGAACGGGCGGGCGCGCGTCACCATGGGACGAGCTTCCCGTGACTCGCCCACGCGCGCCACGTCCACGGGCCTTGGAGCGGAGGGGCGGCTGCTCTAGGTTCCGGTCCGCCCCTCCCGTCCGGTGTCCCGCGTGCTCGAGAAGATCTTCACCTGGTGGAACGGCGCCACGCTCGGCGCGCGCTTCACCATAGGCCGCACCTCCGCCAAGGTCGGCGAGGACGAGTTCGGCAACCGCTACTTTCAGGCGAAGACCGACCGCGAGAGCTACGACAAGGGCCGCCGCCGCCGCTATGTGATCTACAAGGGCTACGCCGAGCCCACCAAGATCCCGCCCGAGTGGCACGCCTGGATGCACTACCTCACCGACGAGCCGCCGACCGTGGCGCCCCTGCGCCGGCGAGCGTGGGAGAAGGATCACCTGCCCAACCTGACGGGCACGGTCTACGCGTGGCGGCCGAAGGGCTCGATCGCCCGCGGCGGCGAGCGGCCCTCCGCGCCGGGCGACTACCAGGCCTGGACGCCCGGCGAGTGAAGCGCAGCGCGAACGCCTGGGCCGAGGCGGCCACCGGCGCGGTGGTGCTCGGCGTGGCCGGCGTGTTCCTGGCCTACGCCATGGGCTCGCGCCTGGCGGAGGCGGGGGCCGGCGGCTACCCCCTGCGCGCGCACTTCGGCTCGGTGGGCGGGCTGGCGACGGGGGCGGACGTGCGCGTGGCGGGCGTGAAGGTCGGCCAGGTGGCCTCCATCCGCCTCGATCCCAAGACCTTCCTGGCCGACACGACCTTCCGGCTCGACTCGGGCGTGAAGCTGCCGAGCGACTCCAGCGTGAAGATCACCTCCGACGGGCTCCTGGGCGGTCAGTACGTGTCGGTGCAGCCCGGCGGCGCGGCGGACGACTTGAAGCCGGGGGCGGAGTTCCAGAACGTGCAGGGCGCGGTGGACCTGTTCGGCCTGATCAACTCGGTCATCCGTCCGCAGGGCGGCGCTCAGCCGGGCGGCGCCGCCGCGGGCTCAGCCCCCGCCCCCGCCTCCGCCCCCGCCCCCGCGTCCGGCGCCCCCGCGGCGCTTCCGCCCGGAGCGCCCGGCCCGTGACGCGCGCCTGGATCCTCGGCGCCGTTGTCGCGCTCGCCGGCGCCGGGCTGACGCTGGCGCAGGAGGTGCAGCCCTCCGCGCCTGCCGCCGCGCCCGCGCCCGACGCCCCGCCGGCCGTGGTGGCCGTCCCGCCGCCGTCGGACGCGCCGCCGCCCGAGGAGGCCGCACCGCCTCCGCGCATGGAGCATGTTCCGGTGGTCGCCGACACCGACGACGGCGCCGACGCCAAGGACGACCAGCCCCCGCCTCCTCCGCCACCGCTGAAGCGCCCGCGCTTCGCCTCGGCCATCCTGCAAGGGGTGGACAAGATCACCGCCGAGACCTTCCGCTTCGAGGCCAAGGTCGGCGAGCCCGTGCGCTACAAGGGCGTCGTGCTGACGGTGCACGCCTGCGAGACCACCGCTTCAGACGAAGCGGACGCCGACAGCTGGGCGCACCTCGACGTGGTCAGCCAGCCGCGCACCCCGCCCGGCAAGGCCGCGCCCGCGCCCAAGCCGGTGTTCGGCGGCTGGATGTCGGCCTCGTCGCCGAGCCTCCATCCCTTCGAGCACGCCGGCTACGACCTGTGGTTGATCGCCTGCAGGACCGCCGCACCCGAGACCCCCGCCGCGGGCCACGCGTAGAAGTCGGCCCGCGCCGCGAGCGCGGGGCGCAGCCTGCGGTGATAGGCGACGCGCCCGATCTCCACGGCCCCGAAGCGCGCCAGGTGATCGGTGAGGAACTGCGCGTCGAGCAGGCGGTAGCGGCCGACGCGAAGCCGCGCGACGAGGTGCGCCAGCGCCACCTTGCTGGCGTCGGTGCGGCGACTGAACATGCTCTCGCCGAAGAAGGCCCCGCCCAGCGACACGCCGTAGAGGCCGCCCACCAGCTCGCCGTCGACGCGGCACTCCACGCTGTGCGCGCGACGGCGGCGGTGCAGCTCGCCGTAGAGGGCGCGTATGGGCGCGTTGATCCAGGTCTCCTCGCGGCCGGGCCCAGGCTCGGCGCACAGGGCCACGACGGCGTCGAAGGCGGTGTCGACCGTGACGGTGAACGTCTCGGCGCGAATGGTGCGCTGCAGGCGGCGCGGCGCGTGGAAGGCGCCCAGCGGGATCACGCCGCGAACTTCCGGGTCGACCAGGTACATGCTCGGGTCGTCGCGCGTCTCGCCCATGGGGAAGAGGCCGGCGCGGTAGCAGGTCAGGAGGTCGTCGGCGGTGAAGGGCGGCCTGTTCAGCGCCGACTCCCGCGGCTCAGCCTTGCGCCTTGATCCAGCGCTCCAGCCAGTGGATGTCGTAGTCGCCGGCCAGGATGTCGGGCTGCTGCAGCAGGTCCTGGAACAGGGGGATGGTGGTCTCGATGCCGCCGACGACCATCTCGTTCAGGCAGCGCCGCATACGGCAGATCGCCTCCTCGCGGTCGCGGCCGTGGACGATCAGCTTTCCGATCAGGGAGTCGTAGTAGGGCGGGATGCGGTAGCCGCTGTAGATTGCGCTATCTAGCCGCACGCCCAGGCCGCCCGGCGCGTGGAAGTCGGTGATGGTGCCCGGCGAGGGCGTGAAGGTGCGCGGGCTCTCCGCGTTGATCCGGCATTCGATGGCCCAGCCTTCGAAGTGGATGTCTTCCTGGGTGAAGGAGAGCGGCAGGCCGGCGGCGATGCGGATCTGCTCGCGCACCAGGTCCACGCCGGTGATGGCCTCGGTGACGGGATGCTCCACCTGCAGGCGGGTGTTCATCTCGATGAAGAAGAACTCGCCGTCCTCGTACAGGAACTCGATGGTGCCGACGCCGAGGTAACCGATCTTGCGGATCGCCTCGACCACGACGGCGCCGATCTTCGCGCGCTGGGCGGCGTCCAGGGCGGGCGACGGCGCCTCCTCCAGCACCTTCTGGTGGCGGCGCTGCAGCGAGCAGTCGCGCTCGCCCAGGTGGCGGACGTGGCCGTGGCTGTCGGCGACGACCTGCAGCTCGATGTGCCGCGGCTTCTGGAGGTAGCGCTCCATGTACACCGCGCCGTCGCCGAACGCGGCGGCCGCCTCGGCGCTGGCGGTCTGCACGGCCTCGGCGAGGTCGTCTTCGGTCATGGCGAGCTTCATGCCGCGCCCGCCGCCGCCCGCCGCCGCCTTGATCAGCACGGGGAAGCCGATCGACTTGGCCGCCTCGAACGCCTCGTCCACCGTCGTCACCGCGCCGTCGGAGCCCGGCACCACGGGGATGCCGGCGCTCTTGACCATCACCTTGGCGCTAATCTTGTCGCCCATCACCCGGATGTGCTCAGGGCGCGGGCCGATGAAGGTCATGCCGTGGGCGTCGACGATCTCGGCGAACCGCGCGTTCTCGCTCAGGAAGCCGTAGCCGGGGTGGATCGCCTGCGCGCCCGTGATCTCGGCGGCGGCGATGATCGAGGGGATGTTCAGGTAGCTCTTCGCCGCGGGCGCGGGGCCGATGCAGACGCTCTCGTCGGCCAGGCGCACGTGCATGGCGTCGTTGTCCGCCTCCGAGTGCACGGCGACGGTGGCGACGCCCATCTCCTTACAGGCGCGGATGACCCGGAGCGCGATCTCGCCCCGGTTGGCGATCAGGATCTTGTCGAACACGCGCCCGGCCTCAGCCCAGGACGACGAGGGGCTCGCCGTACTCGACGGGCTGAGAGTCGCCGACCAGGAGCTGCAGCACGGTGCCCGCGCGGGGCGCCGGGATGGGGTTCATGGTCTTCATGGCCTCGACCAGCACCAGCGTCTGGCCTTCAGCGACGGTGTCGCCGACCTTGATGAAGGGCGCGCTGCCCGGCTGGGCTTGCAGGTAGACGGTGCCCACCATCGGCGACTTCACCTCGTCGCCGGCCGGCTTCGCCGGAGCGGCGGGGGCGGCGGGCGCGCTCGGGGCGACGGCCGGAGCTTGGGCCGGAGCGGGACCGGCGGGCGGTGGGGGCGCGTAGGCGGGCGCGGCGTGCACCACGGCGGCTTCGCGAGCCACGCGGATGCGCAGGGCCCCGTGCTCGACCTCGATGGTGGTGAGGTCGGTCTCCTTCAGGATCTGCGCAAGGTCGCGCACCACGTCCGTGTCGATGTGCGGCCCGCCGCCCGCGGCGGCGGCGAGGTCGTCGGCCGAGATGCCGATGTCGGCGGAAGGATCGCTCATGAGGTCCTCAACGCGCGGGGGCGGCGGCGGTGGCGGCGGGCGCGGCCGCCAGGCGGGCGGCGGCCTCCACGGCCAGCTCGTAGGAGGCGGCCCCGAAGCCGGACACGACGCCCCGCGCCGCCTCCGACACGTAGGATCGCCGGCGGAAGCCCTCGCGGGCGGCGGGGTTGGATAGGTGGCATTCCACCACGGGGACGCCGACGGCCTTCAGGGCGTCCAGCAGCGCCACCGACGTGTGGCCGTAGCCGGCGGGGTTGAGCACCAGCGCGCACGCCTGCTCGCGCGCCTCCTGCACCCAGTCGATCAGCTCGCCCTCGTGATTCGTCTGGCGGAAGACCACGGACAGACCCGCTGAGGCGGCGCGGCGCTCGCAGAGGGCGCGCACGTCGTCCAGCGTCTCGCGGCCGTAGATCTCAGGCTCCCGCACCCCCAGGAGGTTCAGGTTGGGGCCGTTCAGGACGTAGATAGGCTTGGTCGCCACGGGCGGTCGCGCAACCTTCGCGGTGGAGGGGGCGCCTTGTATCCGCCCCCCTCCCCCGCCACAAGCCGAGCCCATGGAGCTGAGGCTGACCGTCAACGGCGCGCCACATCGGGCCGCGGCCGCCACCGTCGCCGCGCTCGTCGACGAGCTCGGCCTGGACCGCCGCAAGGTGGCCGTGGAGCGCAACCTGGAGATCGTGCCGCGCTCGCTCCACGCGAGCACGCCGCTGGCCGACGGCGACCGCATCGAGATCGTGCAGTTCGTCGGCGGCGGCTGAGCGCAACGGCCGCTTAAGCCGGATGCGGCAGGGTGCGCCCATGCGCCTCGCCCTCATCGCCTTCACCGCCGCCGTCCTCGCCTCGCCCGCCGCGGCGCAGAACGCCGGGCAGATCGAGCGGGTGCGCGCCGGGGCCTCGTGCCCGGGCTGCAACCTGTTCCAGGCCGATCTCGCCAACCTGGAGCTGAAGGGCCGCGACTTCCACGGCGCGCGCCTGCGCCAAGCGGACGCCTCCGGCGCGGTGCTGGCGCGCTCGCGCTTCGCGCACGGCGACCTGCGCGACTTCAACGGCTACGGCGCGGTGATGACCGGGGCGGACCTGCGCGGGGCCGACCTGACGCACGCGACGCTGGTGGGCGCCTACCTGGAAGGCGCGGACCTGTCGGGCGCGAAGCTCGAGGGCGCCAACCTCTCGGGGGCGGAGATGGAGCGGGCGCGGGGCCTCACCGCCGGCCAGCTCTCGCAGGCCTGCGGCGACGAGGCGACGCGCCTTCCGAACGGCCTGCACGCCGCGCCTTGCCGCTGACGCCGTCGCAGCCTCGGACGGCATGACCCCGTTTTAATTGGCGTTCCCGCTCGCCAGCCCACATCTGCCTGACATGCTCCGCTCCGCGGCCCTGATCGTCTTCGCGGCCGGCCTCCTCGCCGGCCCCGCCCACGCGGCGCTCGGCGACCGCGAGGTCAGCCGGCGCGTGTCGCTGGGCGGCTCGTGCCAGCACTGCCAGCTGCAGGGAAAGAAGTTCGTCGGCGCGAGCCTGACGGCGGCCGACTTCAGCGGCTCGGACCTGAAGGGGGCCGACCTGCGCGGCGCCTCGGTCATGGCCTCCTCGTTCAACGACTGCGACTTCAGCGGCGCGGACCTGCGCGGCGCCACGGCGGTGGGCAGCCGCTTCGACCGGGCGAAGTTCGGCTCGGCGCTGATGAGCGGCTTCGACGGCAAGGCGCTGCACCTCGTGGGCGCGCAGCTGCAGGACGCCAAGCTGCAGTCCGCCTCGCTGATGTTCAGCGACCTCACCGACGCGCAACTGGCCGGGGCGGTGCTGGTGGGGGCCGACCTGAAGGTGTCCAACCTCACCGGCGTGGACGGGCGCGGGGCCGATTTCACCAGCGCCTCGCTGCAGGGCGCGCGGCTGGTCCACGGCCGCTTCGACCGGGCGGTGTTCAAGGGCGCGGAGATGCAGGGCGCCCAGCTCACCGATGGCGGGTTCGAGCGCGTGGACTTCACCTCAGCGAGCCTGGACGGCGCCTCGCTGGTGCGCGGGCGGTTCGGGCGCGCCTCGTTCCGCTCGGCCTCGCTGCAGGGCGCGCGGCTGGCGGGCGGCGGTTTCGGCGACACCGACTTCCGCAGCGCCGAGCTGGGCGGGGCCGACCTGCGCGGCGCCGACCTCTCCGCCGCGCGCGGCCTCACGCAGGATCAGCTGGACGACGCCTGCACGGACGGCTCGACGCGCCTCCCCGGCCGCCTCCACGCCGGAGGCTGCCGGCGCGGCGCGGCAAGCCTGGCCGCGCTGGTCGGCCCCGGCGGCTTCCACCTGAACGGCACGGTCAACGGCCGGCCGCTGAACATCAACATCGGCGGCCCGCCCCCGCCGCCCGCACCGCCGCCGCCGCCGCGGCCACCCGCGCCGCCTCCGCCACCGCGCTGAGCCTCAGCCCTTCAGCGGCGGCGTGACGCGGATGTGCAGCTCGCGTGTCTGCTTGTCGCTCACCGGCGCCGGGGCCTGCATCAGCAGGTCGCGCGCCTGCTGGTTCAGCGGGAAGGCGATCACCTCGCGGATGTTCGAGGTGCCGGCCAGCAGCATGACGATGCGGTCGATGCCGGGCGCGATGCCCCCGTGCGGCGGCGCGCCGTAGCGGAAAGCGTTCAGCACGCCGCCGAACTTGTCTTCCACCACCTCCGGCCCGTAGCCGGCGATCTCGAAGGCCTTGAGCATGATGTCGGGGCGGTGATTCCTGATCGCGCCGGACGACAGCTCGACCCCGTTGCAGACGATGTCGTACTGGTAGGCGAGGATGTCGAGCGGGTCCTGCGTCTCCAGCGCCTCCATCTCGCCCTGCGGCATGGAGAAGGGGTTGTGGCTGAAGTCGACGCGCTTCTCGTCCTCGTTCCACTCGAACATGGGAAAGTCGACGATCCAGCAGAAGCGGAACTCGTCCGCCTTGATCAGCTCCAGGTCGGTCCCGACCTTGGTGCGCGCCGCGCCCGCGAACTTGTACATGCCAGCCGGGTCGCCCGCGGCGAAGAACACCGCGTCGCCGGCCTTAAGGCCGAGCTGCTGGCGCATGGCCTCCGTGCGCTCCGGCCCGAGGTTCTTGGCGACGGGGCCGGCGCCCTCCGCCTCGCCCTCGCGCCAGAAGATGTAGGCCATGCCCGGCTGGCCCTCGCCCTTGGCCCAGCTGTCCATGCGGTCGCAGAAGGCGCGGGAGCCGGCGCCCGGGCCGGGGATGGCCCAGATGCGGTTCTTCGCGTCGGCGTCCACGATCCGGGCGAACACGCCGAAGCCGCCGCCGCGGAAGTGCTCGCTGACGTCCTGCATCTCGATGGGGTTGCGCAGGTCGGGCTTGTCGCTGCCGTACTTCTGGATCGCCGTGCGGAAGGGGATGCGCGGGAAAGGTCCGGCGACGACCTCGCGCGTGCCCGCGAACTCCTCGAACACGCCGCGCATGACGGGCTCGATGGTGTTGAACACGTCCTCCTGGGTGACGAAGCTCATCTCCAGGTCGAGCTGGTAGAACTCGCCGGGCGAGCGGTCGGCGCGGGCGTCCTCGTCGCGGAAGCAGGGGGCGATCTGGAAGTAGCGGTCGAAGCCGGAGACCATCAGCAGCTGCTTGAACTGCTGCGGCGCCTGCGGCAGCGCGTAGAACTCGCCCGGATGCATGCGCGAGGGCACCAGGAAGTCGCGCGCGCCCTCCGGCGAGCTGGCGGTCAGGATCGGCGTCTGGAACTCGGTGAACTCCGCCTCGACCATGCGGCGGCGGATCGAGCTGATGATGCGCGAGCGCAGGACGATGTTGGCGTGCAAGGTCTCGCGGCGCAGGTCGAGGTAGCGGTACTTGAGGCGCAGGTCCTCTGGGTAGTCGGGCTCGCCGAACACCGGCACCGGCAGCTCCTGCGCCGCGCCCAGCACGTCGAAGCCGCGCACCTGCACCTCGATCTGACCGGTCGCGAGGTCGGCGTTCACCGTCTCTTTGCTGCGGGCGACCACCTCGCCCTCCACCCTGATCACGCTCTCGGCGCGGGCGTGCTCGGCGGTGTCGAAGCCGGGCGTTCCGGGGTGGAGCACGAGCTGCGTCAGGCCGTAGTGGTCGCGCAGGTCGATGAACATCAGGCCGCCGTGGTCGCGCTTCCTGTGGATCCAGCCGGAGAGCTTCACGGCGGAGCCGGCGTCGGCGGCGCGGAGCGCGCCGCAGGTGTGGGTGCGGTAGGCGTGCATGGTCTTTTGAAGAAATCGAGCGCGGGCGCGCGAGGCGCGCGGTTGAAGGCCATGGACCCGTCAAGGTCAAGCACGCCTCCTCCCGCTCATCCCCGCAGGAGCGGGGACCCAGGTCTGACTCCGCGCACAAGGCCGGCCGGGGCGGAGCCGCTCACCCTGAGTCCCCGCTTCCGGGGGGAGGAGCGGATACGGTAAGCGGGCCTGTGATCGCCGACTTTCCCCTCGTCCTGCGCACGGAGGCGTGGCCAGACCATGCGCTCCTCGACTCCGGCGAGGGCGCAAAGCTGGAGCGCTACGGCCCGTTCAGCGTCGTGCGGCCGGAGCCGCAGGCGTTCTGGCCGCGCCGGTTGCCACCGGAGCGCTGGTCGGGGGCGGACGCGGTGTTCGACCCGGCGGCGGCGCAGGAAGATGAGGACGCGGGCCGCTGGCGCTTCGCCCGTCCGCCACCCGAGCGCTTCCCGCTCCGCTGGCGCGACCTGACGCTGGAGGCCCGCTTCACCAACTTCCGCCACTTGGCCCTCTTCCCCGAGCAGGCGGCCAACTGGGCGTGGCTCGACGGCGCTGTCCGCGCGCTGGCGGCGGGGAGCGGCGAGCCGCCGCGGGTTCTCAACTTGTTCGGCTACACGGGTGCGGCCAGCCTCGCCATGGCGGCGGCCGGTGCGCACGT
>CAXTBN010000068.1:0-12535 GCA_964242895.1 uncultured Caulobacteraceae bacterium | reverse complement strand
CCGCGCTCCGCCCGCGTGTGGTAGGCGTAGAGGCGCGGCAGGTAGAGCAGCCCCGCCATCCACGCGATCACCGCCAGGATGTGCAGGCCGCGCAGCCAGTCGTAGGTCGCCCCCCAGGTCCAGTGGCTCATGCGGCGGCCTCCTCGGGCGCAGGATCGGGAAGCGGGTCGGCGGGGGCGGGCCCGTCGGCGGGGCAGCGGCCCCAGCGGGCGGGGCAGATGCGCGCGCCGCCGTGGCTCTCCACCCCGCCGGGCCGGCCGAGCGCGCGGGCGACCACCGCCGCCAGGCCGGCGATGAAGGCGGGCGCGACGCTGACGGTGGGCGCGCGCAGGTAGTGCGGGGCGTCCAGCTCCTGCGCCAGTTCGGCGTACTCGCGGTCCAGCTCCACCAGCGTCTCCACGTGCTCGGACACGAAGGCGATCGGCACCAGCAGCACGCCCCGGCCGTCGCCGACGGCGTCCGCCACCGCGTCGGGCGTGGCGGGGCCGATCCACCGCAGCGGCCCGACGCGGCTCTGGTAGCAGACGCGCCAGTCGAGCGGCCCGTCCCACAGAAGCGTTAGCCGCGCCGCCACGGCCGCGGCGGTCTGCTCCACCTGCCACTGGTAGGGGTCGCCGCGCTCGATCACCTGCTCGGGCAGGCCATGGGCGCTGAACAGCACGCGCACGTCCGCCGGACGGCCCGCCGCGTCCCACACGGCCACCACGGTGCGGGCGTAGCCCTCCACCAGCCCGTCGAGTTCGGGGAAGCAGCATACGGTGCGCACCCGGCCCGGTCCGCGGTAGCGCTGCGCCCAGCGCTTCAGCGAGGAGCCGGTCGTGGTCGTGGAGAACTGCGGGTAGAGCGGCAGCAGCACCACCTCGTCGGGCCCCCACGCGGCGACCTCGCGGGCCGCGTCGTCGGTGAACGGCCGCCAGTAGCGCATGGCGATGAACACGCGCACCTCGTCCGGCCCCTCGGCGGAGACCGCCTCCAGGGCGCGCGCCTGCGCCTCCGTCTCGCGCAAGAGCGGCGAGGCGCCGCCCATCAGCGCGTAGTTGGCGGAGGCCTCCCGCTCGCGCCGGCTGGAGATCAGCCCCGCCAGCAGCGGGCGCGCGGGCCAGGGCAGGCCGATGATGGCCGGGTCGTTGAACAGGTTGAACAGGAACGGCCGCACCGCCTCCAGGCTGTCAGGCCCGCCCAGGTTGAAGAACACCACGGCGACGCGGCGCCGCGCGGAGCGGAGCGGGGCGCCGCTCATGCGCCGTAGCGGCGGGCGAAGAGGCCGGAAGGCATGAGCGCCGTTTAAGCGCGGCGCCGTCCGCGCTCAAGCCGCACTCCGGCCGGCTCTCCCTTCCCTCTTTCAACTCTCGATAGAGAGATCTTGAATCGAGGAAGGAGGGCGACGGGACGGCGGGGACGGATGGGGCGACGGCGAGGTCCGCGACGCGGCTGTTCACCCTTTCTTAACCCTTGGAAAGGTCCCGGCCCGACCTGTGGAGGGCGTTAAGGAAGCGTTAAGGACCAAGCGTCCGCCGGCCCGCCGTCACGGTGGACGACCGCCGCGGTCGCGACGGGCCGCCGCACCCTGTCGATGGGCGCCGCCTCCGCCCTGGCGCGCAGCCCCTGCGCACCCGCGCCGGCCCACCGGGGCGCTTGGCGCGGGGCCGGCGATGCGCTTTGGTCCCCCGCCGTCCACAGCCTCGGAGGCGGCGCCGTCCCGCGAAGCTCCCCAGCCGGCATGTCGCACCCCCCGCTCGCTCCGCGCCGCCGCCGATGACCGCCGCCGCGCTCTCCACGTATTTCCACGTGCACCTGGTGTCCGACTCCACCGGCGACACGCTGGCGGCCATGGCGCGCGCGGTGGCGGCGCGGTTCGACGCGGTCACCCCGATCGAGCACGCCTACCCCCTGGTGCGCTCGCCGCGGCAGATGGAGCGCGTGCTGGCCGAGGTGGAGGATGCGCCGGGCGTGGTGGTGCACACCATCGTGGACCGTGAGCTCCGGGGCCTGCTGGAGGCCGGCTGCCGCGAGCTGGACACTCCCTGCATCGCCGCCCTCGATCCCATGACCGCCGCCCTCGGCCGCTACCTGGGCGCGTCGCTGACCAGCCGCGTCGGCAAGCAGCACGCCCTGGACGACGACTACTTCCACCGCATCGAGACGCTGGACTTCGCCATCGCGCACGACGACGGCCACGGCGCGCGCGACCTCGCCAAGGCCGACGTGGTGCTGGTGGGCGTCAGCCGCACCTCCAAGACGCCGACCTGCATCTACCTGGCGCACCGCGGCGTGCGCGCCGCCAACGTGCCGCTGGCTCCGGGCGTGCCGATCCCCGACGGTCTGGAGACGCTCACCGGGCCGCTGGTCGTCGGCCTGGTGGTCTCGCCCGAGCGGCTGGTGCAGATCCGCCGCAACCGCCTGCTCACGCTCAAGGAGGCGCGGCACAGCGCCTATGTCGAGGCGGACAGCGTGCGCGAGGAGACCGTGCGCGCGCGCCGCCTGTTCGAGCGCTGCGGCTGGCCGGTGATCGACGTGTCGCGCCGCTCGGTGGAGGAGACGGCGGCGGCGGTGCTGAACCTGCTGAACGCGCGCAAGGCGAGCCACGTGGTCCCGTCCGCCGGCGCGTCCCGGCCCGTGTAGGGGACGAGGGCCCCGCGTGATCGTGCTCGCCTCCACCAGCGCGGTGCGCCGCAAGCTGCTGGCCGACGCCGGCGTGGCGTTCGAGGCCGTGGCGCCGGGCGTGGACGAGGCGGCGGCCAAGGCCTCGCTCCTCGCCGAAGGCGTGCGTCCGCGCGAGGTGGCCGACGCCCTGGCCGAGCTCAAGGCGGTGCGGGTCTCCCTGCGCCGGCCGGAGCTGGTGATCGGCAGCGACTCGACCCTGGAGCTGGACGGCGAGCTGTTCGACAAGGCGGCGGACGCGGCGGAGGCGCGCGCGCACCTCCTGCGCCTGCGCGGCCGCACCCACCGGCTGCACTCCGCGGTCGTCGCGGCCCGCGACGGCGCGCCGCTCTGGCGCGAGGTGCGGACGGCGACGATGACCGTGCGCCCATTCAGCGACGCCTTCCTGGACCGCTACATGGCCGAGGCGGGCGAGGCGCTGACCGCCTCCGTCGGAGCGTACTGGTACGAGGCGCTCGGCGTGCAGCTCTTCGAGCGTGTCGAAGGCGATCACTTTACCGTGCTCGGCCTGCCGCTGCTGGGCCTCCTCGACCTGCTGCGCCGCCACGGGGAGCTGGACGCGTGAGCACGGCCGCCGCGGTGGTGGCCGGCGTGGCCGGATGGCCCGTGCGCCACTCCCTGTCGCCGGTCATCCACGGGGCCTGGATCGCGGGCGCCGGGCTGGACGCCGCCTACGTCCCGTTCCCGGTCGCCACCGACGGCTTCGTCCGCTTCGCGGAGGGCCTGCGCGGAGGGGTGGTGCGGGGGCTGAACGTCACCGTGCCGTTCAAGGAGGCGGCCCTGGCGCTGGCCGACCGGGCGGACGCCGCCGCAACGGCGGCCGGGGCGGCCAACCTGCTCCTGTTCGAGCCGGACGGCTCGGTGGAGGCGCGCAACACCGACGGCCTAGGGCTGCTCGGCGCCCTCGCCGCCCAGGCGCCCGCGTGGTCGCCGGCGGCCGGGCCGGTGACGATCCTCGGTGCGGGCGGTGCGGCGCGGGGCGCTGCGGCGGCGCTGCGAGCGGCGGGCGTGGCGGAGCTGCGCATCGTCAACCGCACCCTGTCGCGCGCGGAGGTGCTGGCGGCCGAGGTGGGCGGCCGCGCCCACGGCTGGGAGCGCATCACCGAGGCGCTGCACGGCGCCGCCCTGGTGATCAACGCCACGGTGGTCGGCCTGGAGGGGAGCGACCTCGCCTGGCTGGACTGGCCCGCCGGCCCCGCGGGCGCCGTCGCCATGGACATGGTCTACCGCCCGCTGCGCACCGGCTTCCTCGTCGGCGCCGAGTACGAGGGCCGCGTCCCGGTGGACGGGCTGGCCATGCTGGTCGCGCAGGCCGCGCCGTCGTTCGCGGCCTTCTACGGCCGCGACCCGCCTGGGGAGGTCGACGTCCGCGCCCTGTGCCTGCGCGTGCTGGAGGGCGGCGCGTGATCGTGCTCGGGCTGACCGGCTCGATCGGGATGGGCAAGTCCACCACCGCGGCCATGTTCGAGGCGCTCGGCGCCCCCGTGTACGACGCCGACGCCGCGGTGCACGCGCTCTACGCCGCGGGCGGCGGCGCGACGGCGGCGGTGGAGGCGCTGTTCCCCGGCGTGGTCGGCGCGCACGGCGGGATCGACCGCACCGCACTCGCCGCCCGCGTGGTGGGCGACTCGGAGGCGCTCCGTCGGCTGGAGGCGGTCGTGCATCCGCTGGTCGGCGCGCACCGGGCCGCCTTCTTCGCCGAGGTGGCGGACGCCGAGGTGGTGGTCGTCGACGTGCCGCTGCTGTTCGAGACGGGCGGCGAGCGCAGCGTGGACGCGACGGCCGTGGTCTCCGCCCCCGCCGATGTTCAGCGCGCCCGTGTGCTGGCCCGCCCGGGCATGACGCCGGAGAAGCTGGACGCCATCCTCGCCCGCCAGCTTCCCGACGCCGACAAGCGCGCCCGCGCGGACTTCGTCATCGACACCGGCCGCGGGCTCGACGCCGCGCGCGCACAGGCGGCCGAGGTGCTGGCGACGCTACGCGACCCGGGCTTCCGCGGTCGCCGCGCCAAGGGGTGAGACGTCCGGCAGCGCCTGCTTGAGGCGGCCGCCGACGCGGATCGGCTCGATCCGCAGCGCGAGCCCGGTGCGGTCGTCGGTCTCGACGTAGACGCCGCACACGGTGGCGGGGCCGAGCGCCGGCGTGTTGCGGCCACCTGGCAGGCGGCTGGCGAAGCGGCGCACCGGCTCGGTCTTCTCCATCCCGATGACGCTGTCGTAGTCGCAGCAGCCGCCCGCGTCGGTCTGGTAGGCGGTGCCGCCGGGCAGCACCTGGGCGTCGGCGGTCGGGACGTGCGTGTGCGTGCCCACCACGAGCGATGCGCGGCCGTCGCAGAAGGCGCCCATGGCCATCTTCTCGCTGGTGATCTCGGCGTGCATGTCGACGATCACCGCGTCGGCGACCTGGCCCAGCGGCGCGGCCTCCAGCTCCCGGTCGACGGCGGCGAACGGATCGTCGAGCGCGTCCATGTGCACGCGGCCGAGCACGTTCATCACCAGCACCCGGCGGCCGTCGCGGGTGTCGTAGAGATTTGCGCCGCGGCCGGGTGCGCGCGAGCTCGGCGGGTAGTTGACCGGGCGCAGGATGCGCGGCTCGCGCTCGATGTGGGTCAGCATCTCGCGCTGATCCCAGCTGTGGTTGCCGAGGGTGAGCACGTCGGCGCCGGCCTCGAACAGCTCGTCGGCGATGCGTGCGGTCAGGCCGAAGCCGCCGGCGGCGTTCTCCGCGTTGACCACCACGAACTCGAGCCCGAGGCGCCGGCGCAGGCTGGGCAGGTGGCTGATCACCCCCTCGCGCCCGCTGGAGCCGATCACGTCGCCGAAGAAAGCCAGCCTCATCGGACGGGGATGTAGGCGCGCTCGGTCAGAAAGCCATCGAGCGGATGGTCGTGCGGCTCGGCGGGCAGGCGATCGACCTCCTGCGCGGCGTAGGCGAGGCCAAGGGCGCGGAAGCCCGGCCGTGCTGCGAGGCGCGGCAGCGTGCGGTCGTAGTGGCCCGCGCCGTAGCCCAGGCGCGCGCCCGTGCGGTCGAAGGCGAGCAGCGGGACGAGCACGAGGTCGGGGGTCACCAGCTCCGCATGCTCCGGCGGCTCGTGCACGCCGAAGGCGGAGGGCGCGAGCGCGTGCTCCCGGTCGAAGCGGCGAAACACCAGCCCGGCCTTCGAGCCGTGCGCCGGCGTGGACGGCAGGGCCAGGACGCAGCCCGCCGTCTCCATCGCCGCCATGAGCGGACGCGGATCGATCTCGGTTCGGAACGGGTGATACCCGGCGACCACCGCGCCGCGAGGCGGGATCAGCTCGGGCGAAAGACGAAGGCGCGCGCCCGCATCGGGATCGGCCGCCCGCGCCTCGGCGCGGCGGCGCGCGGCTTCGGCGCGGAGCTCGGCCTTGATCACCGCCGGTCGAGCGCGCGGTTGTGCAGCGTCACGTGCGCCACGTGCGCCGCCCAGGCGAGGGCGGCGAGGCCGATGTCGACCTTGGCGAGCACCGGCGGCAGGTGCAGGCGGACGATGAGCACCAGCACCGCCAGCCAGGCGGCGACCAGCACTGCGCCCAGCCACAGGCTCACCTTCCGTCGGGCGGAGGGTGGCGGCGCCGCGAAGAACCGTGGAGGCGTGTTCAATCCCCTCGGACCTGGATGACCAGGTGGGCGCCGTGCGGCCCGGACCACGGTCCGGGTCGGGAACAGCTCCCTAGTGAGGCGATTAAGGTCCCCGGGATGTGAAGCCTCCGACGTGAGCCGCAGCACGACCCGCCGCTCAGCAAGGTAGGCGCGCGCGCCCCTGCTCTCAAGGCGCGGCGCTTGCGACGCCCCTGTCCCATCGCCATCTGAGCTCCAGGCCGGAGCCGTCGCCGATCAAGGGGCGGAGCCGGTCGGATCAGTCGCTTCAAGCGAGGGCTGAGGACCAAGATGACGACCCGCACGCTCGTGTTCGACTCCCCCCTGCTGCTCGGCTTCGAGCACACCCGCGCGCTCCTGGAGCGGGCGGCCAAGGCGGCGGGCGAGGGCTGGCCGCCCTACAACGTCGAACAGCTCGACGACGGCGCGCTGCGCATCACCCTGGCCGTGGCCGGCTTCTCACCCGACCAGCTGCAGGTCACGGTGGAGGCCAATCAGCTCACCGTCACCGGCCGGCGCGAGGACGCGGCGGCGGAGGCCAAGGGCGCGGACAGCTACCTGCATCGCGGCATCGCCGCCCGCGGCTTCCAGCGCGCCTTCGTGCTGGCCGACGGGATGGAGGTGGGCGATGCGGTGCTCGAGCACGGCCTGCTGCACATCACCGTCCTGCGCCCCGAGCCCCAGCGGCTGGTCAAGCGCATCCCCATCCGAGCGGCCGGCTGACCCGGCCTCGGTCCCTGTAAGCTTACGAAAGGAGGGCGGTCGCCATGACGCCCCAAGTCCAGATCCAGATCACCCCCGACGTCCTCGCCGCCGTGGGCGGCCCCAACCTCGTCTATGTGCGGACCGTCTCGTCCGACGAGATCATCGCGGAGACCTCCGCCGAGGTGGTGGAGAGCGCCGGCCTCGTCCCGCACCAGACGCTCTACGCCGTGCACCGCGCCGACGGCGAGCGCCTGGCCGTGCTGTCCGACCGCCAGACCGCCTTCGCCGCCGCCCTCAGCCACGACCTCGCGCCGGTGAGCGTGCACTGAGGCCGCTCGGGCGAGGCGTGTTCACGCCGCCCTAAGCCGGACTGTCCAGGATGCGGGAGCATGCGCGCGCTCCTCGTCCTGACGCTGCTCGCCGCGGCCGGCTCGGCCTCCGCCCAGGTGTCGGACGCGCCGCGTCCCAAGCGGCGGGCGGTCCCCGCGCCCGCCGTGGCCGTTCCGGACGCCGCGCCTGCGCGCGCCACCCCTCTTCCGACCCCGACCGGCAGGCTGACGCTGGGCGGTCTCGCCGGCCTGCGCGGCGTGGACGACCATGGGGCGACTTGCCGCACCGCCTGCGCCCGTACGCGCTACGCCTGCGAGGTCCAGGAGGAGTCCTGCGCCGCGCCCTGGAGCGCCTGCCTGAAGAGCTGCAGCGACGCCCAGGTCGCACCGCCGACCACTTTACTTCCGCGCTGATGCGCGCATCGTCCCCGTGTTCATAAGCACAAACAATCGCCACAGGGAGGCGAACGCTATGACCAAGGCCATCTTCGCCGGCGCGGTGCTCTCCGCGCTGGTCTCTCTCGGTGCGGCGCAGGCGCAGACCTGTTCCGTCTCCTGCAACGCCCAGCACACCACCTGCACGCAGGCGGGCAAGGACTACGCCACCTGCATGGGCGTCTGGCGTCAGTGCAAGACCGCGTGTCTGACGCCGGCGCGCACCTTCACGCCCGCGCCGGCCAGGGCGACGCCGGCCGTCGTGCGCCGCTAGCGGGTCCCGACGGCCTCGGCGACGGAGCGGAAGCCCTCCGCCCGCAGCCGGGCGAGGAGGTCGGCCTTGATCTCCGCCGCGAGCGCCGGGCCGCCATACGCGAGCGCCGTGTAGAGCTGCACGGCGTCCGCGCCCGCGCGCAGCTTGGCCAGGGCGTCCGCGCCCGAGGCGACGCCGCCGGCGGCGACCAGCGCCAGACGCGTCCCGGCGGGCGTCCGCCGCCCCGCCAACGCCTGCACGAACAGGCGCAGCACCGCCGTCGAGCGCGCGAACAGCGGCGCGCCCGACAGGCCGCCGGCCTCGTCGCGCGCGGCCCCGCGCAGCGTGCCCGGCCGGTCGAGGGTGGTGTTGGAGACGACCAGCCCGTCGAACCCGTGCGCGGCGGCCCGGTCGGCCACCGCCTCCACCTCCGCCTCGTCGAGGTCGGGAGCCACCTTCAGGAACACGGGCGGGGGAGCATCCGCGCCGCGCAGACGCACGCGCGCCTGCGCCAGCCGGCCGCCGAGCTCGTCCAGCGCCGTCGCGGACTGCAGCGCGCGAAGGCCCGGCGTGTTCGGCGAGGACACGTTGACGGTGAAGCCGTCCGCCAGCCCCCACAGGCGCTCCAAGCCGAGGACGTAGTCGCCTATGCGGTCGGCCGACGCCTTGTTCGCGCCGATGTTGGCGACGACGACGCCCGCGCGCCGGTCGCGGCGAGCCAAGCGGGCGGCGTAGGCGTCCAGGCCGCCGTTGTTGAAGCCCATGCGGTTGATCACCGCCCGGTCCTCCGGCAGCCGGAACAGGCGCGGACGCGGGTTGCCCGCCTGCGGCAGGGGCGTGACCGTGCCCGCCTCCACCCAGCCGAAGCCGGCGCGCAGCAGAGGGCCGGCGACGCGCGCGTCCTTGTCGAAGCCGGCGGCGAGGCCCAGCGGGTTGGGCAGGCGCAGGCCCGCCACCTCCGTCGCCAGCATCGGATCGTCCGCCGGCGCGCGCGGGCCGAGCCCCAGCTCCAGCGCGCGCAGGGTGAGGTCGTGCGCCGTCTCCGGCGGCAGGCGGCGCAGGGCGGCCGCGCCCGCCTGCGCGAGCCCGCTCACGCCGGCAGGTCGGGCACGGCCGGCGCGCCGTCCTCGCCGAGCGGCGCCGCGTGCACGGCGCGGACGCGCGCCGGGTCGAGCGGGACGTACAGGTGCGGGAACAGCTGGCCGCCGCGGGAGGGCTCCCACCTGAGGTCGGCGCCGAAGTCGTCGGCCTCCAGCTCCAGCAGCACGACGTCGGGCCGTCCGCGGAAGTGCAGCCGCGCCGTCTCCGCCGCCTGCGCCGCCGTCGACAGGTGAATGTAGCCGTCGCGCAGGTCGATGTCCGCGCCGGGGAACACGCCCGCCGCGCGCGCCGCCTCCCACGTCGGGCGGTCCAGGATCTTGTAGACGCGGCTCACGCGGCCGAGCCCGGCCGGTGCACGGAGACGAGGCGCCAGGCCGCCCCGTCGCGCTCCAGCACCGCCGCCGAGCCCGGCGGGAAGCCGGCGGCCAGGCGCGGATCGGCGCCGGCGAGGTCGGAGGCGAGCGCCTGCAGGCCGGGGTTGTGCCCGACCAAGAGCACGCACGCGGCGCCCTCGCCCTCCGCCAAACGCAGCAGCTCGGAGGGCGGCATCTCGTACAGCGCGCGCGTCGTGCGTTCGGCTGGCGCGGACGGCAACGCGGCGCGCACCTCCCGCCAGGTCTGCTGCGTGCGCACGGCGGGGGAGACGAGGGCGACGTCGGGCGCCTCGCCCGCCCCGGCCAGCACGCGGCCGGCCTGTGCGGCGGCGGCGCGGCCGGCGTCGGTGAGCGGGCGGTCCATGTCCGCCTCACCGCGCTCGGCGGGGCGCGCCTCGCCGTGGCGCAGGAGGATCAGGCGGTTCATGGCGACGCTCTTAACCGCGGGCGCCGCCCGTGCGAAGCGCCGCGGCGGTCAGCCCTGCGCCGGGTCGCGCGTGCGCGCCTCGCGCCGCAGGCTCTGGCTCGCCATCAGCATCTCGGCCATGTAGGCGGTCAGCGCGCCCACCGTGCACACCAGCGCCGCGCCGAAGCTGAGGTACAGCGACCACACGGGCCCGCGCTCGCGGAAGGCGCCCACGAAGAGCGTCAGCGCGGCCCCGCTCGTGGCCACGCCCGCCAGCGTGCCCAGCACCACCGCCACGTCCATGGCCAGCGATCGCCGCGAGAGCCGGCGCAGGCGGCGCATCCGCGACGGGCGGTCCGGCGTCGCGGGGTCTTCCAGCTCGCGGGTGACGCGGTCCACCTGGTCGGCCACCCGCGCCAGCCGTGCGGAGAACACGTTCAGCAGGGCGGCGATGGCCGACAGCAGGAACACCGGCGTCAGCGCCAGCTGCACCACGTGCGCGCCGTGGTTCAGGGTGTCGCCCACCATCGGGTTCATGCCCGCGAGCTAGCCCGCGCCGCGCACGCCCTCAAGCCTCGCGTCGCGGGGCGGGCCTCGTTAAAGCGCGGGCATGCGCCTGGTCTTCATGGGCACGCCCGCCTTCGCCCTGCCCTCCCTCGCCGCCCTGCTGGACGCAGGGCACGAGGTGGCGGCCGTCTACACCCAGCCGCCGCGCCCGCGCGGCCGCGGCCAGCGGCTCGCCCCGTCGCCGGTGGGCGCCTTCGCCGCCGAGCGTGGGCTGGAGGTGCGCACGCCGGAATCGATGAAGGCCGCCGACGCCGTGGCCGGCTTCGCCGCGCTGCAGGCCGACGCCGCGGTGGTGGTCGCCTACGGGCAGATCCTGCTCCCCGCCGTGCTGGAGGCCCCGCGCCTGGGCGCGTTCAACCTGCACGGCAGCCTGCTCCCCCGCTGGCGGGGCGCCGCCCCGATCCAGCGCGCGCTGATGGCGGGCGACGCCGAGACGGGCGTGCAGGTGATGCGCATGACCGCCGGCCTGGACGAGGGCGCCGTGCTCGCCACAGCCCGCACGCCGATCGGCCCCGACGACACGGCGGCCACCCTCGCCGACCGGCTCGCGACGCTCGGCGCCGCGCTGTGGCCGCCGGTGCTGGACGCGATCGCCGCGGGCCGGGCCGTCGAGGTCGAGCAATCGGGCGAGCCCGTCTACGCGAAGAAGATCAGGCCCGCCGAGGCGCGGATCGACTGGACGCGCCCCGCCGCCGAGCTGGACCGTCACATCCGCGGCCTGTCCCCCGCCCCCGGCGCCTGGTTCGAGGCCCCCGACCGCCACGGCGGCCCGCCCGTGCGCGTAAAGGCGCTGCTCTCGCGGCCGGCGGAGGGGAGCGCGGCGCCCGGCGAAGTGCTGTCCGACCGCGAGGGCGGCCTGGTGGTCGCGACGGGTGAGGGCGCCCTCCGCCTCCTGCGCGGGCAGCGAGAAGGCCGCGGCGCGCAGGACGCCGCCGACCTGCTCCGAGGCCTGCCGCTGCCGCCCGGGACGCGGCTCGCCTGATGCCCCGCTTCAAGCTGCGGCTGGAATACGACGGCGGCCCGTACGCCGGCTTCCAGCTGCAGGAGGGCGGCCCGCCCACCGTGCAGGGCGCGCTGGAGCGCGCGGTGCGCGGCTTCTGTGGCGAGGCGGCGCGCGTGCACGTGGCCGGGCGCACGGACACGGGGGTCCACGCCACGGGGCAGGTCGCGCACATCGAGCTCGCGCGCGACTGGCGGCCCGCCGTGGTGCGCGACGCGATCAACGCGCACCTCGTCCCCGACCCGGTGACCGTGCTGGAGGCGGAGCTCGCGGCCGACGACTTCCACGCCCGCTTCTCGGCGCGGGGCCGCCGCTACCTGTACCGCATCCTCGACCGCCGCTCGCCGCCGGCGCTGGAGCGTGCGCGCGTCTGGTGGCTCAAGACGCCGCTCGACGCCGAGGCCATGGCGGCGGCCGCGCGCGTGCTGGTCGGCACGCACGACTTCACCACCTTTCGCGACGCCCACTGCCAGAGCGCCTCGCCGATCAAAACGCTGGACGTCGTCGAAGTGGCGCGCGAGGGCGACGAGGTGCGACTGCGCTTCGCCGCGCGCTCGTTCCTGCACCGCCAGGTGCGCTCCCTGGCGGGCAGCCTCGCCGAAGTCGGCGCCGGCCGCTGGAGCGCCGACGACCTGCGCGGCGCGCTGGAGGCGCGAGACCGGGCCCGCTGCGGCCAGGTCGCCCCGGCGCACGGACTGTACCTGACCGGCGTGGACTACTAGCCGGCGCGGCGGATCAGGCCTGCATGGTCCAGCCCTCCACGCCCATGGCCGCCTGGCGCAGGGCCTCGGAGCGGGTGGGATGGGGGTGCGAGGTGCGGGCCACGTCCTCGGAAGCGCCGCCGAACTCCATGGCCACGCAGTACTCCCCGATCATCTCGCTGACCGAGGGGCCGATCATGTGCACGCCCAGGATGCGGTCGGTGGTCGCGTCGGCGAGCACCTTCACGAAGCCCTCGGCCTCGTGGTTCACCTTGGCGCGGCTGTTGGCGGCGAAGGGGAACTTGCCGGACTTGTAGGCGATCCCCTCGCCCTTCAGCTCCTCCTCGGTCTTGCCGACCCAGGCCACCTCGGGCGCGGTGTAGAT
>CAXTBN010000067.1:0-13445 GCA_964242895.1 uncultured Caulobacteraceae bacterium | reverse complement strand
CGAAGCGGCGGCGGGAGCGGTCGAGCGGGATCAGAGGGCGGGGGACGTAAGCCCGTCCATCGGCGAGGAGCGCTGTCCTCGCCGCCCGTCCGGGGGGAGAAGGGTCTGGCCATCGGCGGTTTCGCCCGACTGGTGGGGGCCTCGGGGTGAAGGGCCCAAGACGCCCGCGCGCCCCGCCCTCCGGGATAACGCACCGCGCGGAGCGTCTGGTCGCGCCGAAACGGTTACTGTCTCCAACTCCGGGCGAGGCCCGGACGCTCCGCCGCCTCCCCACCTCCGCGGGTCCGCCCCCGCCGGAGCGCGCCGGCGCGCGCCCGTCGCGGGCCGGGCGTCGGCGGCCTATATCGAGGGACGCATGCCCACCGCCGCCAGCCCCGAGATCGAGCGCCTGATCGCGCTCCTGTCGCGCCTGCCGGGGCTTGGGCCGCGGTCGGGGCGCCGCGCGGCGCTGGCGCTGCTCAAGCGCAAGGAGCAGCTCCTGGAGCCCCTCGCCGCGGCGCTGGCGGAGGCGGCGGCCAAGGTGCGCGCCTGCTCCGAGTGCGGGGCGCTCGACACGCGCGACCCGTGCCACACCTGCGCCGACGCGGGGCGTGACGCGGGGCTGATCTGCGTGGTCGACGAGCCGGGCGCCCTCTGGGCCATGGAGCGCGCGGGCGCCTTCCGCGGCCGCTACCACGTGCTGGGCGGCCTGCTCTCCGCGCTCGACGGGGTGGGGCCGGAGGCGCTGCGCGTGGGTGCGCTGGTGGCGCGCGCGGGGGCCGAGGGCGTGCGCGAGGTGATCCTGGCGCTGCCCGCCACCGTCGACGGCCAGACCACCGCCCACTACCTCGCCGAGCGGCTGGGGCCGACGGGCGTGCCTGTCACCAGCCTCGCCCGCGGCGTTCCCGTCGGCGGCGACCTCGACTGGCTGGACGACGGCACCATCGCCCAGGCGATGCGGGCGCGGCGGCCGGCCTAGCAACCCGGCTCCCTCGCCAGCGTTGCCGTTCCGACCGGGGCGGGAAAGACGGAGTGCATGGGGCAGCAGGGGGTCGCGCCGCTGGCGCTGTGGGGCGGGCACGAGTGCACCGTCAACCGCGTGGGCGACCGCTTCGCCGACCAGACCGTGCGCACCGGGCACGAGGCTCGGATCGACGACCTCGACCGTTTCGCCGAGCTCGGCCTCAAGACCCTGCGCTACCCCGTGCTGTGGGAGCGCACCGCGCCCGACCGCCCCGACGCGCGCGACTGGAGCTGGAGCGACGCGCGCCTGGGCCGCCTGCGTGAGCTGGGGGTCGCGCCGATCGCCGGCCTCGTGCACCACGGCTCCGGCCCGCGCTACACGCACCTCCTGGACGACGGCTTCGCCCCGGGCCTCGCCGCCCACGCCCGCGCCGCCGCGGAGCGCTATCCCTGGGTCGAGGGCTGGACGCCCGTCAACGAGCCCCTGACCACCGCACGCTTCTCGGCGCTCTACGGCCACTGGCATCCGCACGCCCGCGACGAGTACGCCATGAGTGTCGCGCTGCTGAACGAGATCGACGCCACCCGGCTCGCCATGCGCGAGATCCGCGCCGTGAACCCCGCGGCGCGGCTGGTGCAGACGGAGGACATGGGCCACGTCTTCGCCACCGACCCGCTGGTGGACCAGGCCGAGTTCGAGAACGAGCGGCGCTGGCTCTCCTTCGACCTCCTGTGCGGGCGGGTGGTCCCCGGCCACCGCTTCCACGCACGGCTGGAGGGCATGGGGCTGGGCGACCGCCTGCGCGCCATCGCCGACGACCCGTGCCCGCCCGACGTGATGGGCGTGAACTACTATCTGTCCAGCGAGCGGATGCTCGACCACCGGATCGACTGGTACCCGCCTGAGCGCCGCGGCGGGAACTACGAGACGCCCTACGCCGACGTGGAGGCCGTGCGCGCCGTGGCTCCCGGCCCGCTTGGCGTGGAGCGCCTGCTGGAGCTCGCGTGGGAGCGCTACGGCCGCACGCTCGCGATCACCGAGAGCCACCTCGGCTGCACCCGCGACGAGCAGATGCGCTGGCTGCAGGAGTCGTGGGACGCCGCCGGCCGCCTGCGTGGGCGCGGCGTGGACGTGGAGGCGGTCACCGTCTGGTCGCTGCTGGGCGCCGTGGATTGGAACAGCCTCCTGACCAAGGACGTGGGCCACTACGAGCCGGGCGTGTTCGACGTCCGCTCGGGCGCGCCGCGGCCGACCGCGCTCGCCGGCCTCGTCCGTCGGCTGGCGACAGGGGAGGGCGAGCCGCACCCGGCGCAGGCCGGCCCCGGCTGGTGGCGGCGCGACATCCGCTTCGCCCACGCGCCGACCTGGTGCGCCCAGAGCGCGCCCGTGCTCCGCAGCTGGAGCCCGCCCGCCGGCGCGCCGCGCCCGGTGCTGGTCACGGGCGCCACGGGCACGCTCGGCCGCGCCTTCGCCCGCGCCCTGGAGCACCGGGGCCACGCCTACGTGCTCACCGACCGCGCGCAGCTGGACGTGACGGACGCCGCCTTGATCGCCGACGTGCTGGACGGGGTGCGGCCCTGGGCGGTCGTCAACGCGGTCGGCTACGTGCGCGTGGACGACGCCGAGCGCGAGCCGGACGCCTGCATGGCCGCCAACGGCGCGGCGGTGGAGAGCCTGGCCCGCGCCTGCGCAGACCGCGACCTGCCGTTCGTGGCCTTCAGCTCCGACCTCGTCTTCGACGGGGCCAAGCCGGGCGCCTACGACGAGGACGACCCGCCCGCGCCGCTGAACGCCTACGGCCGCAGCAAGGCGGCGGCGGAACGCGCGGTGCTGGAGACGGGCGGGCGCGGCCTGGTCGTGCGCACCAGCGCGTTCTTCTCCCCGCTGGACCCGCACAACTTCGCCCAGGCGGTCGCGCGCACCCTGGCGGCCGGCCACGTCTTCCGGGCGGCGGCCGACCAGACGGTCTCGCCGACCTACGTAGCCGACCTCGTGGATGCGGCGCTGGACCTTGTCATCGACGGCGAGACCGGCGTGCGCCACCTCGCCAACCGCGGCTGCGTGAGCTGGGCGGTGTTCGCGGACCGGCTGGCGCGCGCCCTCGGCCTGGATGCGGAGCTGGTGCGGTCCGTCCCCGGCGCCTCGCTGGGCCAAGCGGCCCCGCGGCCTGCGTGCGTGGAGCTCGGCACGCGCTTCGGCGCGGTCATGCCCACGCTGGACAGCGCCGTCGAGCGCTTCGCCGCCGCCGTGCGCCCGACGCTGAAGGTGGCGCCGCCGCCCGCGCGCGCGCCGCTGCCCCGACGCGCGAAGGGCCGCAGCTTCGCAGCCGCGGCCCCGTCATGACCGACCGACGTTCCCGCCCTGGGGCGGGAGCGTCGGAGGCTCAGGCCTCCGGCGTCGTGTTCGGCTCGTCCTTGGGCGTCGTGTTCATCTGCCGCTCGGCGATGCGGGCCGACTTCCCGCGGCGGTCGCGCAGATAATAGAGCTTGGCGCGGCGCACGGCGCCGTGGCGGCGCACTTCGATGCTCTCGATGTTGGGCGAGAGCACGGGGAAGACGCGCTCCACCCCCTCGCCGAAGCTGATCTTTCTCACCGTGAAGGTCTCGTGGTGGCCCTGGCCGGCGCGGGCGATCACCACGCCCTCGTAGGCCTGCACGCGCTCGCGCTCGCCTTCCTTGATCCGCACGTTGACGCGCACGGTGTCGCCGGGGCGGAACTCGGGGGTCTTGCGGATCTCGCCGAGGCGCTGGGCCTCTTCGGCCTGCAGCTGCTGGATGATGCTGTTCATCGGTCTTCGTCCTTCGGTCGGGCTTTGGCGCCCTTTGGCTGTTGATTGGCGGGATGCGCCGACCAGAGGTCCGGCCGCCGCTCCCGCGTGACGTCTTCCCGCTGCGCCTGCCGCCACCGCGCCACCGCGCCGTGGTTTCCGCCCAGCAGCACCTCGGGGATGTCGTGGCCCTCGAACGTCCGCGGTCGCGTGTACTGCGGGTGTTCGAGGAGGCCGTCCTCGAAGCTCTCCTCGCCCGTGCTCGCCGCGTTGCCGAGAACCCCCGGCACCAGGCGGACGCAGGCCTCGATCACCACGCACGCCGCCGCCTCGCCGCCGGCGAGCACCGCGTCGCCCACGGCGACCTCCTCGAACCCGCGGGCGTCGAGCACCCGCTGGTCCACCCCCTCGAACCGCCCGCAGAGGACCACCAAGCCGGGGCCGGCGGACCACTCGCGGACGCGCGCCTGGGTGAGGGGACGGCCCCGGGCGCTCATGTACAAAAGCGGGCGTCCGCCCCGCTCGACGCCGTCCAGCGCCGAGGCGATCACGTCCGCCCGCATCACCTGCCCGGCGCCGCCCCCTGCGGGAGTGTCGTCCAGGAAGCCGCGTTTATCCTTGGAATGGGCCCGGATGTCCACCGTTTCCAGCGTCCACAAGCCCTGCTCGCGCCAGGCGGTCCCGATCAGCGAGACGCCGAGCGGGCCCGGAAAGGCGTCCGGGAACATGGTGAGGACGGTGGCGGTGAAGGGCACGGACCGCCCTCTAGCCGGAAACGGGCGTCAGTTCTCGCCGGCGGACGCCGGGGCGGAAGGCGCTGCGGCCGTCTCCGGCGCCAGCGTCTCCAGCCCGCCCGCCGGCTGCGCGGCGTGGCCGGCGAGCACCGCCGCGCGGCGCGCCTGCGGCGTCGCACCCTCGCTCGCCGCGTCGCCCGTGAGGATGCGCGTGTGCACCCGGCCGTCGGACGGCGCGTCGTCGCTCTGAGCCACGTAGATCGCGCCGTCCGCGCCCAGGGTCACGCCCTGGCCCGGGTGGAAGGTGACCACGCCGCCATGGCCCTTGGTCTGCGCCGCCAGCATCAGCTGCGTCGTGGAGGGGATGTGCTCGACCGCCGCGTAGCGCGCGCCGTAGGCCGCGGGCAGACCCAGCGTCCCCGGCCAGCGGTAGAAGATATGCTGGCCCACGCGCGCCATCTTGGTGACGGTCGTCATCCAGTATGGAGCCACGTAGTCGGTGTGATAGTGCGTCGCGAGCCCGATGCTCGCCTCGACGTAACCGTTCAGCGCCGCGCGGGCGACGTCCTGCGCGCGCTTCCAGGCGGCCGGGGCCGGCGCGCCGCGGCCGAGTGAGCCGTCGCAGGTGAAGGAGAACTGGCAGCCGCCGCCCGGCGTCACCGCGCCCTGGAACACCACGCCGCACACCGAATGCGGAAACAGGCCGTGGCGCATGCGGTTCAGGATCACCTGCGCCACGGCGCGCTCGCCCTGCAGCGGCTCGAAGCCAGCCTCGTAGTAGACGGCCTGCGTCAGGCAGGTGAGGGCGCGCTCGCGGTCGCCGGCCTCGCCGGTCACCTGGAACGGCAGCGCCGCGATGATGGGCGCCTTGGAGAAGGGCAGCGCCGCGTTCAGCTTATGCGCGCGGCCGTAGTCGTACTCCGTGCCGGCGCGCCGCTCACCGCCGGGCTCGCCCGCCGCGCCGGGCGGCAGGTCGACGGTGCCGGTGGCGGCGGCCTCGCGCGGCGGCTGCACCGGCGCCAGCGCCAGCGCCGCCGAGCCGGTCCGCAGCGCCAGGGCTCCGGCGCCCGGACGCGGCGCCGTGGCGCCCGCCAGCCCGAAGCCGGCGAGCGAACTCGCCGCGCCGAGAAGGAGGCCGAGCTTCAGCGCCTGACGTGTCGCGCGCAGGGTGTGGGGCATCGGGATCGGGAGCCGTCGCGCCCTCGCCAGGGCGCCGGAAGGGCGTGCGTATAGCCGCGCTTGGCGCAGGCGTCGATTCGAGGTCGCCCCGGTTCGCATGGGCGTAGGGCGGATATGGGGCGTCGCGTCGCCGGCGCGAGTCTCTGGCCGGCCGCGCGGTGGGCGCGGCCGCGGCCCCCTCCGCCTTGCGCCCGTCCCGCCTGCGGGCGATATGTGCCGGCGGAGGCTGGCGGCGGGCGGAACCCTCGCCAACCCGGTCAGGGCCGAAAGGCAGCAGCCGCAACGAGTCCCGTTTCGGGTCGCCGTCCAGTCTCCACCCTCGCCCGTCCTCGTGATCGAAGGGAGCGCCGGATCATGTCCGATCTCGACGCACCGCCCTGGGACGTGGACGAAGGGCCCGCCGAACAAACCGTCGAGCGTGATCCCGACACCGACGACATGTTCGGCGCGCCCGCTGCGCCGACGCTCCCGGCGACCGCAGTTGCGCCGCCGCAGCCCGCGCCCGCCTACCAGGTGCTGGCGCGCAAGTACCGGCCGCGGCGCTTCGAGGACCTGATCGGCCAGGAGGCCATGGTCCGCACGCTCACCAACGCTTTTGCAACGGGCCGCATCGCCCACGCCTTCATGCTCACGGGCGTGCGCGGCGTCGGCAAGACCACCACGGCGCGACTGCTGGCCCGGGCGCTGAATTACGAGAGCGACACGGTCCACGGCCCGTCGGTGGACCTGAACATCGAGGGCGCCCACTGCCGCTCGATCCTGGAGGGCCGTCACCTCGACGTGCTGGAGCTGGACGCCGCCAGCCGCACCAAGGTCGACGAGATGCGCGAGCTCTTGGACAGCGTCCGCTACGCGCCGGTCGAGGCCCGCTCCAAGGTCTACATCATTGATGAAGTCCATATGCTGTCGACGGCTGCCTTCAACGCCCTGTTGAAGACTCTGGAGGAGCCGCCTCCGCACGCCAAGTTCATCTTCGCCACCACCGAGATCCGCAAGGTGCCGGTGACCATCCTCTCGCGCTGCCAGCGCTTCGACCTGCGCCGCGTGGAGCCCGACGTGCTCGGCCCGCACCTGGAGCGCGTCGCCGCGCAGGAGGGCGCGGCCGTCGAGCCGGACGGCCTGGCGCTGATCGCACGCGCCGCCGAGGGCTCGGTGCGCGACGGCCTGTCCTTGCTCGACCAGGCCATCGTGCTCGGCGAGGGAGGCCGCGCGGTGAGCGGCGAAGCGGTGCGCGACATGCTGGGCCTTGCCGACCGCGGCCAGACGCTGAGCCTGTTCGAGGCGGTGCTGTCGGGCCGGGTCGCCGACGCGCTCGCCGGCTTCCGCACGCTGTACGGCTATGGCGCCGACCCGGCGCAGGTGGTGGGCGACCTCCTCGAGCACGCGCACGGGGCGGCGGTGGCGAAGGCGATCGGCGCGGACGTGCTCGGCCTGCCCCGGGAGCAAGCGGCGCGGCTGCAGGAGGCGGGCGGCCGCGCCTCGGCGGGCGCCCTGTCGCGCCTGTGGCAGATGCTGCTCAAGGCGCACGACGAGGTGCGCCGGGCGCCCGACCCGGCAGCGGCGGTGGAGATGGCGCTGATCCGCCTGGCCTACGCCGCCGACCTGCCAGGGCCGGAGGAGGCGCTCAAGGCGTTGCGCGAGGGTCGCGCGCCCGTGGGCGGCGGCGACGCACCCGGCGCGCCATCGGTTGGCGGCGGAGGAGGGGGCGCCCGGGCGGCGGGTGGCGGTGGCGGCGCGGTGCAGGCCTACGCCTCACCCGCGACCGTCCGTGATCCCGCGCCGGCCGACGCGCCTCGCGCGCTCGCCCAGCCGCAGACCCCCGCCGAGCTGATGGCGCTCATCGAAACCCGCGGCGACCTCGCCCTGAAATTCGACGTCCACAAGTTCGTGCGGCCCCTGTCGGTCAAGCCGGGCGCCTTCGCCTTCGCGCCCGCGCCCAAGGCTCCGCCCAACCTCGGCCCGCGCCTCGCGGCCAAGCTGAAGGAGTGGACCGGGCGCACCTGGCTGGTCGACGTCGCCGCGCCCCTCGCCGCGCCGGAGGCCGACGATCCCGCCGCGCCTGCGCCGGAGACCGCCTCCGAACGCGGGCGGCGGATCGAGCGCGAGCGGCGTGAGGCGGCGGAGGCCGACCCTTTCGTGCAGGCGATCCTGGCCGCCTTCCCGGGCGCGGAGGTGGTCGGCGTGCGCGACCGCACGCCCGATCCGCCGGCCGCCCCGCCCCCCGCCTCCGCCGAGCCGCACGGGGATGACGACGAGCGCGACGAAGCTCGACACGACCCGGGCGAGTGGGCCCCGTACGACGTCGAGGACCTCGACAACCGCGACAGCGAGAGCGAACCGTGACCGATCTGAACGCGCTCATGAAGCAGGCGCAGGGCATGCAGGCCAAGCTGGCCGAGGCTCAGGCCAAGTTGCAGGAGACCGTCGCCGAGGGGCAGGCGGGCGGCGGCCTGGTGAGCGTCACCCTGAAGGGCTCGGGCGAACTCGCCGCGGTGCGCATCGACTCAAGCCTGCTCGCGCCCGACGAGGCCGAGGTGGTCGGCGACCTGCTGATCGCCGCCCACGCGGACGCGAAGGCGAAGCTCGACGCTGCCGGGCAGAAGGCGATGCAGGACGCCATGGGCCCGCTCGCGGGCATGGCGGGCGGCCTGCCCGGCTTCCCGGGCTTCGGCCGCTAGGCGCGTCGGCCGCTACTGTTCGGCGCCCTGGGGCGCTTCGTCCAGCCGGGCGAGTTCGGCGCGCACCTTGGCGAGGTCGGCGTCGCTCATCTGGCCGCGACTCATCTTCTTGAGCGCGTTCAGGCTCATGTTCTTGAAGAAGGGGAACTCCGGCCGGGTGGTCAGGCCCGGCAGGTCGGAATCCAGCACGGCCTTGGCGCGGGGGTTCGCGCAGAGGCGCGACACCGGCGTGTTCAGGTCGAGCTTCGCCAGCATCAAGGCCGGAGGCGCCGGCGCCGCCTCCCCGAGCTCGGGCAGGTCGTTGGCGGACAGGGAGGCGGAGGGCGCGCCGGGATCGTGGGCGCAGGCTCCCAGCAGCGCACAGGCCGATAGGACACCAAGGGATGAGGACTGCATTGAAGACCGCACGGACATGGCGCTCTCCAGAAAGGTTACGGCGATAGAATGTCGCCGATCACGGACGGTTGCAAGCTGTTACACGCCTCTCGCGTCCGCCTCCCGAAATCGTGTACAGCCCGGCCATGAGCGATGTGGCGACGACGTCCGCCCGCGCCCCCTTCCGCATAGCGGGGCGCACGGGCGAGTGGGAAGTGGTCATGGGCCTGGAGGTCCACGCCCAGGTGGCCAGCCACGCCAAGCTGTTCTCGGGCGCGGCCGTGGGCTTCGGCGCCGCGCCCAACACCCAGGTCAGCCTGGTGGACGCGGGCTTCCCCGGCATGCTGCCGGTGATCAACCGCCATTGCGTCGAGCAGGCGGTGAAGACCGGGCTCGGCCTTCGCGCGCAGATCAACAGCTGGTCGCGTTTCGACCGCAAGAACTACTTCTATCCGGACCTGCCGCAGGGCTACCAGATCAGCCAGTTCAAGGACCCTATCGTCGGCGAGGGGGTGCTGACGGTGGAGCGCGACGACGGCTCGACCTTCCAGGTCGGCATCGAGCGGCTGCACCTGGAGCAGGACGCCGGCAAGTCGATCCACGACATGGACCCGAACGCCACCTACGTGGACCTGAACCGCGCCGGCACCGCGCTGATGGAGATCGTCAGCAAGCCCGACCTGCGCTCGCCCGAGGACGCTGCCGCCTACGTGAAGACCCTGCGTCAGCTGGTGCGCTATCTCGGCACCTCCGACGGCGACATGGAGAAGGGCAACCTGCGCGCCGACGTGAACGTGTCCGTGCGCCGCCCGGGCGGGCCGCTCGGCACGCGCTGCGAACTGAAGAACATGAACTCCATGCGCTTCATCCAACAGGCCATCGTGTTCGAGGCGCGCCGGCAGGTCGAGATCCTGGAGGACGGCGGGAGCATCACGCAGGAGACGCGCCTGTTCGACGCCGGCCGCGGTGAGACGCGCTCCATGCGCTCCAAGGAGGAGGCGCACGACTACCGTTATTTCCCCGACCCCGACCTGCTGCCCCTCGAGCTCGATGCGGAGTGGATCGCGCGCCTGCAGGCCGAGCTGCCCGAGCTGCCGGACGCCAAGCGCGAGCGGATGCAGACGCAGTACGGCCTGTCGGCCTACGACGCCTCCGTGCTGGTGGGCGATCCTGTGCGCGCCGAGTTCTTCGAGACGGCCGCGCGCGGCCGCGACGCCAAGCTCGTCGCCAACTGGGTGCTGAACGACCTCTCCGGCCGGCTCTCCGGCGCGGGCCTCGAGTTCGACCGCTCACCCGTCAGCGCCGCGCATGTGGCCGAGCTGGTGGAGCTGATCGAGACGGGCGTCGTCTCCTCGCGCATCGCCAAGGACGTGTTCGAGCGCATGTGGGAGGGCGAGGGCGCCCCGGGCGAGATCGTGGAGCGCCACGGCCTCGTGCAGGTGACCGACACGGGCGCGATCGAGGCGGCGGTGTCCGAGATCATGGCCGCGAACCCGGACAAGGTGGAGGCCGCCCGTGCGAAGCCGCAGGCCGTGGGCTGGTTCGTCGGGCAGGTCATGAAGGCGACGGGCGGCAAGGCCAATCCCGCGGCGGTCAACGAGATCCTGAAGGCGAAGCTGGGACTGTAGCCCTCAGGGCGCGCCCCGCAGCCGAAGAGGTCGCGCCTTCAGCGTCGAAGTCGGACGGAGCTCTCCAGACCTCCTGCACACGCGAGGCGGACCCCGTCGACGCGGCCCCGCGTTGTTCCATCCGGAACGGAGAACACATCCATGGAGATCACACGCGCGGGCGCGCTGGCCTCTCAGGCGGGTCCTGCGGATTGGTTCACCGGGCGGGTGCGTGTCGACACCCTGATCGGTGCGCAGGAAGGCGTTCGTCCGGCGGCGGCGTCGGTCACCTTCGAACCGGGCGCACGCACGCGCTGGCACACGCACCCGCTCGGCCAGACGCTGCTGGTCACCGCCGGACTTGGTTGGGCGGCGCGCGAGGGGGGTGGGCGCGAGGAGCTGCGGCCGGGCGACGTGGTCTGGTTCGCGCCGGGCGAGCGGCACTGGCACGGCGCCTCGGCCACCGTCGGCATGACACACGTGGCGCTGCAGCTGTCGCAGGGCGGCGAAGCGGTGACCTGGCTCGAACCGGTGAGCGACGCCGACTACGGCGGCTGACGCGGTCAGAACAGCTTGCGCAGCTTCACCGTCACCGTCTGCGGCTGGACGCCGTGGGTGAAGGCTGCGTTGACGAATTTCGGGCCGTGCAGACCGAGCGACGGCGCACGCGAGAAGCCGAACGCCTCCACGGGCATGCCGAGCCGGTTGCGCGTCAGCACGCCGTTCTCGTCCCGGTCGTGGTAGGCCTGCACAGCCCAGTCGCCCGGCGGCACCCCAGGCACACGTACGGCGATCGTCCCGGCGTGCGCCTTGACCGTGACCGTGTGCCCGCACTCACCGCCGAGGAAGCCCTGCGGCCCGCAGACGTCCACGCGCACGACGCCGCGGTCGTCGGGCACGTTCTCCACCAGCACGGTGAGGTCCTGCGCGTCGACGTAGGTGACGGGCGCGGCCTGTACGGCCACCGCCAGGAGCAGGGCGGAGAGCATCGGCGCGCCTTTCGGGAGCAGGCCGGCGAGGGACGCCGGCGTCGTCGCACGGGAAGATAGGCGTCCTTCGGCCTTTCGCCACTGCCGGAGTTGCGGATCGAGGTCAGCGCGTCGGGAGTGTGGCCGCCGCGCCTCGCAGGGCGGCCTGGACGAGGAGCGCCTGGCGGGTCTCGCGCACATCGTGCACGCGCACCGCGGCGGCGCCGTGGGCGGCGGCGTGGAGCGCTAGGGCGAGGCTGCCGCCGAGGCGGTCGCGCGGGTCCGTGGCGGTGGGGTCGAGGTGGAGCACGGTGCGCTTGCGGCTCGCGCCGACGAGGATGCGCAAGCCGTGGGCGGCCAGACGGGGGAGGGCGTTGAGCAGGGCGATGTTGTGCACGGCCGTCTTTCCGAAGCCGACGCCCGGGTCGAGCCAGATGCGCTCGCGGGCGACGCCGGCCGCGACGGCGACGTCGGCGCGGGCGAGCAGGAACGCCTCCACCTCGCCCACCACGTCGTCGTAGGCGGGGTCGCGCTGCATGGTCAGCGGCGCGCCCTTCATGTGCATCAGCACCACCTCGCAGCCGAGTTCGGCGGCGAGGTCCGGCGCGCCGGGGGCGGCGAGGGCGGTGACGTCGTTCCAAAGGGACGCGCCCGCCGCGACGGCGGCGCGGGCGACGGCGGGCTTGGCGGTGTCGATGGACAGGGCCACGGCCGAGGCGGCGCGTGCGCCACGGATCACCGGGAGCACACGGGCCAGCTCCTCCGCCTCGTCGACCGGCAGCGAGCCGGGGCGGGTGGACTCGCCGCCGACGTCGATCCAGTCGGCGCCCTGGTCGGCGAATCGCAGGGCTCGTGCGACCGCGACGGCGGAATCGGCGAAGTCGCCGCCGTCGGAGAAGCTGTCGGGCGTGACGTTCAGCACGCCCATGACCAGGGTCATGCGGGGCTCCGGAACGACGAAGGGCGGGGACTGGTCCCCGCCCTTCGCGACTTCGATGACCATGCCCCGATCAGGCCGGCGCGGGCTCCGCGCCGGGCGGGAAGGGCAGGGACTTGGGGAGGTGGGTCAGGGGCACGGAGACCGAGCCGAGCGCCTTGGGCTCGTTCGCCTCGCGCACGGGCGGAATGCCCTGGATCACCTTGATGATCTCGTCGCCCGAGAGCGTCTCGTACTCCAGGAGCGCCTTGGCGACGATCTCCAGGTCCTCTTGTCGCTCGGTGAGGATGCGCTTGGCGCTTTCGTAGCCCTCATGGACCAGGCGCTTGACCTCGGCGTCGATGGTCTTGGCGGTCTCGTCGCTGACGGCCTGGGTGCGGCCCATGCTCATGCCGAGGAACACCTCGTCCTGGTTGTCGCCGTAGGCCACGAGCCCCAGCGCCTCGGAGTAGCCCCAGCGGGTCACCATGGCCTTGGCGAGCTTGGTGGCCTGCTCGATGTCCGACGAGGCGCCCGAGGTGATGTTCTCCTTGCCGAAGATGATCTCCTCCGCGACGCGGCCGCCCATCAGGATGACCAGCCGGCTGGTCATCTGCTGGTACTTCATCGAGTAGCGGTCGCCCTCGGGCAGCTGCATCACCATGCCGAGCGCGCGGCCGCGGGGGATGATGGTCGCCTTGTGCACCGGGTCGGTGGAGGGCACCGACAGGGCCAGGATGGCGTGGCCGCCCTCGTGATATGCGGTGAGCTTCTTCTCCTCCTCGGTCATGGCCATGGACTTGCGCTCGGCGCCCATCATGACCTTGTCCTTAGCCTGCTCGAAGTCGTGCTGGCTGACCATCTTCTTGTTGCGCCGCGCGGCGAACAGGGCGGCCTCGTTGACGAGGTTCATCAGGTCAGCGCCGGAGAAGCCGGGGGTGCCGCGGGCGATGGTCTTCACGTCCACGTCGGCGGCGAGCGGCACATTGCGCATGTGCACGCGGATGATCTTCTCGCGGCCGACCACGTCGGGGTTGGGCACCACGACCTGACGGTCGAAGCGGCCGGGGCGCAGCAGGGCGGGGTCGAGCACGTCGGGGCGGTTGGTCGCCGCGATCAGGATGATGCCCTCGTTGGCCTCGAAGCCGTCCATCTCCACCAGGAGCTGGTTCAGCGTCTGCTCGCGCTCGTCGTTTCCGCCGCCGAGGCCCGCGCCGCGGTGGCGGCCCACGGCGTCGATCTCGTCGATGAAGATGATGCAGGGCGCGTTCTTCTTGG
>CAXTBN010000066.1:0-13462 GCA_964242895.1 uncultured Caulobacteraceae bacterium | reverse complement strand
GGCAGCTCGGCCAGGGGGAAGACCAGCACCTTGCCGTTGTCGCCGATCACGGCGAGCTGGTCGCCGGCGGCCTCCAGGCACAGGCGGCTCTCGCCGTCGTCGACGTTCAGCACCGCCTTGCCCGCGCGGCGGTTGGCCAGGAGCTCGTCTTCGGCCACCAGGAAGCCGTAGCCGCTGGAGGAGGCCAGCACGCGCCTGCGCCCCGCCCGGAACGGGAAGACGGCGGTCAGCTTGGTCTTGTCGTCCAGGTCGAGCATCAGCCGCAGGGGCTCGCCCTGCCCGCGCGCGCTCGGCAGCTTGTCGCAGGGCAGCGTCAGGAAGCGGCCGTCGGAGGCGAACAGCAGCAGGCGGTCGGTGGTCTCGGCGGGCACGAGGAAGGCGAGTTTGTCGCCCTCCTTGAACTTGAGTTCGCTCGGGTCCTCCACGCGGCCCTTGGCGGCGCGGATCCAGCCGCGCTCGGAGATAATCACGGTGATCGGCTCGCGCGGGACCTGCGCCTCCAGCGCCGCCGCCACGTCCACCACCGGGGCGTCGGCGAAGGTGGAGCGACGGTTCGCCAGCGCCGGCGTCTTGGCGAGCTGGTCGCGGACGCGCCGCAGGTCGTCGCCCACCTTCTTCCACTGCAGCCTGTCGGAGCCGAGCAGCCCCTCCAGCCCCGCCTTCTCCTTGGAGAGGGCGTCGTGCTCGCGCCGCAGCTCCATCTCCTCCAGCTTGGCGAGTTGGCGCAGGCGCGTGTTCAGGATGGCATCGGCCTGCAGGTCGCTGAGGGAGAAGGTCGCCATCAGCTTCGCCTTGGGCTCGTCCTCGAAGCGGACGATGCGGATGACCTCGTCGAGGTTGAGGAAGACGATCAGCAGGCCGTCGAGGATGTGCAGCCGCGCGTCGATCCGGCCCAGCCGCCAGCGAGCGCGCCGCCCGTCCACCTCGCGCCGGAAGTCGAGGAAGTGGCGCAGGCACGTCTTGAGGCCCATCACCCCGGGCGTGGCGCTCTTGTCGAGGACGTTGATGTTGATCGGGAAACGCGTCTCGAGGTCGCAGAGCTTGTAGAGGCTCTCCATCAAGACCTCGGGCTCGACGGTGCGCGCGCGGGGCTCCAGCACAAGGCGCACGTCCTCGGTGGACTCGTCGCGCACGTCGCCCAAGAGCGGCGCCTTCTTGGACTCGATCAGCTCGGCCAGCTGTTCGACCAGCTGGCCCTTGCGGACCTGGTAGGGAATCTCGGTGACCACGATGCGGTAGGTCCCGCGCCCCGTGTCCTCTTTCTCCCAGCGGCAGCGCACGCGGGCGCCGCCGCGGCCCGTCTCGTAGGCCTCCAGGAGCGCGGCGCGGCTCTCCACGATCACGCCGCCGGTGGGGAAGTCCGGCCCCTGCACGCGCTCCATCAGGTCGGCCGTGGTCGCGTCCGGCCGCTGGAGCAGCACCAGGCAGGCGTCGATCAGCTCGCCCGGATTGTGCGGCGGGATGGAGGTGGCCATCCCCACCGCAATCCCGCTCGCGCCGTTGGCCAGGAGGTTGGGGAAGGCGGCGGGGAGCACCACCGGCTCCTCGTCCTGCGCGTCGTAGGTGGGGCGGAAGTCGACCGCCTCCTCGCCGATGCCGTCCAGCAGCAGCAGCGCCGAGGGCGTGAGCCGGCACTCGGTGTAGCGCATGGCGGCGGGGTTATCGCCGTCGATGTTGCCGAAGTTGCCCTGCCCGTCGACCAGCGGCGTGCGCTGGGCGAAGTCCTGGCTGAGGCGCACCAGGGCGTCGTAGATCGACTGGTCGCCGTGGGGATGGAAGGTGCCCATCACCTCGCCCACCACCTTGGCGCACTTGCGCGCGGCGGAGTCGGGGTTCAGCCGCATCTCGCTCATGGCGTAGAGCACGCGGCGCTGCACGGGCTTCAGCCCGTCGCGCACGTCGGGCAGCGCCCGGTTCATGATCGTCGAGAGGGCGTAGGCGAGGTAGCGGCGCGACAGCGCCTCGGCCAGCGGCTCCTCGACGATGCGTCCGCCGCCGCCGTCGGGCGGCCCCCCCGGGGCTGGGAGCGGCGGGATCACGGGGGCGTTCATGCGCCTCCTCTAGCGCGGGCGGACGAGTCGCGTCGCCCGACGCCTCGCCGCAGGGTCAGCCCCGCCCCGCCTTGTCCAGCGCCGCCACCAGCCACGCCCGGGCGGGCGGCAAGGGGCGGTTCAGCGGGCCGAACACGTCGCGCTCCAGGAAGCGGCCGGTGAGCTCCAGCCCGGCGGCCACGTCGCCCGCGACGAGGCCGCCCTGGCTGCCGAGCATGAAGGGCGGCAGGTGCAGCAGGCGGTCGGCGTAGGGCGCGCCCGCGTCCCGGCCCACGGCGCGGCCGGTGCGGGGGCTGACCCAGGCGAGATCGTCGGCCGAGCCCGTCACCGCACAGCGCGACAGGTCCAGCCCGAAGCCCAGCGCTTCCAGGAGCCCCGCCTCGAAGCGCACGTACACCGCCGGCCACACCTCGGGCGCGGCCAGGGCCGAGGCGAACGACTCGAAGGCGGCGAACACCTCGGGATGCGGCTCGCGCTCGGGCAGGGCCGCGGCGGTGACGGCCGCGGCGGAGGAGAGGCCAGTGAGCGCCAGGGCGTCGTCGAACAGCGAGGACGGCCCCTCCCCTACCGGCTCCAGCTGTGCGGAGCCCAGGTGGTCGGAGGTGCGCGCGCGATACTCGGCCCGCACCCGCGTCCCGGGCTGCAGCACCGGCTTCATCCGCCGCGACGCGCCGCCCGCCACGTGCGCGGCGAAGCGGCCGTGCTCCACGGTCAGGAGTTCCACCAGCGCCCCGGCCTCGCCGTGGGTGCGCGCGGCCAGCACGAAGGCGTCGTCGGCCCACTCCACGGGCGCGCCTAGGCGTCGAACTCCAGGCCGCCCTCGCGGTAGAAGGCGCGGTCGTCGGCCCAGTTCTCCTGCACCTTCACGTGCAGGAACAGGTGGACGGGGCGGTCGAGGATCTGGATCAGCTCCTCGCGGGCGTGCTGGCCGATCCACTTCAGGGTCTGGCCGTTCTTGCCCAGGATGATCGGGCGCTGGCTCTCGCGCTCGACGAAGATCGTCTGCTCGATGCGGGCGGCCCCGCCCTTGGCCTCGGTGAAACTCGTGGTCTCCACGGCGGCGGAGTACGGCAGCTCCTCGTGCACGCGCAGGTACAGCTTCTCGCGGGTGATCTCGGCGGCCAGCAGGCGCACGGGCAGGTCGGCGGTCTGGTCGGCGGGGTAGAGCCAGGGGCTAGGCGGCATCAGCTCGGCCAAGCGGCGCTTCAGGTCGGCGACGCCCGAGCCGTTGTGCGCGGAGATCATGAACACCTCGGCATAGGCGCCGCTCTCGAAGAGGCGCTGGCTGAGGGCGAGCAGGGTGTCGCGCTTGACCAGGTCGATCTTGTTGAGGGCCAGGATCGCCTTGCGGCCGTTCGTGGTCAGGCCGTCGAGGATGGTGCGGGCGTCGTCCTGCGCCAGGCGCTGGGCGGGGGTGGGCTTCTCGGCCAGCTCCGCCTCGGTGTCGACGAGGTGGACCACGGCGTCGGCGTCCTGCGCCCCGGCCCAGGCGGCGCGCACCATGGCGCGGTCCAGCCGGCGGCGCGGGCGGAAGACGCCGGGCGTGTCGACCAGCACCACCTGCGCGGCGCCCTCCATGGCCACGCCGCGCACGGGGAAGCGCGTGGTCTGCACCTTCTGCGTGACGATGGAGACCTTCTGCCCGACCAGCCGGTTCACGAGCGTCGACTTGCCCGCGTTGGGCGCGCCGATCACCGCGGCGAAGCCGGCGCGGGTCTCGAGCGCGCCGGCCGCGGCGGCGGCGGTCTCGATGGGGACGTCGCTCACGCGGGCTGCCTTTCGCGGTCGAGCAGCGCGCGCGCCGCCGCCTTCTCCGCCGCCTGGCGGGAGCCGCCCTGGCCGGACGCGGGCTCGGCGCCCTCCACGGACACCTGCACGGTGAACAGGGGCGCGTGCTCCGGCCCCTCGCGTCCGGCGACGCTGTAGGCGGGGAGCGGGCGGCCGCGGGCCAGCGCCCACTCCTGCAGCTCGGTCTTGCTGTCCTTCGGACGGGCGGCGACGGCGAGCCGGTCGAACTCTTGCGGCCAGGTGCGGGCGAACACGGCGCGGGCGGCGTCCAGACCGCCGTCCTCGTAGACGGCGGCGATCAGCGCCTCCATGGCGCCGGCCAGGATCGAGGTCTTGTCACGGCCGCCCGTGCGCGTCTCACCGGCCGAGAGGCGCAGCGCCGGGCCGAGCTCCAGACGGCGGGCGACGCTGGCGCAGGCCTCGCGGCTGACCAGGGCGTTGAGGCGCGGGGCGATGTCGCCCTCGCTGGCGGCGGGGTCGTCGGCCAGGAGGTGCTCGGCGACCAGGAGGCCGAGCACGCGGTCACCCAGGAATTCCAGCCGCTCGTTGTCGCGCGCGGAGCGGCGCGCGCCATCGCCGACGCTGGAGTGCGTCAACGCCTGCTCCAGGCGGGCGGGGTCGGCGAAGGCGTGGCCCAGCCGGGCGGCCAGCGCCTCGGCGGCCGCCGCGCGCGCGCTCACGGGTGGCCCGTCACTGGAGCCAGTGGAACCAGCGGCTGGGGCGCGCCAACGTGACCCAGGTCCAGGGCTTGAACAGCGAGGCGCCCGGCTTCCAAGACAGCAGGATCACGTCGGCCTTGCCCACCAGGTTCTCGACGGGGACGAAGCCCACGCCCGCGTCCGGCGGCACCTTCTGATCGTAGGCCGCGTCCCAGCCGCACTTGTTGATCTTGCCGGGCGGCAGGCCGGGGTCGAAGCGGCTGTCGACGGAGTTGTCGCGGTTGTCGCCCATCATGAAGTAGCAGCCGGCCGGCACGGTGTAGACCGCCGTGTCGTCCGCCCCGCCCTGCGGGCCGAAGTCGTTGGTGAGGAAGGTGCGCCCGTTGGGGAAGGTCTCCCGGTACTTCTCCACCGTGCGCGGCGGGTCGCCGTAGGGGCTGGGCTCCTGGGTCACGCCCTCGGGCGTCCGCGGGATCAGCTTGCCGTTGATGTAGAGCCGGCTCTCGCGCACCTGGATCTTGTCGCCGGGCAGGCCGACCAGGCGCTTGATGTAGTCGGTGTTGTCGTCGCGCGGCAGCTTGAACACCACGATGTCGCCGCGCGTGGGCCCGCGCTGCAGGACGCGGCCGCCGGGCAGCGGCGTGTCGAACGGCAGGGACAGGGAGTACTTGCTCCAGCCGTAGGCGAACTTCGACACGATGATGTAGTCGCCCTCGTAGAGGTTCGGCTCCATCGAGGCGGAGGGGATGGTGAAGGGCTGGAACAGCACCACCCGAAGCACGAAGGCGATCAGCAGCGCGTAGACCACCGTCTTGCCGAGCTCCCACAGCTCGCGCGCACCGCCCTTGGTCTCGGCTTTCGGCGCGTCTGCGGCGGGCTCGGTGGAGGTGGTCACGGACATGGAGGCTCGTGCAGGCGGCGCGCAGGACGGCGCAGCGTGGCCGCGAAGGTGGGCGGCATAAAGGCCCGGCGCGAGCCCGGCAAGGTGTCGCGCCTCAGCCGGGCAGCGCCTCGATCACCACGAACGCCAGGGCGTACGGCGGGTCGTCGGTGAGGCTGAGGTGGAGGTGGGGCGTCGTCCCGGCCGGCGTGATCTCCGCCAGGCGTGCGGCGGCCCCGCCGGTCAGCTCCAGCGCGGGCTTGCCGCGGGCGTCGTTGACCACGGCGATGTCGGTCCAGGCGAGGCCGGAAATCCCCACCCCCAGCGCCTTGGCGGCGGCCTCCTTGGCGGCGAAGCGGCGGGCGTAGGTGGGGGCCGGGTCGGCGCGGCCCGCGGCCTTGGCGCGCTCGGCCTCCGTGTAGATGCGGTGGGTGAAGCGCTCGCCGTGACGCTCCAGGGTCCGCGCGATGCGGCCGATCTCGCAGAGGTCGGAGCCGATGCCGATGATCACTCGCCGACGCTCACGCGGAGGTCGTCGGGCGCGCGGCGTCCATCAGCGCGCGAATGTGGGCGATGGCGTGCGGCAGGCCGGTGAACACGGCCTCGCCGATCAGGAAATGACCGATGTTGAGCTCGCGCACCTCGGCGATGGCGGCCACGGGGGTGACGCTGGCGTAGTCGATGCCGTGGCCTGCGTGCACCTCCAGCCCGCGGTGGCAGGCGTCGAAGGCGGCGTCGCCCAGCGCCAGCAGGCGGCGCTCGGCCGCCCGCGCCTCGCCGGCTCGGAGCGCGTCGCAGTAGGCGCCCGTGTGCAGCTCCACCACCTGCGCGCCCACCTCGACGGCGGCGGCCACCTGCACGGGGTTGGCCTCGATGAACAGGGACACGCGCGCGCCGCCCTCGCCGTGCAGGCGCGCGACCGCGTCGGCCACGGCGCGGTGGTGGCGGTCGACGTCGAGCCCGCCCTCGGTGGTGCGCTCCTCGCGCCGCTCGGGCACGAGACACACGGCCGCCGGGCGGTGGCGCAGGGCGATCTCCACCATCTCGTCGGTGACGGCCATCTCCAGGTTCAGCGGCTTGCCGAGGCGAAGGCAGAGGGCGGAGAGCGCCGCGATGTCGGCGTCGGCGATATGGCGGCGATCTTCGCGCAGGTGCGCCGTGATACCGTCCGCGCCGGCGGCCAGCGCCGCCTCGGCCGCGCGCAGGGGCTCGGGATGCGCGCCGCCCCGCGCGTTGCGGATGGTGGCCACGTGATCGATGTTGACGCCCAGGCGCAGACGCACGTCCGGACCGCAGTCGTGGAGGCTGCCGCGGACGGCGTGGGGCGCGTTCACGCGAGTCTCCGGCTGCCCGGGTCGGTGACGGGCAGCGCAGCGAGTTCGGGCGGCAGGGCGTCGGCGGCGTAGGCCGGCACGTCGAGCGTCGCCAGCGCCACCAGCGGAACGCCCACGTCCGCCCGCCCGCCCGAGCGGTCGACGATGCAGGCTGCGCAGACCATCTCGGCGCCCGTGGCCGCGATGGCGGCGATGCACTCGCGGGAGGACAGGCCGGTGGTGACGATGTCCTCCACCATGGCCACGCGCGCGCCCCGCTCCAGGTGGAAGCCGCGGCGCAGGCGGAAGGCGCCGCCCTCGCGCTCCACGTAGAGCGAGGGCACGCCCAGGTGTCGCGCGGTCTCGTAGCCCGGGATGATGCCGCCCACCGCCGGCGAGACCACCGCGTCCACCTCGCCCGCGCGCTCGCGGATAAGCGCGGCCAGGGCGCGGCAGAGGCGCTCGGTGCGGTCGGCGTGCTGGAAGACGAGGTTCTTCTGCAGGAACACCGGGCTGTGCAGGCCCGACGACAGCACGAAATGACCCTCACGCAGGGCCCCCGCGGCGCGGAACTCGGCCAGGACGTCGTCGGTGGAGAGGGGGCCGCTCATGAGGGCGGCAGACGCCACAGGCCGCAATCCCGCGCAACCCCGGCCGTCAGCCGAGCGGGCCGGCCAGGCCGAGCGCCGAGGACAGGGCGCGGAAGTCCTCTGGCGGAGGCGCCTCGACCCGCCGTCGCCCACCGTCCGGGTGCGGGAACTCCAGCGCGGAGGCGTGGAGCATGAGTCGAGGCACGCCCGTCCCGCCGGCCGCCAACGCGCCGCCGTAGCGGACGTCGCCCAGGATCGGTCGGCCGACGTGGGCCATGTGGACGCGGATCTGGTGCATGCGCCCGGTCTCCGGCCGGGCCTCGACCAGGGCCGCCACGTCGGTGGCCGCCAGGGTGCGGTGGCGGGTGAGCGCGGCATCGCCCTCGCCCGCAGGCGCGACGCGGGTGTAGGCCTCGCGCCCCAGCTCCTCCCGCCGCAGCGGGGCGTCGATGACGCCCGACGCCGGCTCGGGCGCGCCGCCGCCGACCAGGGCGAGGTAGGTCTTGGCCACGGTGCGCGCCATCCACGCCTTGCCGAGCGCGGACGCGGCGGGCTGGGTCTTGGCCGCGATGATCACGCCGGAAGTGTCCCGGTCGAGCCGGTGCACCAGCTGCGGCCGCTTGCCGTTGGAGCGCGCGAAGGCGTGGAGCAGGTCGTCGAGCGTGCGGTGCTGTCCGCGGCCGCCCTGCGAGGACAGGCCGGACGGCTTGTTCAGCGCCATGACGAAGCTGTCCTGCCAGATCACCAGCGAACGGGCGTAGGCGACCTCCTCCGGGGTGAGGACGACCGGGGCGGCCGGTCGCCGCGCGCGCTCAGCCGGCACGCTTGGCCTCGCGGAGCTTCGCCCAGCGCTCGAGACGCTCGCGCACGGGGCCCTCGGCCCCCTCCCCGCGCGGCTCGTAGAAGCGGCGGGGCGCCATGCCCTCGGGCCAGTAGTCGGCGCCGGAGAAGCCCTCCTCCGTGTCGGGATCGTACTGGTAGCCCGCGCCGTAGCCCAGCTCGCGCATCAGCTTGGTCGCGCCCGAGCGGATGTGGGCCGGCGGCATGAGCGAGCCGGTCTCTCGCGCCGCCCTCCCGGCCGCCTTGAACGCCGCGTAGACCGCGTTCGACTTGGGCGCCGTCGCCAGGTGCACGCAGGCCTGGGCCAGGGCGATCTCGCCCTCGGGGCTGCCCAGGAAGTCGTAGGTGTCCTTGGCGGCGATCGCGACTGTAAGTGCGGTGGGGTCGGCGGCGCCCACGTCCTCCACCGCCGCGCGCACCAGGCGACGCGCGAGGAACAGCGGGTCTTCTCCGCCCTCCAGCATCCGCGCCAGCCAGTAGAGCGCCGCGTCCGGGTCGCTGCCCCGGATCGACTTATGCAGGGCGCTGATGAGGTTGTAGTGCTCCTCGCGGTCCTTGTCGTAGGCCGGCGACCGGCGCTGCAGGGCGGCGGCGAGACCCGCGGGGTCGAGCGGCTCCGCCAGTCCAAAGGCGTAGAGGCTCTCCGCGAGCGTCAGGGCGAAGCGGCCGTCGCCATCGGCCATGGCCAGCAGCGCCTCGCGAGCCGGCGGCGTCAGCGGAAGCGGCCGACCTTCCAGCGCCTCCGCCCGGTGCAGAAGCTCGGACAGGGCCGCGTCGTCCAGCCGGCGCAGCACGAACACCTGGCATCGCGAGAGCAGCGCGCCGTTCAGCTCGAAGCTGGGGTTCTCCGTGGTGGCGCCCACGAGCGTGACGTCGCCGCTCTCCACGTAGGGCAGGAAGCCGTCCTGCTGGGCGCGGTTGAAGCGGTGGATCTCGTCGACGAACAGGAGCGTCGCCTGGCCGGCGCGGCGGCGGGCGCGGGCGGCCTCGAACGCCTTGCGCAGGTCGGCCACGCCGGAGAACACGGCCGACAACTGCTGGAATTCGTAGCCCGCCGCCGCCGCCAGCAGGCGCGCGATGGTGGTCTTGCCGACCCCCGGCGGGCCCCACAGGACCAGCGAGGAGAGCCGCCCCGCCGCCGCCATGCGGCCGATGGGGCCGTCGGGGCCGAGCAGGTGTTCCTGCCCGACGACCTCGCCGAGCGAGGTGGGCCGCATCCGCTCGGCGAGGGGGCGCGGCGCGGCGGGCTCAAGCCCCGCGGCTTCGAACAGGTCGGACACGCGGAGCGGTCTAGCAAACGCCGGCGCTCGGCGGGAGCGCACACCCGAGGTCCAGGCGGGTCACGAGACGTGGACCGACCGGCCTTGTCCGACCGGAAGGCGGTCCTTCCCCTTGCGCACCACCCGGCGCGCCTCATTTATCAACTACGGACAGTCTTGCCGACCAGGGGCTTCCTGGTGCAAGCTCCGGACTGCGTCGTTTCGGCTCCGCCCCGTCCTTGCGTACAAGAGGCGCGGCTCGGCCTTCCAGAGGACGCGACCTCACAAGCGACGCTCCGCGGACCCCGCGGAAACGGCGCTCCCGCATCCAGGGCCGCGGAACATCCCCGGCCCACACGGAACTCACCCATGGGCCGCGCCGCCCCTATCCGCAGCCTCCCGACGCACAAGGCGCTCCCGCGCCGCGTCGGGCGCGGCCCTGTGCGCGCCGCCCTTCGGCCGCCGGGCGATCCGCCCGCGCTTGGCCGCGGAGACCCCCCACATGTCCAAGCACATGCTCATCGACGCCTCCCACCCGGAGGAGACCCGCGTCGCCGTCGTTGACGGCCGCACCATCGAGGAACTCGACTTCGAGATCGCCGGCAAGCGTCAGCTGCGCGGCAACGTCTACCTCGCCAAGGTGACGCGCGTGGAGCCCTCGCTCCAGGCCGCCTTCATCGAGTACGGCGGCAACCGCCACGGCTTCCTCGCCTTCAACGAGATCCACCCCGACTACTTCCAGGTGCCCGCCGCCGACCGCGAGGCGCTGCGGCGCGAGGCCGAGCAGGACGCGGCCGAGGCCGAAGCCTCCTCCGACGAGGAGGACGCCGACGAGGCGCTGGAGCGCCGCCGCGCGCGCATGCTGCGCAAGTACAAGATCCAGGACGTGCTGCGCCGCCGGCAGATCCTGCTGGTCCAGGTCGTCAAGGAGGAGCGCGGCAACAAGGGCGCCGCGCTCACCACCTACCTGTCGCTGGCCGGCCGTTACTGCGTGCTGATGCCCAACACCGCCCGCGGCGGCGGCATCAGCCGCAAGATCACCCAGGCCACCGACCGCCGCCGGCTGAAGAGCGCCGTCTCCGCGCTGGAGCTGCCGCAGGGCATGGGCCTGATCATCCGCACCGCTGGCGCCGCGCGCACCAAGGCGGAGATCGCGCGGGACTACGATTACCTGCTGCGCCTTTGGGAGAGCATCCGCGAGTCCACGCTGAAGTCGGTCGCCCCCGCCCTGATCTACGCGGAGGAGGACCTGGTGAAGCGCGCGGTGCGCGACATGTTCGACAAGGACTTTGAGAGCGTCCAGGTCGAGGGCTACGACGGCTACAAGGAAGCGCGCGACTTCATGCGCATGCTGATGCCGAGCCAGTCGTCCAAGGTCCACCACTATACCGACGCCGTGCCGATGTTCTCGCGCTTCGGCGTCGAGGAGAAGATCGCCCAGATCCACTCGCCGACGGTGGCCCTGAAGTCGGGCGGCTACTTGGTGATCAACCAGACCGAGGCGCTGGTCGCCATCGACGTGAACTCGGGCAAGGCGACGCGCGAGCGCAACATCGAGCAGACCGCGCTCAAGACCAACCTCGAGGCCGCGGAAGAAGCCGCGCGCCAGCTGCGCCTGCGCGACCTCGCCGGCCTGATCGTGATCGACTTCATCGACATGGACGAGGGCAAGAACGACAAGGCCGTCGAGAAGGTGCTGAAGGACGCGCTGCGCGACGACCGCGCCCGCGTGCAGATGGGCCGCATCAGCCAGTTCGGCCTGATGGAGATCAGCCGTCAGCGCCGCCGCATGGGCGTGCTGGAGGGCTCCACCCACGTCTGCGAGCACTGCCACGGCGCGGGCCGCGTCCGCTCGGTCGAGTCCAGCGCGCTGTCGGCGCTGCGCGAGGCGGAGATGGAGGCGGTGCGCAACGGGCCGGGGGCGGTGAACCTGGCGATGTGCACGGGCGTCGGCCTGTACGTGCTCAACGACAAGCGCGAGTTCCTGCACCGGCTGTTCGACGAGCACGGCGTGCACGTCACCGTGGTGTTCGACGACGCCCTGATCCCCGGCGAGCACGAGATCGAGCGCACCGCCTCGCGCGTGATCGGCGAGGCCCGTCCCGCCGCCCGCGTGCAGGCCCCCGCCTTCGCCGCGGAGCCCGCCGGCGGCTTCGACGCCGACGAGGCGGAGGATGATGACCAGGCGGTCGTGGCCGACGCAGAGAGCGCGGACGAAACCGCCGCTGCGCCCGGCCCCCGCCGCGACCGCGACGAGGAGGGCCGAGGCCGCGGCCGTCGCCGGCGCCGCCGCGGCGGTCGCGACCGCGACGATCGCGAAGAGACTCTCGGCGGCTCCGACGCGGTCGCGCGGTCGCCCGAGGTCGATGGCGAGGACGCCGAAACGGACGAGGCCGGCCCCGAGGTCGAGGGCGGCGAGGCCCGCCTGGGCGAAGGCGAGGGCGACGACGGTCGTGGTCGTCGTCGCCGTCGCGGCCGTCGCGGCGGCCGGCGCATGCGCGAGGACGGTGAAGGCCCCGAACCCTACGCCTGGCGCGAGGGCGGCGGTCCCGCCCCCGCCGAGGCCGACCCCTACGCCTGGAGCGATCCCCTCGCCGCGCGGAGCGAGCGGCCCGGCGGCGGCTCGCGCCCCGACACCGATGGCGCCGGGCCCGAACCGTCCGCCGGCCCCGCGCCGGGCCCGCAGGTCGCTCCGGCCGCGGGTGAAGACCCATATGGCTGGGAGAAGGCCGACGCCCGCGCCGTCGCCTCCGCCGAGGCCCCGAGCGGCGCCCTGCCGGCTCCGGCCAACGACGACGAGGGTCGCTCCGGCCGCAGCCGTCGTCCGCGTCGCCGTCGTGGCGGGCGTGGCGGCGGAGAGCGGTTCGACGAGGCGTCGTCCGACGCGGCGGAGACCATTGTCGGCCCCGAGCCCGCGATGACGGAAGCCGAGTCGCCGGACCCCGCGCAGGCGGAGGCCGAGCCGCTCACCGTCGCGCCGCCCGCGCCAGAGCCGACGCCCGCGGAACTCGACGCAGCGGCCGCGCCCGCCGCAGCCGAGCCCGATCCGAACGAGATCACCGCCCCGCCCGCCGCGCCCAAGCGCGGCTGGTGGAACCGGCTGCGCGGCGGCTGACGCCCGCGGAGGCGGGCGGCGCGGCCGTCCGCCTCACATCCGCCCGCCTTCCGCAGTCTCGGACACTCATGCGCGCCCTGCCCGCCCTCCTCGTCGCCGCCCTGCTGGCTGCTCTCCCCTCCGCCGGCTGTTCGGCCGAGACGCCCGCCGACAAGGCCTTCGGGGAGCGCGTCCGCGCCTACCTGCTCGCCCACCCCGAGGTGCTGAAAGAGGCCCTGGCCAAGCTGCAGGCCAAGGAGGACGCCCAGGAGGCGGCCACGGCCAAACAGGCCATCGCCGACCACCGCGCGGCCATCGAGCGCGACCGCCGCGACTTCGTGGGCGGGAACCCCACCGGGCCGGTCACGGTGACCGAGTTCTTCGATTACCGCTGCCCCTACTGCAAGGTGGCGGCCCCCGCTCTGCCCGCCTTCCTGAAAGGCCACCCGACCGTGCGGCTGGTCTACAAGGAGTTTCCGATCCTCTCGCAGTCGTCGGAGAACGCCGCCAAGCTGGCGCTCGCCGCCAAGTTGCAGGGCCGCTATGAGCCGGTGCACCAGGCCTTCATGAAAGCGCCCTCGCTCGACGCCGCGGCCACCGAGGCGATCCTGCGCGACAACGGCGTGGACGTGGCGCGCGCCAAGGCGGACGCCGCCTCGCCCGCGATCGCCAAGCAGGTGGAGGAGGTGCGCACCCTGGCGCGCACCATCGGCGTCAACGCCACCCCCACCTTCATCGTCGGCGACAAGCTCTCCAACGGTTGGGCGCCCGAGGAGCTCGACGCCGCCATCAAGGCCGCGGCGCGCTAGATCAGCCCCGCCAGCGGGCTCGACGGGTCGGCGTAGCGCTTCATGGGCATGCGGCCGGCGAGGTAGGCCTCGCGCCCGGCGATCACCGCATGCTTCATGGCGGTGGCCATGCGCACCGGGTCCTTGGCCTCGGCGATGGCGGTGTTCATCAGCACGCCGTCGCAGCCGAGCTCCATGGC
>CAXTBN010000065.1:0-13650 GCA_964242895.1 uncultured Caulobacteraceae bacterium | reverse complement strand
CCCAGCCGGTGGACCTCGACAGCCTGCCCGCCTACGTGCCCGCCGCCTTCGTGGCCGTGGAGGACCGGCGCTTCTACCACCACTGGGGCTTCGACCTGGGCGGCATCGTGCGCTCGGAGATCTACAACCTCTCCCACCACGGCGGCCCGTTGCGCGGCGGCTCGACGATAACCCAGCAGCTGGCGCGCAACCTGTTCCTCAGCCCGGAACAGAATTTCCGCCGCAAGGTGCAGGAGTTGATCCTCTCCGTCGAGCTGGAGTGGAAGTACAGCAAGAAGCAGATCCTCTCCCTGTACCTCAACCGGGTGAGCTTCGGGGCCGGAGCCATCGGCATCGAGGCGGCGAGCCAGCGCTACTTCAACGTGCCGGCGCAGAAGCTGACCATCGGCGAGGCGGCGCTCTTGGCGGGCCTGCTCAAGGCGCCCACGCGCTACAGCCCCGTCAACGACCAGGAGCGCGCCGCGCGGCGGGCCACGATCGTGCTGGACGAGATGGTCGAGACGGGCGCCATCACCAAGGCGCAGGAGGCGGAGGTCTTCAGCCACCCCGTCACCGTCTCCAAGACGCTCTCCACCCAGCACGCGCAGTACTTCGTCGACTGGGTGGACGCCGACGTGCGCCGCCTCGTCCCCGACCAGGTCGGCGGGCCCGACGCCAAGGACTTGGTGGTGGAGACCACCCTCGACCTGCCCATCGACACCGCCGCCGAGTCCGCCGCGCGGCAGGTGACGGACCGAGACAAAGGTCTCGGCGTGCAGCAGGCGGCGTTGGTGGCGGTGGACGGCGAGGGCCGCGTGCGCGCGCTGATCGGCGGCGTCGACTACGGCCAGAGCCAGTTCGACCGCGCGGTGGACGCGCGGCGGCAGGCGGGCAGCTCATGGAAGCCGTTCGTCTACCTCACCGCCATGGAGAACGGCCGCACGCCCGAGACGCCCGTGGTGGACGAGCCCGTCACCATCGACGGCTGGAGCCCCAAGAACTACACGGGCCGCTACCTCGGCCCGATCACCCTGGCGACCGCCCTGGCGCAGTCCATCAACACGGTGGCGGCGCGGCTGGCCGACGAGGTCGGGCGGCAGAACGTGGCGGCGGTGGCGCGGCGGCTGGGCATCACCTCGTCGATCAACACCGACCCGGCCATGGCGCTCGGCACCACCGGGGTGAGCCCGCTGGAGATGGCCGGGGCCTACGCCGCCTTCTCCAACGGCGGGGTGCGGGCCAAGCCCTACGGCATCGAACGCATCCGCACCGCCGACGGCCGCGTGCTGTACGAGCACCACGAGGACGAGCGCACCGAGGTGATCGGCGAGCCGGGCCTGAGCTACATGGTGCGCATGATGCGCGGAGTGATGACGCCGCCGGGTACGGGCGCGCGCGCGGCCATCGCCGGCTTCGATCTCGCGGGCAAGACGGGCACCACCAGCGACTACCGCGACGCCTGGTTCGTCGGCTACACGGGAGGCTTCGCCACCGCCGTGTGGGTGGGTCGCGACGACAACACGCCCATGCGCAAGGTGACCGGCGGCGCCGCGCCCGCCGAGATCTGGCGCGCCTTCATGAGCGCCGCCCTGCCGCGACTGCGCGTCGCCTCGATCCCCAGCGGCGCCAACCCGCCCGCCGCCACGCCCGTCAGCGACGACCCGGTCGCCGACCTGCTGAACCGCACGGGGGAGAACGGCGAGGGCGACGAGGTCACCGCCGGCGCGCCGCGCCCGCCGGAGCCCGCGCCGATCGACCGCGACAACGATCGGGTGCCGCCCGACCCGGACTACGCCCAGCCGCCGCAGACCTACCGCGGCGCGCGGCGTCCGCCCACGCAGCCCGACGACACGGACGAGGATGCGCCGCGAGCCCCGGCCCGCAGCGGCTACGACCCACGGTACTACGACGTGCCCGCAGCCCGGCCGCCCCCGCCGCCGCGCGACCCCTACGGCCGGCCGTACCCCTACTGAGGGCCGATCATCCCAAGGCGTGCAGGGCCGGGCCGTGCTCGCGCAGCCACCGCCGCGCCGGCGACGGGTCGCCGTAGAGCCGCTCCACCACCGCCCAGTAGGCGGGCGAGTGGTTCGGCTCGACGAGGTGCGCGGCCTCGTGCGCGGCGACGTAGTCGAGCACCGCCGGCGGCGCGCACACCAGCCGCCAGCTGTAGCGGATCGCGCCCGCGTCCCCCCGGTGCGGCGCGCGGCAGGAGCCCCAGCGACCCCGCGCGTCGCCCACCGCCACCGGCGGCTGCGGGAGCCCGAGCGCCTCGACATGGAGAGCCGTGCGCGCGCGCAGCCGCGCCAGCGCCTCCGCCCGGAGCGCCCGCACCACGGCGCGCCCGAACGCATCGCCCTCGCCGGACGCGATGAGCCGGGCGGGCTCGTCGGCCGTCGCGGGCGTCAGGCGCGGCGCGACGCGCATCGCCGCGCGCTCCAGCCGGCAGGGTGCCCCGCCGAGCGGGATCACGGCGCCGGGCGCGAGGGGGCGACGCTTCGGCTGCGCATCCAGCCGCTCGGCGATCCAGTCCGCGCGCGCCTGGGCGAAGGCGAGGGCGTCGGCGAGGCGGCGGGGAGTCGGCGCGGTCGCCGTCACCTCGCCGCGGACCCCATCGACGCGAAGCGATACGCGGCGCGCGCGCGCGTTCACCTTCAGCCGCACGGGACGACCCCCGACCTCGACGACCTGCCCGTCGGCCAGTCGCGGCGATCCACGGAGAAGACGGGCGAGCCTCACCCGTCCACCGTACACGAGTCCGCCAGGCGCGCGTCCCGGACGCCGGCGATGTCCGTCGTTCCGCCGCCACGGACCAAAGCGTGGAACGGCGGACGCTCCGTCGGGCTTCCAGCGGCGACCAGGAGCTACGCCCATGAAGTTCGCCCTCGCCCCTCTCCTCGTCTGCGGAGCGCTCGCTGCAGGCTCAGCCCACGCCGCCACCGCCGCGGACCGCGCGTTCGTCGCCAAGGTCGGACAAGGCGGCATGTTCGAGGTCGAGGCGGGCGAGCTTGCCGAGGGCAAGGCGGCCTCGGTCGACGTTCGGGACTTCGCCACCATGGAGGTCCACGACCACACGGGCGTGGGCGACCGCCTCAAGGCGACCGCGGGCAAGGAGGGGATCGACGGCCCGGCCGCGCTGAACGCGGAGTTCCAGGGCAAGCTCGACCACCTCAAGACGCTGTCCGGCCCGGCGTTCGACGCGGCCTACATGGGCGAGATGTCCACCCTGCACGCCGCCGACGGCGCCGCCTTCGCTCAGGAGGGACGGTCCGGTGGAAGCCCCGCCTTCCGCGCCTTCGGACGCGAGACGCACCTCATCGTCGCCCGCCACATCGGCGCGATCCACGGCTCGGCGCCTCCGGCGCACTGACGCGGAGGCCGCGATTCCGCGGGGGCCGCCCCGGCGCTCACACCTCGCGGGCGGCGATGAACTCGCGGACGCGGGGGTAGATCTCGTCGCGGAATCGGCGGCCGTTGAACACGCCGTAGTGGCCCACGGCCGGCTGCACGTAGAGCGACTTCAGGTCGTCCGGCAGGTTGGGCGTGAGGCCGTGCGCGGCCTGCGTTTGGCCGACGCCCGAGATGTCGTCGTGCTCGCCCTCCACCGTCATCAACCCGACGTCGGTGATCGCGCCCAGGTCGACCACATGGCCGCGATGGTACAGCAGGCCCTGCGGCAACAGGTGCCGCTGGAAGACGTAGTCGATGGTCTGAAGGTAGAACTCCTCCGACAGGTCGAGCACGGACAGATACTCGTCGTAGAACTCCAGGTGCTTGGCCGCGCCGTCGCCGTCGCTCTTCACCAGGTCGTCGAAATACTGGCGGTGCGCGTCGCGGTGGCGGTCGGCGTTCATGCTCATGAAGGCGTAGAGCTGGACGAAGCCCGGGTATACGCGCCGCATCGCGCCCGGGTACGGCGGCGGCACCGTCTCGATCATGTGGGAGCGGAACCAGGCGAAGGGCTGGGCCGCCGCCAGCTCGGTCGGCGCGGTGGGCGCGAGGCGCGCGTCGATCGGGCTGCCCATGAAGGTCATTGAGGCCGGGCGCGAGGGGTCGCCCTCCTCGCTCATCAGCGCCGCCGCCGCCATCACCGCCGGGCCGGGCTGGCACACGGCGACCACGTGCGGGCGCGGGCCGAGCACGCGCAGCATGGTGCGGACATGGTCGATGTAGTCGTGGAAGTCGAAGCGGCCCTCGGTGATCGGCACCTCGCGGGCGTTCACCCAGTCGGTGACGTAGACCTCGTGGTCCTTGAGGAAGGCCTGCACCGTGCCGCGCAACAGGGTGGCGTAGTGGCCGGAGAGCGGGGCCACGATCAGCACGTGCGGTTCGCCGCCCTTGCGTCCGGCGCGGCGCATGTCGGTGACGTCGCGCGCGAAGTGCAGCATGCGCACCCAGGGCGAGGCCCACTCCACCTCCTCGTGGACGCGCACGGGCGTGCCGTCGATGTCGACCGAGTCGATGCGCCAGTCGGGCTTGCCATGCCGGCGGGTGGCGTCGCCGACGAACTGGGCGGCGGCGTGCGCCTGGCGTCCGAAGCCCGTCTGACCCCACGGATTGGCGGCCGAGCTCCAGAAGTCGCGCGCGGCGAGGGCCGCGGTCCGCAGCGGCTGGGCGGCGGCGTAGGCCGCCTCGTGCATGGCGTAGATCGACATCGGCCCTGTCCGGCCCCCGTTCCTGTCACCGCCCGGCTTAGCACGCGGGCGTTCACAAACCTCAACGCGCGTCGGCGACGCCGCGTTGCTGCAGGTGCGAAGAGGTGCGCGCTTCCCCCCGGCGGCGCGGGGCGCCAAGGTCGCGCGGCATGAGCGAGGCCGCCTTCGACCTGTCCCGCGTGAGCGGCTTCGGCGCCAAGGCCACCGATCTCGGCGGCCCAGGCGGCCGCGCGGCCTTCGCCGACTCGACGGAGAGCCGGCTGTGGGACTGGGCGCAGGCGAGGCGCGGCCTGCGCCTGCGCACGCTGGTGGTGCTCCGCTGGGTGTCGGTGGCGGGGCAGCTCGCCTTGCTGCTGGCCGCCCGCTTCGCCTTCGGCGTGCATCCTCCCCTCGCGCCGTGCCTCGTGGCGATCGGGGCGGCGGCGGCGCTGAACCTGTCGCTGACGGTGGTGTGGCCGGGGGCGCGGGTGGCCGGACGGCGCGAGGCCGTGGCGCAGCTGGCCTTCGACATCGCCCAGCTCGCCGCACTGCTGTGGCTGACGGGCGGTCTCCAGAACCCGTTCTCGCTGCTGCTGATCGCCCCCGTGACGGTGGCGGCGGCCACCCTGCCCGCGCGCTCGGCCCTGCTGGTGGGAGCGGTCGCCCTGGCCGCCGTAGTCGGGCTGTCGATCCGCGCCATGCCCCTGCCCTGGGTCGGCGGCGAGGTGCTGGTGCTGCCGGCCCCGTACCGGCTGTCGCTGCTGGTCTCCACCGCGTCGGGGATCGTGTTCACCGGCGTGTACGCCTGGCAGGCGCAGGCGGAGGCGCAGCGCATGGAGCTGGCGCTCGCCGCCACGCAGGCCGTCCTGGCGCGCGAGCAGCGGCTGTCCGCCCTCGGCGGCTTGGCGGCGGCCGCGGCGCACGAGCTCGGCACGCCCCTGGCCACCATCCAGGTGGTGTCCAAGGAGATGCTGCGCGAGCTGGAGCCAGGCACCTCCACGCATGAGGACGTGACCCTGCTCTCCTCGCAGGCCGAGCGCTGCCGCGAGATCCTGAAGAAGCTCTCCACGCACCCGGAGGCGTCCGACCAGCGCCACGCGCGCATGAGCCTCAGCCAGCTCATGGAGGAGATCGCCGATCCGTACCGCGACGAGGCCGGCGGCGTCAGCGTGGAGTGCGACGTCACCTGCGCGGCGGGCGCGGCCATCCTGGAGGTGCGCCGCCTGCCCGAGGTGCTGCACGGCCTCTCCGCCTTCGTGGAGAACGCCACCGACTTCGCCGAGTCGATCGTGGAGGTGAACGCCCACTACGACGCCGACCGGCTCCTGATCGAGGTGCGCGACGACGGCCCGGGCTTTCCGCCCGAGGTGATGGCGCGGTTGGGCGAACCCTACGTCACCACGCGCCCGGCCGCCGAGAACAGCCGCACCAACCACCTCGGCATGGGCCTCGGCTTCTTCATCGCCAAGACGCTGCTGGAGCGCACGGGCGCGCACGTGGAGTTCCGCAACGCGCGCCGCGGCGGCGCCGTGGTGGCCGCGCGCTGGGCCCGGGCGCGGGTCGAGGCGCCCGGAGGCGCGCCGGAGTTCTGACGAGCCGCCGCAAGCCTTCACAATTGAGTTGATCTCGGCCCGGAGTGCGACATTGTGTCCGACAGGTTCGCGCGGGACCGTCCGCGCGGCGCCTCAGCCGGGATCACGCGCCTTGACCGACGTCTCCGCCACCATCGCCGCCCTGCCCGACCGCACCCTGCTGGTGCTGGACGACGACACCCCGCTCCGAACGCGTCTTGGACGCGCCCTGGAGAGCCGCGGCTTCGAAGTCATCCAGTGCGCCTCCGTCGCCGAGGCCACCGCCGCCGTGCGCGACAGGCCGCCCGCCTTCGCGGTCTGCGACCTGCGGCTGGAGGACGGCAACGGCCTGCAGGTGGTGGAGGCGATCAAGGCGGTGCGGCCGGACTCGCGGGTGGTCATGCTCACCGGCTACGGCAACATCGCCACGGCCGTGCAGGCGGTGAAGGTGGGCGCCGTCGACTATCTGCCCAAGCCCGCCGACGCCGACGACGTCACCCGCGCGCTGCTGGCCGCCAAGGACGGCGTGCCGACGCCTCCGCCCGAGAACCCCATGAGCGCCGACCGCGTCCGCTGGGAGCACATCCAGCGCGTGTACGAGCAGTGCGGCCACAACATCAGCGAGACCGCTCGGCGACTGAACATGCACCGCCGCACGCTGCAGCGCATCCTGGCGAAGCGCGCGCCGCGGTAGGCGCCTCCCAGACCCGCTTTCGCGGGGATGAGCGCAGGGATGGGGCCGTGCTAGAGCGCAGGCCATGGCGATCCTCGTCACCGGCGCGGCCGGCTTCGTCGGCTCTTACGTGGCGCACCGGCTGCTCGACCGCAGCGACGAGGTGGTCGGGCTCGACAGCTTCAACAGCTACTACGACCCGGCGCTGAAGCGCGCCCGCGCCGCCCGGCTGGAGAGCCGCCCAGACTTCCGCATGGTCGAAGGCGACGTCGCCGAGGCGGACGCGGTCGCCGCGCTGATGCGCGAGGCGGGCGTGCGCGGCGTGGTGCACCTCGCGGCGCAGGCGGGAGTGCGCCATTCGATAGACAACCCCTTCGCCTACGGCCGCGCCAACCTCGACGGCCACCTGCGCGTGCTGGAGGCCTGCCGCCGCGCGCCCGGCTTCGAGCACCTGGTCTACGCCTCCTCCTCCTCGGTCTACGGCGACCGGCCGGCGGACGGCGAGGCGTTCCGCGAGGACGACGCGGCGACGGAACCCGTTTCGCTCTACGCCGCCACCAAGCGCTCGGGCGAGCTGATGTCGACGGCCTACGCCCGCCTCTACGGCCTGCCGCAGACGGGCCTGCGCTTCTTCACCGTCTACGGGCCGTGGGGCCGGCCGGACATGGCCTACTTCGGCTTCACGGAGGCGATCGCGGCGGGGCGGCCGATCCGCGTGTTCGGCGAGGGCCGCATGGCGCGCGACCTCACCTGGATCGACGACATCGCCGAGGGCGTGGTCCGCGCGCTGGACCGCCCGCCCGCGCCCGCTGAAAACCGCATCCTCAACATCGGCGGCGGCCGGCCGGTGGGGCTGATGGACATGATCGCCGAGATCGAGCGGGCGCTCGGCCGCGAGGCGGTGAAGGTGTTCGAGCCCATGCAGCCCGGCGACGTCACGCGCACCTGCGCCGACGTCTGCCGCCTGCAGGCGCTGACCGGCTGGTCGCCGACCACGCCAATCGACGTGGGCCTCCCGCGCTTCGTGGCGTGGTGGCGGGACTTCTACGGGCGCTAGCCCCGTCCCACGCCGTGGTAGCGGAAGCCGCGGCGGGCCATGTCCTCGGGCTTGTAGACGTTGCGCAGGTCCACCACGACCGGTCGGCGCATGAGGCGGCACACGCGGTCGAGGTCCAGGGCGCGGAACTGGTCCCACTCGGTCAGCAGCAGCAGGGCGTCCGCGCCCTCCACGGCCTCGTAGGCGCCCGCCTTGAACGCCACGCCCGGCAGCAGGTGCTCCGCCTCGCGCATGCCCTCCGGGTCGTAGGCCTGCACCTGAGCGCCCGCCGCCTGCAGGGCGGGCACGATGTCGAGCGCGGGGCTGTCGCGCATGTCGTCGGTGTTCGGCTTGAAGGTGAGGCCGAGCACGCCGACGGTCTTGCCTTCCAGTCCGCCGTCGATCGCGCGGCCCACCCGCTCGGCCATGCCGCGCTTGCGCGCATCGTTCACCGCCACGGTGGTCTCGATCAGCCGCACCGGCGAGCCGGCGTCCTGCGCCGTGCGCACCAGGGCCAGCGTGTCCTTGGGGAAGCAGCTGCCGCCGTAGCCGGGGCCCGCGTGCAGGAACTTCCCGCCGATGCGGTTGTCGAGCCCGATCCCCCGCGCGACCTGCTGCACGTCGGCGCCCACCGCCTCGCACAGGTCGGCCACCTCGTTGATGAAGGTGATCTTCATGGCCAGGAAGGCGTTGGCCGCATACTTGATCAGCTCCGAGGTGCGCCGTCCGGTGAACAGCAGCGGACTCTCGTTCAGGTTCAGCGGACGGTAGAGTTCTCGCATCACCTCGCGCGCGCGCTCGTCCGACGTGCCCACCACGACGCGGTCCGGACGCTTGAAGTCCTCGATGGCTGCGCCCTCGCGCAGGAACTCGGGGTTGGAGACCACCGCCACCTGGGCCTCCGGCCGCGTCTCGCGGATGATGCGCTCGACCTCGTCGCCCGTGCCGACCGGCACGGTGGACTTGGTCACCACCACGGTGAAGCCCTCGACATAGCCCGCGATCTCGCGCGCGGCGGCGTGGACGTAGGAGAGATCGGCGTGGCCGTCGCCGCGTCGCGACGGCGTTCCCACGGCGATGAACACCGCGTCGGCGGCGGCCACCGCCGCCTGCGCCTCGGTGGCGAACGACAGGCGGCCGGCCTCGACGTTGCGGGCCACCAGCACGTCCAGCCCCGGCTCGTAGATGGGCATGACGCCGGCGCGCAGGCGCTCGATCTTGCCCGCGTCCTTGTCGATGCAGGTGACCACGTGGCCGAAGTCGGCGAAGCACGCGCCCGACACCAGGCCGACGTAGCCCGTCCCGATCATCGCCACGCGCATGCGGTCCGCCTCCGGCGTTCGGCCGAGAGCGCGGCCGGCGCGCCGTGTAGCCGGGGCGGCCGCGGAGGGCCAGCACACCCGCCGTTCACCATGCCCGGCGACCCCGCCTTAAACCGCGGCGTGTACGGCGGGGACATGAGCCGCCGTCCCGCCCGCGACCCGCTCGCCGGCCTCGTCCTGCACGCCGGGCCGCCGGAGCCGCTGGCGCACGGCCCCGCGGGCCGGCCGCGGCTGATCGTGACGCCCAACCTGGACCACTGGCGCCTGCTCCACCGCAGCGCCGCCTTCCGCGCCGCCTACCGCGCCGCGGCCGTGGTGCTGAACGACAGCCGCTTCCTGCGCCGCGCCCTGTGGGACGCGCGCACCCCCACCCTGCCCGGCGCCGACCTCGCCCTGCGGATGCTCGACGCGGCCCCGAACGGCTCGGGCGTGCTGGTGGTCGGCTGCCCGCCCGGCGTGGAGGCGTGGCTGCGTGCGCGCCGGCCCGACCTGCGCGTGCACGGCGTGGAGCCCAGCCGCGGCTACGTGTTCAAGCGCGCCGAGCGCCGCGCCCTGGCGACGCTCGCCCGCGACCTGCGCCCGGACCATATCTTCGTCTGCACGGGCGCGCCGCAGAGCGAAGTGGTGGCCGCCGGCCTGGTGCGCGCGCTCGACCACCCCTGCGACCTGCTCTGCTGCGGGGCGGCCCTGCAGTTCGCCGCCGGGCTGAAGCCCCGCGCGCCCGGCTGGGCGCAGGCGTCGGGCCTGGAGTGGGCGTGGCGCCTGCTCACCGAGCCGCATACGCGCACCCGCTACCTGCTCGACGCCGTGTTCCTGGCCACGCACGCCGGTCGCCTGCGCCGGCTCGCGCCGCCGAGGGGCGCCGCCGCAGGGCGCATGGAGCCCTCGACGGCCTGACGCCGGAGCGTGGACCGGCCGCCTCACCCGCCGGTCGGCGGGGCGCGCCGGGCGGGCTCGACAGCTTAAGGCGTTGACGCCCGCCGGACCGCTCGGGACAAGGCCGGTCGTGAGCCAAGCTTGGATGAGCGAGGGACCGGACGGGCCGGCGACCGAGGCGGACGCCCCGGGCGCGGCCTGGCGCGGCCTGGACCTGCTCGCCACCCTGGGCGACCGCTTCGTGCTGCGCGGCCGCCTGGTGCTGACGCACCCCGACGGACGCACCACGGTGCACGGCGACGGCTCCGGCCCGCCCGTGCGCGTCCACGTGCGCGACCGCCGCACCATCCTGCGCATCCTGCTCAACCCGCCGCTCGGCATCGGCGAGAGCTACATGGACGGCGGCCTCGTCCTGCCCGACGGCGACGTAGGCGTCTTTCTCGACCTGATCGGCCGCAACTTCGACCACAGCCGCTACACGCCGCGCCGCACGGGGGCGGCCGTGCGCCTGTGGCGCGCCGCCTGGCGCGCGGTGGACGGCTGGAACGACCGGGCCGCCGCCCGCCGCAACGTGCGCCGCCACTACGACCTGTCGACCGAGTTCTACCGGACCTTCCTGGACGAAGATCTGCAGTACTCCTGCGCCTACTTCGCCCGGCCTGACATGACGCTGGACGAGGCGCAGGCGGCCAAGAAGGCGCACATTCTCGCCAAGCTGCGCCTCGCCGCCGGCCAGCGCGTGCTCGACATCGGCTGCGGCTGGGGCGGCCTGGGGCTGACGCTCGCCGAGGCGGGCGCGGAGGTGACGGGGATCACCCTGTCCGACGAGCAGCTCGGCGTGGCGCAGGCCCGCGTCGCCGCCCTGCCCGCGTCGCGCCGCCCGGAGTTCCGCCTGCAGGACTACCGCGACGTGGCGGAGACCTTCGACCGCATCGTCTCCGTGGGCATGTTCGAGCACGTGGGCCGGCCCAACTTCGAGACCTACTTCGAGACGATCGCCGACCGCCTGGCCGACGACGGCGTCGCCGTGGTGCACGCCATCGGCCGCCACGCCGAGCCCGGGCGCACCGACCCCTTCGTGTCGCGCCACATCTTTCCCGGCGGCTACATCCCGGCCCTGTCGGAGACGCTGGCGGCGGTGGAGCGCTCGGGCCTCTGGGTGACCGACGTGGAGGTGCTGCGCCTGCACTACGCCGACACGTTGCGGCTGTGGCGCGAGCGCTGCCACGCCCGCCGCGCGGAGATCGAGGCCCTGTACGACGCCCGCTTCTTCCGCATGTGGGACTATTACCTGGCCGTGAGCGAGACCGGCTTCCGGCACGCGGGGCTGATGGTGTTCCAGCTCCAGCTGGCCAAGCGCGTCGACGCCCTGCCGCTGACGCGCGGCTACATGCTCAACGACGGGTGACGGCGGCGACGGCCTCCACGAGGCGCGCCATGTCCGCGGGGAACACCTGACCGATGCAGCCGATGCGGAAGGAGGGCTCGGCGGTGAGCTTGCCCGGGTAGATGACGAAGCCGCGGGCGGCCAGGGCGTCGTAAAAGAGGGCGAAGTTCAGGTCCGGCCCGTGCCTGAAGGTGGCGATGACCGGCGCCTGCACCTCGCGCTGCAGGTAGAGCGGGAAGCCGAGCGGCTCCACCCCGTCCACCAGCACGCGCAGGTTCTCGGCATAGCGCGCGAGGCGGGCGGGCGGACCGCCCTCTTCGGCGAGAAGGCGCAGGGCCTCCACCGTGCCGGCCACCACCTGCACGGGCGGGGTGAAGCGCCACTGGCCGTTGTCGGCGAAGCCCTGCGCCTGGGCGGCGAGGTCGAGCGACATGGACGACGACACGCCCGCCGACGCCGCCAGGGCGCCGCGCTCCACCAGGGCGAAGCTGATGCCCGGCGGCCCCTCCAGACACTTGTTGGACGAGGCGAGCACGGCGGCCACCGGCGTTGCGGCGAGGTCGAGCGGCAGGGCGCCGAAGCTCGCCATGGCGTCCACGATCAGCCGCCGCCCGGCCTCGGCGACCACGGCGGCGACTTTCGCGACGGGATTCAGCAGGCCGGTGGTGGTCTCGACGTGGACCACGGCCACGTGCGTCACCGCGGAGTCGGCTGATAGCGCTTCGCGCACGCGCTCCGGCTCCACGAGCGTGTCCTCCGGCCACTCCAGCGCAGACACCTCGAGGCCGAGCCGGCGCGCGATGGCGGCCATCCGCCGGCCATAGGCGCCGTTGACCAGCACGAGGAGCTTGTCGCCGGGGCCGACCAGCGTCGCGGCCGCAGCCTCCAAGGCGTAGGTGCCGGCGCCCTGGATCGGCACGGCTTCATGCGTGCCCGCGGCGTTCGCCACGGCGAGGAGCCCGTCGCGCAGCTCGGCGGTGAGGGCGATGAAGTCGCGGTCGCGGCTGCCCCAGTCGCGCGTCATGGCCTCGCGCACCCGCGGGTGCGTGGTCAGGGGACCCGGCGTCAGGAGAAGCGGCGCGCTCACGAGGCGAGGAACGCCTTGAAGCGCTGCGCCACCTCGGCCGGCGTCACGGTCGGACGGCCGAGCTTGTCCATGGAGCCGGGCGCGATGCGCAGGTGGATCATCGCCGGTCCGCCCGCCGCCTTCGCCGCCGCCCAGGCGCGCGCGAAGCCGTCCACGTCGTCCGCCGAGGCCGCGTAGCCGTAGCCGCACGCCAGCGCCACGGCGGCGAAGTCCACGGAGGCGGAGACGGTGGCCTGGCCGCCTGTGGAGTCATGCACGCCGTTGTCCAGCAGCACGTGCAGCAGGTTCGGGGGCGCGTAGGCCCCGACCGTCGCCAGCGTGCCGAGCTTCATCAGCGCGGCCCCGTCGCCGTCGAGCACCACCACCGGCTTGTCCGTATTGAGCGCCACGCCCAGCGCCATGCCGGTCGCCCCGCCCATCGAGCCGACCTGGTAGATGTGCTGCGGCCGGTCGGCGAGGGTGAACAGCTCTCGTCCGCACTTGCCCGTGGTGGCCACCACGGCCGTACGGTCGTCGACGAGCTCCAGCACGCGCCGCAGCGCCGCCTCGCGCGTGGGCCGCGCACCGCCCGTCTCGAGTCGGTCGCGGCAGCCGGGCGGGCGCGGGCCGGTGGGGGCGGCGTCGAGGCCGCTGTCGTCCACGTCGCCCTTCTTCAGCACCCAGGCGACCGGCAGGCCGGTGGCGTCCATGGCCGCGCCCGCGCGGTCGAAGGCGGGGCCGAGCGCGTCGGGCGTGGAGGGCGCGTCCTCCAACGTCAGCTCCATCAGGCGCAGCAGGTCGTGGGTGATGCGGCCCATGACCTCGTGCTGCGGCTCGTCGTGCAGCCCCGGCTGGCCGCGCCAGGTCGTGACGAACAGCGTCGGGATGCGGAACGGCGCGTTCAGGCTGGTGAGCGGGTTCACCGCGTTCCCCAGCCCCGAGTTCTGGCACATCACCACCGTGCGCCGCCCCGCCAGCCACGCCCCAGCGGCGATGGCGACCGCCTCGCCCTCGCTCGCCGCGCCCACGTAGCGCAGCGAGCGGTCGCTCAGCACGCCGTTGATCAGCGGCGTCAGGAACGAGCACGGCACGCCGGTGTAGAAGTCGAA
>CAXTBN010000064.1:0-15727 GCA_964242895.1 uncultured Caulobacteraceae bacterium | reverse complement strand
TCGTACATCTCGACGAAATTGCCCGCCGCGACGCGGACGATGTCGCCGACGCGCGAGCGGCCGTGAGGGCGGGGCGGGGGCATCCGCCGGCTCTAGCATCCGTCCTGCGCCGCGCCAGCCCGCGGTTCGCGCATGGCGGCGGAGGCGCTACAGCGGCGAGGACCGAAGCCGGAGCCCCGCCCATGTCCGTCCCCACGCTCGCCCGCCGCAGCCTGCTCGGCGGCCTGGCGCTGCTCGCCTCCCCGGCCGCGGCCGCTCCCGCGGGCAAGCCACGCGTGACGGTGCGCACCGACAAGGGCGCGTTCGTGCTGGAGCTCGAGGCGGAGCGCGCGCCGCTCACCTGCACCAACTTCCTGCGCTACGTGGACGCCGGCAAGTACGACGGCGGGTCTTTCTTCCGCGCCACCCGGCCGCCCGGCGCGCCGAGCGAGGGCACGCTGGTGGGCGCGGCCTCGCCTCGCGCGCACCCCTACCCGCCCATTCCCCACGAGAGCACCGCGCAGACGGGCCTGCACCACACGGCGGGGACGATCTCCCTCGGCCGCTTCGCCCCGGGCACGGCCACGAGCGACTTCTTCCTCTGCCTCGGCCCGACCCCGGGCTACGACGCCCACCCCCACGCAGCCGGAGACAACCTGGGCTACGCCGCCTTCGGCCGGGTGGTCGGCGGCATGGCGGTGGTGCGCCGCATCCACGCCCTGCCGACGAAGGGCAAGTCGCCCTACGCGGACCAGCAGGGCCAGTGGTTTACGACGCCCGTCGCCATCGTGGGCATGAAGCGGGCGACCTGAGCGGCGCGGTCGCCCGCGCCGCCCGGCCCGCGCGACCTACCGCCGGATGCGGATGCCGCCGAACAGGTAGCGGCCGAGGTCGTAGGCCGCGTCGCCGCTCGCACCGCTCGTCCCGTCGAAAATGCCGATCGGCGGGCGCTCGTTGAAGATGTCGTTGATGCCGCCGAAGATCTCCGCGCCCAGCAGCCGCTCGGGCAAGCGGTAGCGCACGACGATGTTGTGCGTGAACTTGGCGTTGGCGAACGGCACGTCGGTCGACTCCGACTTGTCCACCTGCGTGTCGTCGCGGTCGAAGCGGGCCGCACGACCCAGGTAGCGCGTCTGCCACGACACCTGCACGGGACCCTGCGCGTAGGTGATGTCCGCGAGCCCCTTAAGGTGCGGGTTGTCGCCGAAGCTGGAGATGGCGCCTTCCAGGATGTTCACCTGGCTGGGTTGGTTCTGGAACGGGAAGTTGCGCAGGTGCATCAGATAGTTGGCCGACAGGTTGAAGTTCAAGCGACCGTCGAGGAAGCGGCTGTAGGCCCAGCGGCTGGTCAGGCCCGACACGCCCACCGCATAGTTGGCCTGCAGGTCGAAGCCGTCCGTCTCCAGCTTGGCCGCGTTCACGAACGTGGTTTGGACGGAGTTGATGTTGCCGTTGGCCGCGCGCGTGAAGAGCGAGCAGTACTGCGAGTCCAGTGAGGGCCCGTTGTAGCAGTTATTGATGATGTCCTGCGCCGCTACGTTGGTGATCGCATTCTTGATCTTGATCGAATAGTAGTCGAGCGTGACCGACAGGTGGGGAATGAACGAGGGCTGCAGCACGAAGCCGCCCGTGTAGCTGATCGACTTCTCGGGATCGAGGTTGGGGTTGCCCGACGTCGTGCCCTGGATGGAGGAGTTGGTGTTCGACTTGAACCCGACCGGGATACCTTGAGCGGCGCAGTTCTTGGGATAGTTGACGTTACCCGTGATGTTTGAAACGTCGCAGGGGTCGGTGATGTTGAAGAAGCCGTTCGACTCGGGGAGGAACGCCTCGGTGATGTTGGGCGCCCGCACCGCGCGCGAGTAGGTGCCGCGCACCTTGATCCAGGTGAACGGGCCGTAGACCGTGCTGAACTTGTAGGCGTCGGTGTGGCCCACCGTGGAGTATTCCGATCCACGATAGGCGGCGTCGATCGTCCACTCGTCCAGGCCCGGCGCGAAGTGCTTGAAGATCGGGGCGCTGGCTTCGATGTAGCCCTCGCCCACGTTGAACCCACCGGACGAGTTGGCGGCGAGGTTTTCGGTGGTCCCCGCCAGCAGCGCGCTGTCGTTCAGCTCCTTCGTGCGCTCCATGCGGTACTCGCCGCCGACAGCGAAGGACACCGGGCCGCCCTGCAGGTTGAAGAAGCGCGAGGTGTCGAACGTCAGGTTCAGGTTCGCGACCTGCTGCGTCAGTGAGTCATAAGTGTTGAAGTTGCCGAACGAATAGCCGTAGGCGCCTGCGCCGTTCTGCTGGCCGAAGGGGTTGAAGGGCACGCAGGCCTGCGGGTTCGAGGCGTTCCCCTCTCCCGTGGCGGCGTAGGCGAGCCCGGCGGCGGCGGCGGACGGCACGTTGATGCGGCAGGCGGCCTGGCCGGTGCGGGGGTCGACCACAGAGTCGAGCGCCGCCTGGAAGTTGTCGGTGATCCGCAGGCCGAAGTTCTCGAAGCGCGTGTTGGTGCGGCCGTAGTTCAGCGCGCCGTCCCAGTTCACCTTGGCGAGCTTGGTGTCGAAGTCGCCGCTCAGGGCCGCCACGATGCGGAACGTGTCCCGGGTCACCTCGTACTTGCGGCCGTCGGTGAGGAAGGCCGAGTAGTACGGGTAAGAGGCCGCATCCGTGGGCAGGAGCGAGCGGATCGCGGGAGTGAGGAAGGCGTTGTCGGGGGTCAGCTGATAGTCGCCGAAGGTGTAGGAGCCCTGCACGGTGTTGTCGGCCACCGCCTCGACGATCTTGGCGTCGAGGTTGAAGTGCAGGTGCGGGTTGAAGTCGTAGTTGACCCGCAGATCGCCGCCGTAAGACTGCAGCGGCGAGCGGTCCTGAGTCACTGGATCGGCGAAATAGCAGGTGGTGCAGTTGGCGGGCAGCTGGCCGAAGGCGAAGCTGTTATAACCGGTGCGTGCGACCTGCGGGACCGGGTTGCCCTTCGCGTCGAAGGCCGTGATCGGCAGGAAGGTGTTGGCGTCGAGCAGCACGCCGTTGCGGGACAAGAGATCGCTGCCGACGTTCGGCGCGAGCAGACGGTCGGGAATGCCGTCCTTCGTGATCGGTGCGCCGGCCGAGAAGAAGCTGGAATCGAAGGTGCCGGCCGGGATGTCGTTGGGGTTCACCACGAAGCCGTAGTTATGCGAGCTCGGGATGTTGCTGAGGTAGAAGCCCTCCTCGTTGTCGTAGAAGCCCGTCGCCGTCACGTTCAGCTTGCCGTCCATGAAGCTGTGGCCGACCGTGATGTAGCCGTTGTAGGTCTGGCCGAAGCCCGCGTCGAAGCCGCCGACCTGCGCCTGGGCGTCCACGCCCTCGAAGTTCTTCTTCAGGATGATGTTGACGACGCCAGTGACGGCGTCCGAGCCGTAGATCGCCGAGGCGCCGCCGGTGACCACCTCGACGTGATCCACCAGCGAGGCGGGGATGGAGTTCAGGTCGACCGCGTTGGAGCTGATATCGCCCGCGACGTGACGCTGGCCGTCGACCAGCACCAGGGTGCGGTTGGCGCCCAGGTTGCGCAGATTGACCTGACTCAGGCCGGCGTTGTTGCCGAACGAGTTGGAGTTGGAGCGCGTGGTGCCGGTGAAGCCCACCTGCGGCAGGGTTGCGATGATGTCGCCGAGGTTCACGGTGCCGGCGTTCTGGATCTGTTGCGGCGACAGGGTGGAGATCGGCGTCGGCGACTCCAGGTTGGGCCGCAAGATGCGCGAACCGGTGACCACCACCTCGCCCACCTGCTCGGTGTTGTCGCGCTGGGGCGCGCTGTTGTCGGAGGGCTGCGACCGGCTCACGCCCGTCGGGCTCTGGGTGCTCGGCGCCGCCTGCGCCAGCGCCTGGGTACCCGCCCCGAGCACGCCGGCGAGCATGGTGGTCGCCCAGAGAAAGCCAACGCGTCGCGTCATCGAAGACCCCCGTCCTATCAATAGAGGCATCCTCACCCACGCAGGCCCGCCTTAGTGTCACTATCTTGCAATGTTCGCCGCTGGCCCGATCCGAGTGACAAAATCGCCACTTAGCGACGCGGGCGGGTGGGCGGCCGCAGTTCGACCGGAAAGTCGACACGGTCTGCGTCCGGATCGCAATCGAGCATCGGAGGTCGACGAGGGGCCGCGCCGGCCGTTCCGGAACCGGCCGGCTGCCGCGACGCTAGGATGTCGGGCGGGAGCAGGCCTTCCAGCGGGCGCAGGCCTGCGACTGCGAAGGACGGAGCTCCCGGCTCGGCCGGGATCGGCGGCGTACGAGGGCGAGATGAAATTCGAGATCAACGGTCGGCCGATCGAGGTCGAGGCGGACGTCCGCACCTCGCTGCTGGACCTCCTGCGCGAGCACCTGCACCTCACCGGCGCCAAGAAGGGCTGCAACCAGGGCGCGTGCGGGGCCTGCACCGTGCTGGTGGACGGCGAGCGCATCAACAGCTGCCTCGCCCTGGCCGTGCAGCATCAGGGCCGGCGCATCACCACCATCGAGGGGATCGGCGCGCCGGGCGCGCTGCACCCGCTGCAGCGCGCGTTCGTGGAGCACGACGGGTTCCAGTGCGGCTACTGCACGCCCGGGCAGATCTGCTCGGCGGTGGGCATGGCGGCCGAGCTGGAGCGCGGGGTGCCGAGCCACGTCACCGCCGACCTCGCGGCCGAGCGCATCGACCTCACGCCCGACGAGCTGCGCGAGCGCATGAGCGGCAACCTGTGCCGCTGCGGCGCCTACAACGGCATCGTCGACGCGATCCAGGAGACCTACGGACAAACCGCCGAGACCGCCGAGCGCGAGGCCGCCTGATGCAGACCTTCCTCTACGAGCGCGCGCAGGACGCCCAGGGCGCCGTGGCCATGGGCGCGCGCGCCGGGGCCAAGTACCTGGGCGGCGGCACCAACCTCGTCGACCTGATGCGCGAGACGATCGAACATCCGGACGTGCTGGTGGACGTGACGGGCCTCGACCTCGGCATCGAGGACGCGGACGCGGACGGCGGGGCGCTCCGCATCGGCGCGGGCGTCCGCAACACGGCGGCCGCCGCGGACCGGCGCGTGCGCGAGCGCTTCCCCCTGCTCTCGCAGGCGATCCTGGCCGGCGCCTCCGCCCAGATCCGCAACATGGCGACGATGGGCGGCAACGTGCTGCAGCGCACGCGGTGCACGTACTTCTACGACGACGCCGCGCGCTGCAACAAACGCGCGCCGGGCGCGGGCTGCGACGCGGTGGAGGGCTTCAACCGCATCCACGCGATCCTGGGCGCCTCGCCCGCGTGCGTGGCGACGCATCCCTCCGACATGTGCGTGGCGCTGGCCGCGCTCGACGCCGTGGTGACGCTCGAGGGGCCGGACGGCGCGCGCGAGATCGCCCTGACCGACCTGCACCGCCTGCCGGGCGACACGCCGCAGGTGGAGACCGAGCTCCGCCCCGGCGAGCTGATCACCGCGGTCACCCTACCGGCCAACGGCTTCGCCGCGCGCTCCACCTACCGCAAGGTGCGCGACCGGGCGTCCTACGCCTTCGCCCTGGTCTCGGTCGCGGCCGGGCTGGAGCTGGAGGGCGGGCGCGTGAAGACGGCGCGGCTGGCGCTGGGCGGGGTGGCTCACAAGCCCTGGCGCGCCCGCGCGGCGGAGGCCGTGCTGCAGGGCGCGCCCGCCACGGCCGCCACCTTCCGCGAGGCCGCCGAGGCCGAGCTCGCCCCCGCCAGGGGACTGCGCGACAACGGCTTCAAGATCGAGCTGGCCAAGCGGGTGATCGCCGACACGCTCACGAAGCTCGCCGCCTCCGAGGAACCCGCCCGATGAGCGTCTCGAAACAGGCCATGCAGACGGTCATGAAGAAGGTCGTCGCGCTCGCGCCCGACGGCTGGATCCCCGGCGGCCACCCCGACCCGCTGATCCGGCAGAAGCACGGCGCGATGGGCTCGCCCGTGTCTCGCGTCGACGGCCCGCTAAAGGTGGCGGGCCAGGCCCGTTTCGCCGCGGAGTTCGCGCCCGACGGCCTGGTCTACGGCGCGCTGAAGCACTCCACCATCGCCAAGGGCCGCATCGCCGACATCGACACGGCCGAGGCGGAGCGCGCGCCGGGCGTGGTGCTGGTCATGACGCACCGCAACGCGCCGCGGCTGAAGCCGACCCCCGCCTTCGGCAGCAACGCCAAAGCGCTGGGCGGCGACGACGTGCCGGCCATGCAGGACGACAAGGTGCACTGGAACGGCCAGCCCGTCGCCATCGTGCTCGCCGACACGCAGGAGCAGGCCGACCACGCCCAGTCGCTGATCCGGGTAACCTACGAGGCGGAGCCATCGGTCACCACGCTGGAGGAGGCCAAGGCGCAGGGCCAGAAGCCCGGCGCCTTCATGGGCGAGCCGCTCAAGGTGAAGGTGCACGACGCCGAGGCCATGCTGCGCGCCGCGCCGCACCGCATCGACGCGAACTACACGACGCCCCGCCACAACCACAATCCGATCGAGCTGCACGGCGTGACGATCGTCTGGGAGGGCGAGGACCGCCTGCGCGTGCACGACGCGAGCCAGGCCGTCTCCCACGCCGCGTGGACGCTGAGCCAGGTGTTCGGGCTGAAGGAGGACGCCGTGCGCGTCACCTCGCCCTTCGTGGGCGGCGGCTTCGGCTCGAAGACCCTGTGGCAGCACCACGTCATCGGTGCGGCGGCCGCGAAGCTCGCCGGCCGGCCCGTGCGGCTGGTGCTGTCGCGCGAGGGCGTGTTCCGCATCGTCGGCGGCCGCACCTTCACCGAGCAGCGGGTGGCGCTGGGCGCGCAGGCGGACGGGACGTTCGACGCCATGATCCACACGGGCGTGGTGGGCATGACCACGCACAACAACATGCCCGAGCCGTTCATCATGGGCTCCAAGAGCGGCTACGCGGCCAAGAGCTTCCTACTGGAGGTCGACACCGTCACCCTGGACATGGTTTCGAACACCTTCATGCGGGCGCCGGGCGAGTCTGTGGGCACCTTCGGCCTGGAGTCGGCCATCGACGAACTGGCGCACGAGATGGGCATGGACCCCATCGAGCTGCGCCTGAAGAACGAGCCGGAGAAGGACCCCACCAGCGGCCTGCCCTTCTCACAGCGCGGCGTCGAGCAGGCGTGGCGCGACGGGGCCGAGCGCTTCGGCTGGAGCCGCCGCTCAGCCCGGCCCGGCGCGCGGCGCGAGGGCGACTGGCTGGTCGGCATGGGCTGCGCCACCGCCACCTACCCCTACAACCGCATGCCGGGCGGCGCGGCGCGGATCACGGTGACGGCGGACGGGGCCAAGGTGGAGATCGCCGCCCACGAGATGGGCATGGGCACGGCCACCGCGCAGGCGCAGGTCGCCGCGGACCGCCTCGGGCTGGAGACCTCGCAGGTCGAGATCGTGTACGGCGACAGCGCGTTGCCGGGCGTGGTGCTGGCCGGCGGCTCGCAGCAGACCGCCTCCATCGGCGCCAGCGTGATCGCCGCACACCGCAAGCTGGTGGAGGAGCTGATCCGGCTCGCGGGCAACGACTCGCCCATCGCCGGCCTCAAGGCCGACGAGGTGGGCGGCTCCGACGGCGGGCTGTGCGCGCTGGACGACCCGGCCCGGTGCGAGAGCTACGCCTCGATCCTCGCGCGCGCGGGCCGCGTCGAGGTGTCGGCCCTGGCCGAGGCCCCGCCGCCGCTGGAGCTGCAGCACTGGTCCATGCACAGCCACGGCGCCATGTTCTGCGAGGTGCGCGTGGACGCCGTCACCGGCGAGATCCGCGTGAGCCGCTTCCTGGGCTCGTTCGACGTCGGCCGGATCCTGAACTCGAAGACCGCCACCAGCCAGTTCCGCGGCGGCATCATCATGGGGCTGGGCCTCGCGCTGATGGAGGAGACGCAGTTCGACGAGCGAAGCGGGCGGATCATGAACCCGTCGCTGGCCGAGTATCACGTGCCCGTGCAGATGGACGTGCCGCAGATCGACGTCATGTGGACCGACGAGCCCGACCCGCACGCCCCCATGGGCGCCCGCGGCGTCGGCGAGATCGGCATCACCGGCGTGGGCGCGGCGGTGGCGAACGCGGTGTTCAACGCCACGGGCAAGCGCGTCCGTGACCTGCCGATCACGCTGGACAAGGTGCTCTAGGGCCGGTCCGGCCGGCTACCCCACGCTTGCGGACCGGCCGTCCGGCGGCCTTAATGCCTCGCAGGCCGGGCGCCGAGACCCGGCGCACGGGAGACGGGGCATGGATCGTTGGCGCAGGGCCGGCTTGATGCTGGCGGGCGTGCTCGCCCTGGCGGCGTCGGCCGCTCGGGCCGAGACCAAGTCGGTGCTGGGTGCGGCCTGCACGCGGCCGGCGGCCGACCGCTGCACCGGCGAGGCCTGCGCCACCTCCGGCGCCCTGGCGCGGTTCGGCACGGCCACCGACCCCTCGACGGGGCGCCAGTTCTTCCTCGACTACCCGTGCGACCTGAAGCCGGGCGAGAAGGTCACCTTCGTCCTGAACATCCACGGCGCGGGATCGATCGGCAACTGGCAGCGCCACTACTTCCCGGCGGTCGACTATGTCGACAAGTACCGGCTGGTGGTGGCCACGCCCACCGCCGCCACCTCGCCCGTGCGCGTCCCCGGCCAGCCGGGCGTTCGCGTGTGGGTCCCCGAGGCCGACGACGCGCACCTGCAGGGCATCACCACCGCCGTGATCGGCGCCTTCGGCCGCGCCAACATCCGCGCCTTCTGGCTGGCGGGCCACAGCCAGGGCGGGCTGACCTCCAACCGGATCGTCTGCACGCCCTTCTTCGCGAGCAAGGTGGACGGCTGGCTCAGCCTGTCGGGCGGCCGCATCGGGCGCTCTGAGATGAACCCGCGCTTCGGGCCGCCTAAGCCGGACGGCTCGCCGCCCGATCCCCGCCCCATCCCGCTTGGCGCCGGGCCGCCTCCCCAGTGCGAGTTCTCGCACATCTACGAGACCGGCGAGCACGAGATCGTCAGCCTGCCCGCCACCTCGCCCTGGGCCGACAAGTACGGCTGCCGCGCCCGCGTGCAGAAGGCCGACATCGTCGACGACCGCGCCGGCTACGTCTGGGACTACGCCCGGCAGGGCTATCCGGTGTGGGGGCTCAAGGCGCGGCCGGGCAAGGCCGAGGAGTGGGTCTACCCCGGTTGCCGCGAGGGCCGCGTGGTCGCCGACGTCGTGCGCCTCGACAAGGGGCACACGGAAGGGCTGGAGCCGAACGTCACGGAGACGCTGGTCAAGCTCATGGTCTCCGCGCCCGGCGGCAAGATCGCCCGCGGCGGCTGAAGGCGGCCGCCCGCTCCCGCGGGCGGCGCCCCTCACTTCTCCGGGTGGACCAGCGCCTGGTAGGTCAGGGTGCGCGCCTGCGCGCCCAGGTCCTCGCCGCCCGTGCCGCCCATGCGCTGGATCATGCCGACGAAGAACAGGTCGTTGGTGGGGTCGATCCAGAACCAGGTGCCGGCCGCGCCGCCCCAGCTCATGGTGTTCTTGCCCTCCAGCGTGCCGGCGCGGCGCGGGTCGTTGACCACCATGAAGTCCAGCCCGAAGCCCGTCGCCTCGTTGAAGTGCGCCACCGAGGTGCCGTTGGACGAGACCAGCACGTCGTGCGGGATGACGTTGGTGTCCATCAGCTCCACGGTGGCGGGGCTGAGGATGCGCACGCCGTCCAGCTCGCCCTTGTTCAGGATCATCTGGCAGAAGCGCGCGTAGTCCGAGGTGGTGGAGACCAGCCCGCCGCCGCCCGACTCCATCGAGGGCGCCCGCGTGTAGTCCGGCATGGCCCCCATGCCGAACAGCGACTTGGCCTCGACGATGTGGCCGGTCTTCGGGTCGCCCACGTAGACCGCGGCCAACCGCGAGGCGCGCTCCGGGCCCGTATAGAAGGCCGTGTCGGTCATCTTCAGCGGCGTGAAGACCCGCTCCTGCATGAAGCGACCGAGCGGCTCGCCTGAGAGCTTCTCGACGATGTAGCCCTGGATGTCGACGGCGCTGGAGTAGCTCCAGTTGGTGCCCGGCTGGAACATCAGCGGGATGGTCGCCGTGCGGTCGACCATCTGCTGCAGACCGTTGGACGCCAGCACCTGCTTGGAGCGGTAGAGCTTGTCCACCGGATGCTGGTCGGCCAAGCCGTAGCCGAAGCCCGCGGTGTGGCTCATGATCTCGCGCATGGTGGGCGCACGCTTGGCCGCCTCGGTGGTGATCTTGCCGTCGGCGCCGACGCCCGTATAGACGCGCAGGTCCTTGAACTCGGGCACGTACTTCGTGACCGGGTCGTCCAGGTTCCACTTGCCCTCGTCGAACAGGATCATCATGGCCACGCCCGTCAGCGGCTTGGACATGGAGTAGATGCGGAAGATCTCGTCGCGGCTCATGGGCGCGCCGGTGGCCAGGCTCGCCTTTCCGTAGGTGTTGAACTCGACCACCCTGCCGTGGCGCGCCAGGAGCGTGGTCATGCCCGCCACGCGTCCGTCGGCCACCACCTTGGCCATGTAGTCGTCGAGCCGCTTCAGCCGGGCCGCGTCGAAGCCCACCGACTCGGGCGCCGCGGTCCGCCCGAGCGGGGCCGCCGCGCCGACGGGCCCGGACAGCGACGCGGTCGCCAGCAGCGCCGCGACCAGCAAGGTGCGCCTGATCATGTCCGTCCTCCCCCTTTTCGTTGGAGGCAGCTTAGGGCGGCGAGCGCGGCGCTGGAAAGCGGGTCGTCGTGACGCGGCCGCGGCTCAGCGGCGCTGCGCGCCCCCGCCCGCCGGCTCCGCGCGCGTCTGGAGGTCGAAGGCGGCCTGCTGCTCGGGCGTCAGCTGGCCGTAGAAGCCGCTCACCGCGCTCGCCGTGCGGTCGAAGGCGGCGAGGTCGGCCTGCATCTGCGAGCGGATCAGGATCAGGCGCCGCGGCGTCGGCAGGCTCGGGGCGAGGCGGGCGGTGGCCTGCGCCTGCGCCTGCTGCTGCGGCGAGGGCGCCGACGCGATCAGGAAGGCGCGCCACGCCGGCTCCTGCGCGGGGGTGAGCTTCAGGGCGTCGTGCAGCTGGGAGGTGCGCGACTGGGCCGGCGCGGGCGAGGCCGCGGCCGAAAGGACGGCCACGGCGGCGGCCAGGAGAAAGGTGCGGCGGAACGACATGGGTGCGGCTTCCGGTTGTACGGTCCGGCCCCATATAGGTTCGGGGCATCGATGGGGACACGCGCGGCGTTTCGCGCGTTCTCCCCTTAGTCGCGTATCAGGAGCTGTCGCATGTCTCGATCCGTCTCCGCACTCGCCGTCTCGGCCGCGCTGGCCCTGGCCGCGCCCACAGCCGCCCTCGCCCAGCACGGCGGCGGCGGTCATGGAGGAGGAGGCGGAGGCTTCCACGGCGCCGGAGGGGGCGGCGGCTTCGGCTCGCGCGGCAGCTACGGCAGCTACGGCGGCGGCGGCGGAGGCTATCGCGGCGGCGGCTTCGGTGGATACCGCGGCGGCTACGGGTACCGCGGCTACGGCGGATACCGCGGCTTCGGATACGGTTACGGCCTGGGCTACGGATTCGGGTTCGGCCTTGGCTTCTACGACAGCTGGTACGCGGGCTACCCGTTCTTCTACGGCGCGCCGTGGTGGGGCTCGTACGGCGGCTACGGCTTCGGCTATGGCGGCTACGGCGGGTCCACGCCCTGGTACGACGCCGACGGCGGTGACGGCGACGGCGCGTGGGGCCGCGACGACGGCGGCTACCGCGGCGGCGGCGGCGACTACCGCGGGACGAGCGACTACCGCGGCGGCTACGACGGACGCTACTACGACGCGCCGAACGCGGCTCCGGCGGCCTCGTCGTCCACGGGTCGCGCCGGCACGGCGTGCGGGCAGTGGATGTGGAACGCGGGCGCCTCGCGCTACGACTGGCAGGCCGGCGCGTGCGCGACCTCGTCGCCGGCGCGCTCGGCGGGCGGCGGTCAGGTGGCCGACGTCGCGCCGGACGTCGGGGCGGACGGCCGCTGACGGCGCGGCGAGCGGAACCCGCGCGGCTCCCCTCGCCTTCTCCCTCCTGCAAAGTTGGAGGGAGCCTTCCGCATGATCCGCCGCACCGCCGCCCCCGTCGCCCTCGTCCTGGTTGGCGCGCTCGCCCTCGCGGGCTGCCACCGGGAGCGCAAGGCGAAGGCCGACACCGGCACCGCCGAGGCCGTGGTGAAGACCAAGGCGCCCGAGAACGCCGTGTCCGCCTCCGACCTGCAGCAACAGGCGCAGTCCGCGGCGGACGCCGCCTCGACGCCCGTTGCGAACGGCGCGTCGGGGAACATGGCCACGACCTCGACGACGACAACCTCCACCAACGCGCACTGATGGCCGACCCGGTCCGCCTCGAGATCAAGGCCGCCGCCGGCGTGTGGACGCTGACGCGCGACAGTGCGCACGTGGCCGACTACAGCCACGCCGACCGCGCCGTGCACGAGGCCGTGCGCCTCGCCCGCGAGCTGGAGGCGACCGGCGAGCCCGCGTCGGTCCACCTGCACGCCGCCGACGGCAAGGTGATCGACGTGGACGTCGGCCCGGAGGTCACGCAGGCCGAGGAGCGGCGCGGCCCCGAAGCGCACGAGGACGCGGCGCGCGACGACGCGGCCTGACTTCCCGGCGGGGGGCTGCAAAGGCTAGAGGGCGCCCATGACCGAGATCACCGCCGACGCCCCCGGGTCGCAAGACGAGCGCCGCCTCTCCGCGCCCCGCGCCGTCGCCTCCGCCCTCGACCTGATCGGCCGCACGCCGATGATCGAGGTGACGCACGCCTTCGACACGGGCCCCTGCCGCCTGTGGGTCAAGCTGGAGAGCGCCAACCCCGGCGGCTCCATCAAGGACCGCATCGCCCTGACCATGATCGAGGCCGCCGAGCGCGACGGCCGCCTCAAGCCCGGCGGGACCATCGTGGAGGCCACCGCCGGCAACACGGGCCTGGGCCTCGCGCAGGTGGGCATCCTCAAGGGCTACCGCCTCGTGCTGGTGGTGCCCGACAAGATGGCGCGCGAGAAGATCCAGCACCTGCGCGGCCTGGGCGTCGACGTGCGCATTACGCGCTCCGACGTCGGCAAGGGCCACCCGGACTACTACCAGGACATGGCCGAGCGCATCGCCGCCGACACGCCGGACTCGGTCTTCATCAACCAGTTCAAGAACCCGGCCAACCCGCTCGCGCACGAGACCACCACCGGCCCCGAGATCCTGCAGCAGATGGAGGGCGACGTGGACGCGGTGGTCTGCGGCGTCGGCTCCGGCGGCACGCTGACCGGCCTGGGCCGCTTCTTCCGCGAGGCCAGCCCCAAGACCCGCATGATTCTGGCCGACCCCACGGGCTCGATCCTGGAGCCCCTGGTCAACCGGGACGAGCACGTGCAGGCCGGCAGCTGGATCGTGGAGGGCATCGGCGAGGACTTCATCCCCGACAACTGCGACCTCGCCTTCGTGCGCCGCGGCGACGCCTACGCCGTCACCGACCAGGAAAGCGTCGAGGCGGCGCGCGAGCTCCTGTCCAAGGCGGGCGTGCTCGGCGGCTCCTCCTCCGGCACCCTGTTCGCCACGGCGCTGCGCTTCTGCCGGGCGCAGACCGAGCCCCTGCGCGTGGTCACCTTCGTGTGCGACAGCGGCAACAAGTACCTGAGCAAGGTCTTCAACGACCACTGGCTGGCCGAGCAGGGCCTCGCCGACCGCCAGCTGCACGGCGACCTGCGCGACCTGATCGCCCGCGGACACGACGAGGGCGGCGTGGTCGCCGTCGGCCCCGACGACACGCTGGACACCGCCTACAAGCGCATGCGCGTGGCCGACGTCAGCCAACTGCCGGTGATCGACGACGGCCGCCTGATCGGCCTGATCGACGAGAGCGACCTCCTGGAGGCGGTGGACGAGCCCGGCGCCGACCGCGACCAGCGCTTCCGCCGCAACGTCTCCACCGCCATGACCGCCAAGCTCTCGACGCTGCAGGCGCGCGAGCCGCTGGACAACCTGATCCCGATCTTCGAGCGCGACCAGGTGGCCATCGTCATGGACGGCCGCGAGTTCCTGGGCCTGATCACCCGCGTCGACCTGCTGAACCACCTCCGCCGCGCCGCCTAGACTTAACAAAGGTTAGTCGACCCTGGAGAAATGGCCGCTTTGCTCGCGGCGAAGCTTGCGCTGCACCGTGATTGCGCGCTCCGTCGCTCGGCCGACATTGGGGCGGCTTGCATCACTCACAGCATCCTGGTCGTCGAGGACGACCCGCTCATCCTGATGACGGCGGCCGAGGCTTTGCGCGCCGCCGGGTTCCACGTCATCGAAGCGGAGTCCGCCGACGAGGCCGCCGCCATCCTGCGGGCGGCCGCGACGCCCGTCGGCATGGTGTTCAGCGACATCGAGACGCCGGGCGAGCTGGACGGCGTGGAGCTGGCGAACGTGATCTGCAAGGCGTGGCCGACGATGTCGGTGGTGCTCACCTCCGGCCGTGTGAAGCCCTGTCCCTCGACGCTTCCGCAAGGCGTCCGGTTCGTGCCCAAGCCCTACGATCCCGCTTACGTCGCCGTGCTCATGGGCGAGATCGACGTCTGAGCCGAAGGCCCCCGCGCCGGGGCGGACGACGCCGCCGAATCTGGGGCGCGGCGAAGCGATAAGGCGACAGATCGCGGCCGATCCGTGTTACAGGCGCAGCATCATCGGTCAGGCCCTGGGCTCCGGTGGCTGAGAGACCGTTTGCGCTCCCGCCTTTGTGGGAGCGCAGCTATGGTCGAACGACCTCGGAATGCATTTTTGCTTGGGCTCGGCTCGGAAAGTTTCGAGCGGCTGAGCAAACATCTGACGTTTGTGGAGCTCGGCTTGGGGCGGCCTCTGATGGAGCAGACGCTCGAAGCCGAAGGCGTCTACTTTCCCGAGACCGCACTGCTCTCGTTGATCTCCAATAACGACGACGGTCGAAGCGTCGAGACCTCCATGGCCGGGAGCGAAGGGGCGGCGGGCCTGCTGGAGGCCTGCGGCAGCCGCGAGAGCAGCGTCGACTGCGTCGTCCAGGTCGACGGACGGGCGTGGCGCAGCCCCGCCACCGACTGCCGCAGGCTCGCCTTCGCCGATCCTGAGTTCGCGAAGGCCGCCTGGAGGCTGGTGGAGCTGCAGATGGCGGAGTCGCGGCAGTCGGGGCTCTGCCAGGCCACCCACTCCGTGGAGGCCCGGTTCGCACGATGGCTGCTGGAGAGCCGGGACCGGAGCGGGGGTCGCAACCCGCTTCCCATGACGCAGGAGTTCCTGGCCGCCATGTTGGGCGTCCAGCGCACGACGGTGTCCACGCTCGCGGCGCAGCTTCAGCGCGACGGCCTCATCACCTACAGCCGCGGTCGGCTTCGAATCGACGACGCGCCCGGCCTGGATGCGCTCGCGTGCGAGTGCCGCACGGTGACCCGTCGCCAGAGGGAGCGCCTGGGCCTGAGCACTCCCGCCAGGGGGCCTTTGGGCGCCGAGAGCGGGTCCTCGGCCGCGCCCCAGGCCTAGAAGCTGCGCGCCTTCTCGTCGCCCAGGAGCGACGCTTCGCCCCCGGCCGCCTTGATCCCCGACACCAGCAGGTGGGCGACATCGAAGGCGTCGTCCTGGTCGCCGCGCATGAGCACGAGAGCGCCGTCCTGGCGGACCGCCCAGCCTCCCTCCTCGAAACTGACGCTGAAGCGCAGCACGACGCCTTGATGCTCCGCCGGACCGCGGTTGTCGGTCTGGCGGTCGACACTGCTGCCGAGTTCCGGCTGACGGCTGTCGCAGGCGTCGCGCGAGGCCGGATGAGCGTCTCTCGACGGCCAGCGCGTCCCC
>CAXTBN010000063.1:0-15750 GCA_964242895.1 uncultured Caulobacteraceae bacterium | reverse complement strand
TACGTGGATCAAAGGTCGCGCTTCACGCTCGCTCGTTCCCGTTCCGTTTCGGCGCGGTGCGGCCTAAGCTGGCTGTTGTGGAGCCCTCCGCCGCCCCCCTGGTCGCCACTGACCTAACCGTCGACCTCGTTCGCCTCTCGCCGGCGCTCGTCGTCCTCCCGGGCCCGCGCTGCGCCGTGGCGGACACGCACGGCGCACGCGAGGTCGGCCCCGGAGGGGCGCGCGCCCTGTTCGCCCGCGGACCGGTGCTGCTGGCGCACGCCTCCCTGACCGCGCGGCGGCTGGGCTTGGCGGCCCCCGCGCGCTCGCCCGACCTGTTCGACGTGCTGGAGCTGTGGGCGTTCGTCCGCCCCGCCCGGTTCTGCGCGCCCTCCCCCGCCGGCCTCGCCCGTGCGCTCGGCCGCGCCGAGCCCCGCACGCCGGCCGACCAGGCGCAGGCGCTCGCCCACGCCGCCCGCGAACTGCTGGACGAGCTGGCGCTCGACCCAGCGCCGTCGCGCGAGGAGGCGCTGGCGCTCGCAGAGACGCTGAACCGCGCCGGCTGGGCCTGGGGGCCGCTCGTCGTGGCGGCCGTACGCTCCCGCCCCGTGCGCGACCGCAGCTTCCGAGGCTCGGGCCTCGACGCCTGGGCGCGACGGCCCGAGTGGCGCGACGAGGCGCCCGCGGGCGAACCCGGCTCCGCTCCCGTCACCGGCGAGGCCGCCGCCGCGCGGCTCGCCACGCTGCTGCAGCGCTCCGGCCTCGACGAGGCGCGCCCCTCCCAGGCGCAGTTCGCCGCGGAGACCGCCTTCGCCTTCTCCCCCCGTGAGCGTGAGGACGAGCCGCGCGTCATGCTGGCCGAGGCGGGCACGGGGGTCGGCAAGACGCTCGGCTACCTCGCCCCCGCCTCCCTGTGGGCGGAGGCCAACGGCGCGGCGGTGTGGGTCTCCACCTACACGCGCGCCCTGCAGCGGCAGATCGAGCGCGAGAGCCACGCCCTGTTCCCCGACCCCGACGTGCGCGCCCGCAAGGCGGTGGTGCGCAAGGGGCGCGAGAACTACGCCTGCCTGCTCAACTTCGAGGACGTGGTGCGCCAGTCCATGATGGGCGCGGGTGATCTGATCGGCGCCGGCCTCGCGGCCCGCTGGATCGGCGCGTCGCGCGACGGCGACATGAGCGGCGGCGACTGGCCGGCGTGGCTGCCGACGCTGTTCCAGGTAGGCGCGCTGAACCAGGCCGGCCCGGCCAACCTCGTCGACCGGCGCGGCGAGTGCGTCCACGCCGGCTGTTCGCACTACAAGGCCTGCTTCGTGGAGCACTCGATCCGCGCCTCGCGCCGCGCCGACCTCGTGATCGCCAACCACGCCCTGGTGCTCCACCACGCGGCGATGGAGGCCGGCCGCACGCGGCGCGACGGCGAGAGTGCGGCGCTGAAGCGCATCGTGTTCGACGAGGGCCACCACCTGTTCGCCGCGGCGGACTCCACCTTCAGCGCCTGCCTGTCCGGCCAGGAGGCGGCCGAGCTGCGCCGGTGGGTGCGCGGGCCGGAGGGGAGGAAGCGCGGGCGCGGGCTGGAGCTGCGGCTCGCCGGCGTGCTCGGCCTCTCCGACGCGGCCTCCGCCGCCATGGGCGAGGCGATCCGCGCCTCTGCCCACCTGCCCGGCGAGGGTTGGAGCGGCCGCGTGGCCCCGCCCGTGGACCCCGATGGAGACCTGCCCCCCGCCACGCCGTTCGGGCCGGTCGAGGCCTTTCTCGCCGCCATGCTCGACCAGGTGCGCGCCCGCGCCGAGCCGGCCCGCCGCGGCGGCGACGCCTCGACCGAGTGCTCGGCTCGCCCGGTTATCGACGCGGTGCGTGCGGCGGCCCCCGCCGCCGCCGCCGCGCTCGCCGCGGTGGAGCGGCCGTTGCAGGCGCTGGCCAAGGCGCTGGAGGACGTGCTCGACGACGAAGCCTCTGAGCTCGACACCGCAGAGCGGGCGCGGATCGAGGGCGTGCTGCGGGGGCTCGACCGGCGGGCGAAGATGCAGCTCCCCGCCTGGCGCACCATGCTGGCGCGGCTGGAGGAGCAGGGCGACGAGCCCCGCTTCGTCGACGCCTTCGAGGCCGTGTGGAGCCAGGGCCGCGTAGCCGACGCCGCCTTCCGCCGCAACTACGTCGATCCCACCGAGCCCCTGCACGAGGCGGTGCTCAAGCCCGCGCACGGCGTGCTGGTGACCAGCGCCACGCTCAGCGACCCCGGCCACGAGAGCCCCTTCGCCCTGGCCGAGATGCGCACGGGCGCCGCGCGGCTGGCGGAGAGCCCGCGGCTGCTGCGCGTCGCCTCGCCCTTCGACTACGCCGCCCAGAGCCGCTGCCTGGTGGTGACCGACGTGGCCAAGGACGATCCGCGCCAGGTGGCCGCGGCCATGCGCGAGCTGTTCCTGGCGGCGGGCGGCGGCGGCGTGGGCCTGTTCACCGCGATCCGCCGCCTGCGCGAGGTCCACGCCCGCATCGCCGCGCCGCTGGGCGAGGCCGGCATCGCGCTGCACGCCCAGCACGTGGACGGGCTGGAGGCGGGCGCGCTGGTCGACATCTTCCGCGCGGAGGAGGACAGCTGCCTGCTCGGCACCGACGCCGTGCGCGACGGGGTGGACGTGCCCGGCCGCTCCCTGCGCCTGCTGGTGTTCGACCGCACGCCCTGGCCGCGGCCGGACCTGCTCCACAAGGCGCGGCGCGAACGCTTCGGCAAGGGCGTCTACGACGACGCCATCGCCCGCGGCCGCGTCGCCCAGGCGTTCGGCCGCCTGATCCGCCGCGCCGATGACCGCGGCTGCTTCGTCATGCTGGATGCGGCCTCGCCCACGCGCCTGTTCTCCGCCCTGCCGGAAGGAGTGGAGCTGAAGCGGGTCGGGCTCGTGGAGGCGCTCGAGGAGGTGGCGGCGTTCGTGGGGCCGGGCGCCACCGGGTAGGCGCCCGCATCATCCGGCGAGGTTACCTTCGCGTCGCGAGGGGAAGGTGCTCGAACAAGCCCGGCGCCGCGCTCGTGCTCGCGCGCTCGGCGTTCAGGATGGCGAGCTTCAGCCGCCGTCCGTCGCCGCCGGAGAATCCGCCGATCCGCCCGTCGGCGCCCAGGACGCGGTGGCAGGGCACCACGGGCGCGAACGGGTTGCGGCCCAGCGCCTGCCCGACCGCCTGGCTCAGGCCCACGTCGCCGAGCGCGCGGGCGAGGTCGCCGTAGGTGCGCGTCTCGCCGTGCGGGATCGCGCGGCACGCCTCCAGCACGCGGCGGGTGAGCGGGGCGACGTCGTCCCAGGCGAGCGGCAGGTGGTCGAGCGGGGGGCCGTGGCCCGCGAACAGCGCCTGCACGCCCGCGACCGCCTCGGCGGCGACGCCCTCCGGCTCGGCGGCCTCGCTCTCTTCGTTCAGACCGCGGAGCATGAGGGCGCCCGTGGCTTCGGGCGTCGCCTCGGGCAGCTGCAGGCGGACGAGCGTCCCGTCGCGCCAGGCCACGCCGCAGACGCCCAGCGCGGTCGGGAACACGGCGTGGCGAACGGGCGCCGCGCCGCAGTCCGGCGGGCTCACACCTTGATGTCGAGCAGAGAACCGGGGCGCAGCAGGCGCGAGGGCGCCGGAGCGTCCGGGTCGAAGGTCGCACGCACCTCGGTGACGCGCGGCGCAGGTGTGGCCACCACGCCGGCCGTGGCGGCGGACGTCGTTGCGGGCGCGGCCGCCTGCGCCTCTCCTGCAAGCGCGGTGTCGAAGAAGGCGCGCTGGGCGGCGCGCACGGCCTCGGCGCGCGCAGGAGGGAGCGGACGCGCGGGAAGGCCGGCGGGCGGCGAGACGGAAGTACGGAGGTCGGCCATCCAGGCGCTCCGACGCGGGTCGGCGCACGGGCCGACGTGGGGTCAACTCGAAGGTGGGGTGCGCCGTTCCGCTTGGGAAGCCGCCTCCAGCAGGCGCTCGGCGTCCTTGGGCTCCAGCGCCCCCGAGTGCTTCGCCAGCACGCGACCGTCGGGCCCCACGGCGAAGGTCTCCGGCACGGCGGACACGCCCCAATCCACCCCGGCCCGCCCCGTGGCGTCGGACAGCACGACGGCGAAGGGGTCGCCGCGCGTCTGCAGGAAGCGGCGGGTGGACAGCTCGTCGTCCTTGTAGCTGACCCCGACCAGCCGCACGCCCTGCGCCTGCAGGGCGGAGAGCGCCGGCGCCTCCGTCGCGCAGGGCGCGCACCACGACGCGAAGAAGTTCACCAGCACGGCGCGCCCGGGCTCCTGCGGCGTGCGCGGCGCCCCCCCGTCCAACGGAGGCAGCACGGCGGGGGGTGCGATCTTGCCCACCAGGGCGGCGGGGTCGACGTGCGGGTCGTGGCGCAGGCCGTAGCCCAGCATCAGGGCGGCGAGCCCGGCGAGCCCGGCGAGAGGGATCCAGGCGATCCAGCGCCTCACGGGCGGTCGCGCCGCGCGCGTTCGGCCCGCTCCGCCCGCCGCCGCCACGCGGCCGAGCGCAGCAGCGTCCAGCCGGCGGCGACGGCGAGCACGGCCGCGCTGATCCCGTACGCGGGCCACACGTAGCCGCCGTAGCGGCCCATCTCGATCACGCGCGCTGCTCCGCCGCCAGCGCGCGCCGGCGCCACACCTCCGCGCGGGTGGCCACCAGCCACAGGGCGCCGAACAGGCAGAGGTAGGCGCCCCACATGGTCCAGAACGGCGTTCGGTAGGCGGGGGCCAGCTTGCCGCCGCCCGACAGCACGGTGGAGCCCTGGTGCAGGCTGTTCCACCAGGTGACCGAGAAGTAGATGATCGGCAGCATCACCACGCCGACCATCCCCAGGATGGCGGCCATGCGCGCGCTGGTCGCCTCGTCCTCGAAGGCCGAGTGCAGGGCCAGGTAGGCGAGGTAGATCAGGAACAGGATCAGGAACGACGTCAGCCGCGCGTCCCACACCCACCACGTCCCCCACTCCGGCCGGCCCCACAGGGAGCCCGTGATCAGGCCGAGAAGCGTGAAGGCGGCCCCCAGCGGCGCGGCGGCCTTGGCGGCGGCGTCGGCCAGGGCGTGTCGGAAGACGAGGCCGAAGAAGCTCGCCACCCCCAGGGCGCCGTAGGCGGCCATGCCGGTGATCGCCGCCGGCACGTGCACGAACATGATCCGCACCGTCTCGTGCTGCTGGTAGTCGGGCGGGGCGTTCAGCCCGGTCCACACGCCGACCCCGCCGAACGCCAGCGCCAGCACGCCCAGCGCGGGCGCCAGCCAGCGCGACACCGCCATGAAGCGTGCGGGGTTGGCGAGCACGGCCCACACGACGGGTCAGCGCTCCTCGTCGAAGCGCGCGGCGATCAGCGCGCAGAGGGCGTCCACGGCCTCGACCGCCTGCGGCCCCTCCGCCTCGATCTCCACCTGCGAGCCGGGTCCGGCGGCCAGCATCATCAGCCCCATGATCGACTGGGCGTCCACGGTCTGGCCGTCCCGCGTCACGTGGATCTCCGCGTCGAATTCGGCGGCCCGCTTGACGAACTTGGCGGAGGCGCGGGCGTGCAGGCCGCGCTCGTTGACGATGTCGGCCGTGCGCCGCGCTTCGGGCGCGGACCGGTGCGCCGCCTCGCTCACTTCTCGCCCGCCAGCACGTAGGAGGCGACGGAGATGTACTTGCGACCGGCCTCCTGGGCGGCGGCCACGCAGGCGGCCAGGGGCTCGCGCTGCCGCACGCTGGCCAGGCGGATCAGCATGGGCAGGTTCAGCCCGGCGATCACCTCGGCGTGCGTCTCCTCCATCACGGAGATGGCGAGGTTGGAGGGCGTGCCGCCGAACATGTCGGTGAGCAGCACCACGCCGCCGCCATCGTCCACGGCGCGCGCGGCGGCGACGATGTCGGCGCGGCGGCGGCCCATGTCGTCGTCCGGGCCGATGGAGACGGCCCGCACCGCCTTCTGGGGGCCGACCACGTGCTCCATGGCGGCGACGAACTCCTCCGCCAACCGGCCGTGGGTGACGATCACCAGTCCGATCAAGACCCGCTCGTCTCCGCGGCCGCCCCGGCGCGGGGCCCGCGCTCCTTACGCCCGAGCCCCACCGAGTCCAACGGGGACGCACAGACGCCGCAGGCGCGCGGGCGCGGACGCCTCGAGCGGCGCGAGCCTGTGCAGCGGCGTCGGCGCGCCCGCCACCTCGCGAAGGGCGGTCGGCGGCTGCCGCTCGCCGGGTGCGCCGAGCTCGACGGCGACCGCCACCTCGGCGAAAGGCAGCGGCTCCAGGCGCGCCATCCCCTGGCCGCGCAGCTCGAACAGGCCGCGGAGCGCCGCGGGCGCGCAGCCGAAGGCGCGGCCGCCGGACGCCCACACCACCGTGCGGTCGTCGGCCACCAGCCGCCAGCCGTCGTCCAGGAGGCGCAGCAGCAGGTCGCTCTTGCCCGCGCCGGACGGCCCCAGCAACAGGGCCCCGCGCCAGGCGCCGCCGGTGCGCAGGGCGGCGAGGGAGGCGTGCAGCACCTCGGAGCGCATGCCGGGCGTGCTCAGCCCCGCGCCTCGGGCAGGTCCACGGTGAAGCGCGCACCCCCCTCCGGCCGGTTGATCGCGGAGATGGTCCCGCCGTGCGCCTCCACGATCTGGCGCGCGATGGAGAGGCCCAGTCCCGAGTGGCCGCCGAAGGCCGAGCCGCCCGGGACGGAGCCCTTGGGGCGGCTCGTGTAGAAGCGCTCGAACACCGTCTCCAGGTTCTCGGGCGGGATGCCGGGGCCGTCGTCGTCCACCGTCACCCGCGCGCGGCCGTCCTCCGCGTCGACGCGCACGCGCACGGCCCCGTCCGGCGCGCTGAAGGAGCGGGCGTTCTCCACCAGGTTGCGGAACACCTGGCCGAGGGGGCCCTCGCGGCCCTGCACGAACACGTCGGGATCGGTCTGCACGCCCACGCCGACCCCGCGCCCGTCGCCCGCGTACAGCTCCACGATGTCCTGCAGGAAGCGCGTAAGGTCGATCGGGCGCGGCGGCTCGCGGGAGAGCTCGGCGTCCAGGCGCGAGGCGTTGGCGATGTCGGTGACGAGGCGATCCAGCCGCTTGACGTCGTTCTGCACCACCGCGACCAGCCGCTCGCGTTGCGGTTCCCGGCCCGGCGCTTGGCCCACCAGCTGCAGCGTCTCCAGCGCCGAGCGGATCGAGGTGAGCGGATTGCGGATCTCGTGCGCCACGTCGGCGGCGAAGCGCTCGATGGCGTCCATGCGCGCGCTCTGCGCGTCGGTCATGCTCTCCAGGGCGCGGGCGAGGCCGCCCACCTCGTCCTCGCGCTCGGCGAGGTCGGGCAGGGACAGCACGCGCGAGCGCGACAGGCGAACCCGGTCCGCCGCCCGCGCCAGCCGCAGGATGGGCCGCGCCACCAGCGTGTTCAGGAGCAGCGAGGACGCCAGGGTGGACGCCACGGCGATCAGGATGAACGGCAGCAGCGCCCGGCGCTGCGCCCATAAGGTCGCGTCCACGTCGCCGCGCTCGATGGTGAGCACGCCCAGCACCTTGGCCACGTTCTGGATCGGAAGAGACACGCTGACCACGCGGCCGCCGCTCTCGCCCAGACGCACGCCGGAGACGGCGCGGCCGGCGAGCGCGCGCGCCACCTCGTCCTGCTCGGCGCGGTGCGCGCGGGCGGCGCGGTCGACGGCGGCGTGTTCCTGGTGCTCGCCCCACCAAGCGAGGGGCCCCGAGCGCGGTCGGGCGGGCGGCAGAGGGCGCTCGAGCACCTTGTCGGCGATCACGTCGGTGTCGGCGATCACCGCGCCGTCCGGAGCGAACAGGCGGGCGCGCTCGGTGCGTGGCACCTCCATGAAGCGCAGGATCTCGGAGGCGGCGCCCGTGTCGAGCGCGGGCTCCGGCTCGCCGCGGCTCGCGGCCTTGGCGACCACGTAGCTGATCAGCTGGTCCTGCGTGGTGAGCGCGTCGATCTGCGCCTGGATCAGGCCTCGCCGGCTCTCGTTGAGCACCAGGGCGCCGATCACCAGGACCAGCAGGCCCAGGAGGTTCAGCCCCAGGATCAGCCCGCCCAGCCGCGAGCTGGGCCTCGGGCGCGCCCAGCGCTTCAGCGCCGCGGCGGCGCGCGTGCGCAAGGGCGACAGGCGGCGCGGCTCGGAGCTACTCGCGGTAGCGGTAGCCGACGCCATACAGGGTTTCGATCGCGTCGAACTCGCCGTCGACCTGGCGGAACTTCTTGCGCATCCGCTTGACGTGGCTGTCGATGGTGCGGTCGTCGACGTAGACCTGGTCGTCGTAGGCGGCGTCCATCAGGTTGTCGCGGCTCTTCACGAAGCCCGGCCGCTGCGCCAGCGCCTGCAGCAGCAGGAACTCGGTGACGGTGAGCTTCACGGGCTTGCCGTCCCACAGGCAGTCGTGCCGCGCGGGATCGAGGGTGAGCTTGCCGCGCTTCAGCGGCTTGGCGTTGGGGTTGGCGGCTGCGCCGACGGCGCCCGGCGTGTCGTCCTCATCCGCGGTGTCGAACTCGTCGGGGCCGATGCGCGCGCGGCGCAGCACCGCCTTCACGCGCTCCAGCAGCAGGCGCTGGCTGAACGGCTTGTGGATGTAGTCGTCGGCGCCGAGGTTGAAGCCGAGGATCTCGTCGATCTCCTCGTCCTTCGACGTGAGGATGATCACGGGCGTCTCGCGCGTCTGGCGCAGGCGGCGCAGCACCTCCATGCCGTCCATCCGCGGCATCTTCACGTCGAGGATGGCGAGGTCGGGCGGGTCGTTCTCCAGCGCCTGCAGGCCCGACAGGCCGTCGTTGTACGACGCAACGCTGTGGCCGTGGCTCTCCAGCGCCATGGAGACGGAGGTGACGATGTTCTCGTCGTCGTCCACGAGGGTGATGCTCGCCATGCGGGCGACATGGCGCGCGTGCGGGGGCGCCGCAAGGGCGCCCTTAAGCCGGGCTTAGCTCCGCGGGCGGCAGGCTGGGCGGCGATGACCGATCAGGTCCACTACGAACTGCACCTGCGCCGCCGCGCGGGCGACGACTGGGCGCTCGACCACGCCGGGCCGCAGCGCGCCACCGTGCTGGAGGCCGCCGCCGCGGCGCTGGCCGACGGGCGGGCGGCGGCGGTGCGCGTGGTCAAGGAGGTGTTCCACGAGGCGGAGGGCGCGTTCTCCAGCGTCACGATCCTGGAGCAGGGGCACGCGCGGAAGGCCCGGGCCCTGTCCGGCGCACGGCGGGCTGCGGCCCCGCCCTGCAGCTCGCCTTCCGACCTCCTGAGCAGGCATGCGCGCGAGCGGATCGCCGAGCTGTTCGAGGCGGTGCTGCGGCGCGAGCGCGTCACAGCTTGGGAGCTGCTGCACCGGCCCGACCTCGCCGAGGCGCTGGAGGCGTCGGGGCAGGAGGTCCAGGGGGCCGTGCAGCGCGCCGCCGTGCCTGAGGCGCAGGCGCAGGGCGTGGCCACGCACGGCATGGTCCGCGCCTTCTCCCGCTTGGCGGACGCCACGCTGGAGCGGTTGATCGCCGACGGCCGCCGCGGCCTGCTCCCCGAGGTCGGACCCGACTCGCTCGCCGACGCCGCCGAGCGCCTGTCCGGCGAGCCGGACGCGGCGTGGCGGCTGGGCGGCGGCGTGGCCGCGCACCTGCGCGGGGCGGGCGGCTGGCGCGGCAAGGCCGAGCGGCTCGTGGCCCTGCTGGAGGCGGCGCCGTCCGACGGCCGGGCGCGGGCGCTGGCGCTGCGCGTGCTGGAGCCGCCCCTGGCCGAGATGCTGGGGGGCGCGGCCCCGCTCGCCGACCTGGTCGGGGGCGAGCTCGACCTGGGCGGCCAGCTCGCCGTGCTCGTGCGCCTCGCCGCGGGCCGCGAGGCAAACCTGCTGGCCGCCGCGGACGCGGAGATCGCGCGCGCCATCCCGCCGCTCGCCGGCCCCGCCGCGCGCCTGTCGGAGCTCCTGGACGGCCCCGCCTTCGACAGCGTGCGCGCGTCCCTGGCCGCGCGCATCCTGCGCGAGCTCACCGGCCCGCGGCGCCTGCGGCCCGCCGACCCCGACGGCGAGATCACCATCCTGCGCGCGCTGGCGGCCGTGCTGACCGCCGCCGTCGGCCGCCTGCTGCCGCGCGAGGCCGTGGCGGCGGCGTTCGTGGAGCGCTCCAAGCGGCTGGTCGCCGCCGACTTCGTGGGCGACTACCTGCGCGAGCGCGGCGGCCCGACGGCGGAGGTGCGCGCCCTGCTGCGCCTCTGCGGCAACCTCACCGGCCCGATCAACCAGCGCGCCGGCGCGCGCTGGCTCCTGTCCGTGCTCGACTCGCTGCGCTTCGAGAAGGAGGTGCGGCTGGGGCCGGACCCGCCCGGCGTGCGCCTCGCCGTCCTCGCCGGCCTGCAGCGGTCGGTGGCGACCGCCACCCTGCCGGACGCCGAGGCCGAAGCGGCCCGCGCGCGGCTGGGCGAGGCGGGCGGCTGGATCGAGGAGACGTCGAACGTCTCCGCCACCCTGGCGGGCGCGGGCGGCTCCGCGCTGACCCGCCTGGCGGCGCTGATGCGGCTGGCGACGGGCGAGGGCGCGCCCCACGGCCCCGCGACGCGCCGGGCGGCGGAGGCGGCGCGCCGCCTCGCCCTGTCCCCGTCGATCCGGGCCGAACTCGGGGTGCGGCCGGACGCGGCGCCGCTGGTGCGGGCGGCGGCCGCCGCGGGCCGGGAGCCTGCGGCGGCCTGAGCGCCTCAGTGCGCGCGGGCGGCGCGCAGGCCCTCGATGTCTTCCTTGAGCTTCAGCTTCCGCCGTTTCAGCTCGGATACGCGTAGCGTGTCGGCTTCCGGTCGCCGGATCTCCAGCTCGAGCGCGTGGTCGAGCGACTGACGGCGGGTTTCCAGTTCGCGGATCCGGGCTTCGACGGCCATGAGCGCCTCCGTGGATGACCGGCCGAGGGAACACCCGCGGGCCGGCGCTGTCGCCTCACGGCTGCGTGATGACGCCGCGCCCGCGCGGCGCTTCCCCCGGGCGCCTGCTCCTTGGTATGGAGCGCACGTTCGAGAGGCGCCGGGGTCCGGTCGGGGGCGATGAACGACGACGATCCGCCGGCCGCCGCCGAAGCCGGCCTCGACGACGACGCCGGACGCCGGCGCTTGGCGCAGCTGCGCGTGGAGCACGAGGACCTGGACGCCTCCGTCCGCGCGCTCGAGTTCGTCGGCCACCCGGATCAGATCCGCATCGCCCGGCTGAAGAAGAAGAAGCTGGGCCTGCGCGACGAGATGGCCCGCCTGGAGGACGTGCTCCTGCCCGACATCATCGCCTGAGGCGCGGCGCTCAGGGCCGCCGACGGTCGCCCTTGGCCAGGTACATGGCCGCGTCCGCCTGCGCGAGCAGCTCGGCCGCGGTGGCGTCCGCCTCCAGGGCGCGGACGCCGATCGAGACGGAGAGCGGGATCGCGCTTCCCGCGAACACCAGCGGCGCGTCGGCCACGGCCTGCGCGAGCGCCGCCGCCTTGCCCTGCGCCTCGCCGGGTGGCGCGCGGGCCAGCAGCACGGCGAACTCGTCGCCGCCCAGCCGGCCCACCACGTCGCTCTCGCGGACCTGGTCGACCAAGGTGGCCGCCACCGCCGCCAACGCGGCGTCGCCCGCCGCGTGGCCGTGCACGTCGTTGATCCGCTTGAGCCCGTCCAGATCGAGGTAGAGCAGGGCGGCCGGGTCGCCATAGCGGCGCGCCAGCGCCAGGGCGCGGCCGAGCTCGCGTACGAAGGCGCGGCGGTTGAGCACGGGCAGCAGCGGGTCGCGGTCGGCCAGGAGCTCCAGCTCGGCCACCCGCCGCTCCAGCCGCGCCACCTCCGCGCGCAGGCGTGCGTTCTCCCGCTCCAGCGCGTCGGGGCGGTCGGGCCTCATGGGCCGAGCTTCACACCGCGTCGCGGGCGGCGGCAAGCGCCCCGCGCTTCCCAGGAGGGGCGGCGCTCACTAGGGTCGCGCGCTTCCCGCCCGCCCCGCAGGAGCGCCAAGCCTTGCCCGCGCCGCCCGACGCCGCCCCCGGTGCGCCGCCCGCCGCTCCCCCGGTCGCCCCTCCGGTCGCCATCGTCATGGGCTCGCGTTCCGACTGGCCGACCATGAAGCACGCCGCCGACGCCCTGGACGCCCTGGGCGTGTCCTGGGAGGCGAAGGTCGTCTCCGCCCACCGCACCGTCGACCGCATGGTCGCCTTCGCCAAGGGCGCGCGCGCGGCGGGGGTGAAGGTGATCGTCGCCGGCGCGGGCGGGGCGGCGCACCTGCCGGGCATGGTGGCGTCCATGACCGAGCTGCCTGTTCTGGGCGTGCCCGTGCGCTCCAAGGCGCTGAGCGGCTTGGACTCGCTCCTGTCCATCGTGCAGATGCCGGGCGGCGTGCCCGTGGGCGCGCTGGCCATCGGCGAGGCGGGGGCGCGCAACGCGGGCCTGCTCGCCGCGCAGGTGCTGGCGCTGTCCGACCCGGCGCTCGCCGAGCGCGTCGCCGCTTTCCGCGCCGCCCAGACCGCCGCCGTCGATGAAGCGGTCGAGGACGAAGCGGAGGAAGGCTCCCCCGCGTGAGCCCGCTGCCGCCCGGCTCGGTGATCGGCGTCCTGGGCGGGGGCCAGCTCGGCCGCATGCTGGCCCTGGCCGCCGCGCGCCTGGGCTTCGACGTCGCCGTGCTCGGACGCGAAGATGACAGCCCCGCCGGCCGCGTCGCCTCCCGCGTCATCACCGGCGCCTATGACGATCCGAAGTCCCTGCGCCGCCTGGCGGCGGTGTCGGACGTAGTCACGTTCGAGTTCGAGAACGTCTCCGCAGCGGCCGTGGCGGCGCTGGAGGCGGAGGGCGTGACCGTCGCGCCCTGCGCGCGCGCCCTGGCCGTGGCTCAGGACCGCTGGGAGGAGAAGACCTTCCTCAACACCCACGGCTGCCCCACGGTCGCTTTCGCCCCGGTCGACGGCCCCGCCGACATCGCCCCCGCGCTGGAGCGCCTGGGCGTTCCCGCGCTCCTGAAGACCCGCCGCGAGGGATATGACGGCAAGGGCCAGCGCTGGATCGCCGACGCGGGCGAGGCGGAGGCCGCGTGGGAGGCGGTGGGCCGTTCGCCCGCCATCTTGGAGGCGCGCTGCGCTTTCCGGCGCGAGGTGTCCCTGGTCGCCGCCCGCGCCCGTGACGGCGCCTTCGCGGCCTATCCCCTCGCCGAGAACCGCCACGAGAACGGCGTGCTGCGCGAGACGGTCGCCCCCGCCGAGGCCTCCGCCGCCGTGCGGGAGGAGGCCTGCCGGATCGGGCGCGTGATCGCCGACGCCCTCGGCTACGTCGGCGTGCTGGCGGTGGAGATGTTCGAACTCGCCGACGGCCGGCTGCTGGTCAACGAGATCGCGCCGCGGGTGCACAACACCGGCCACTGGACGCTGGACGGCTGCGAGGTGGACCAGTTCGAGCAGCACGTCCGCGCCGTCGCCGGCTGGCCCCTCGGCCCCGCCGAGCCGCTCGCCCGCGCCCGCATGCGCAACCTGCTGGGGGACGACGTGGAGCGCTGGTCCGAGCTCGCCGCTGACCCGCGCGCGCGCCTCCATCTCTACGGCAAGCGCGACGCCGCGCCCGGCCGCAAGATGGGCCACGTCACCTGGCTGGAGCCGCTCTAGCGCGCGCCGTAGCGCAGGCGGCCGAGCGCGGCGGCCGCCCGCTCCGCGAAAGCGCCGGGGCTCGGCAGGCCGGCCTTGAGCTTCTCGAACCGCATCACGCCGCCGATCGCCCGGTCGAGGTGGCGCGCCGCGGCGTCGCGTCCGGACGCGGCGCGCACCGCGGCGGTGGAGAGCAGCACGCCCGCCAGGATGGCGCGCTTGCTGTAGTGGTTCTCGTCGGTGGCCGTGTCGCCCGCCCAGCGCCACAGGGCGTCGGCAGTACCCCACGCGAGGCGCAGGGCCAGCGGCGCGTGCGTCGGCAGGGCCAGGTAGGCGGCGGCGCGCGTCTCGGCCTGGCCGTCGGCCGCGGCGATCTCGACGCGCGTGGAGACGGCGGTGCGGATGCGCTCGCGCACCTTCAGCGCCGCGGCGTCGACGCCCGCGAGCTCGGCGGCGGCCTGCGCGTCGTGGCGTCGCCAGAGGAGCGCGGCGAGGTCCTCCGCCCCGCGCGGCAGGGTCAGGCGCAGCTCGCCCGCGCCCACCTCCGCCTCGCGCGCGGCCGCCTCCACCAGCCGCCCGCCCCAGCCTAGCGTCGGGGCGTGGCGCAGGGCGGCGTCCAGCAGGCGGTCCTCCGCGGCGGCGACGGGGTCCTGCCCGGGGTCGAGAACGGCGGCGGCGGCGGTCATGTCCCGCATATAGCGAGGCGGGCGGCCGTGGACAGGCGCACCCTCTTGGAGTAGGAGGCGCGCTCTTAAGCCCGGCGGCCGCCACGTCCGCGGGGCGCAAACCCGTTCAAGCAATCCCGCACCGGTCCCCGAGGCCGCGGGAGGCCTCGGTCAAGGAGGACCTGGTCCTGGTTCAGATCTTCGTCCGCGACAACAACGTCGACCAGGCGCTCAAGGCGCTGAAGAAGAAGATGCAGCGTGAGGGCACGTTCCGCGAGATGAAGCGGCACGTCCACTACGAGAAGCCGTCGGAGAAGCGCGCCCGCCAGAAGGCCGAGGCCATCCGCCGCGCCCGCAAGCTGGCCCGCAAGCGCATGCAGCGCGAAGGCCTGTTGCCGCCGCCGAAGCCCAAGCCGCCCCGCGCGGGCGGGCCGGGCGGGCCGCGTCCGCCCTCCACGCTCTGAGTTCCGAAAGGCCCGGCCACCCCGCCGGGCCTTTCTCGTTGCGGCCCGCGGTTGCCGCTCCCTGCGCGCCGCCCTAGACCTCGCCGCTCGACAGGGGAGCCGTCCACGCCATGGCCGACGACGCCAAGCGCGCCTTCACCGACGAGGAGGCGCTGGCCTTCCACAGCCAGCCCACGCCCGGCAAGATCGGCGTGCGCGCCACCAAGCCCATGGCGACGCAGCGCGACCTCAGCTTGGCCTACTCGCCCGGCGTCGCCGTGCCCGTGCTGGCGATCGCGAGGGATCCCGACCTCGCCTACGATTACACGTCCAAGGGCAACATGGTCGCCGTGATCTCCAACGGCACCGCCATCCTGGGCCTCGGCGACCTGGGCTCGCTGGCCTCGAAGCCGGTGATGGAGGGCAAGAGCGTGCTCTTCAAGCGCTTCGCCGACGTGGACTCGATCGACATCGAGGTCGATTCGAAGGACCCGGACGTCATCGTCACCGTGGTCAACGCCATCGGCGCCACCTTCGGCGGGGTGAACCTGGAAGACATCAAGAGCCCCGAGTGCTTCATCATCGAGCAGGCCTGCCAAGCGGCGCTCGACATCCCCGTCTTCCATGATGACCAGCACGGCACGGCGATCATCTCCGCCGCCGGCCTAATCAACGCCTGCCGCGTCACCGGGCGCGACCTCAAGGACGTGAAGGTGGTGCTGAACGGCCCGGGCGCCGCGGGCATCGCCACGCTGGAGCTCATCAAGGCCATGGGCGTCACGCCGTCCAACGTGATCGCCGTGGACCGCAAGGGCGTGCTGTTCCAGGGCCGCACCGAGGACATGAACCAGTGGAAGTCGGCGCACGCCACCGATACGCCGCACCGCTCCCTGGCGGCCGCCCTGGCGGGCGCGGACGTCTTCATCGGCCTGTCGGTGAAGGGGGCCCTCACGCCCGAGATGGTGGCCACCATGGCCCCGCGCCCGATCATCTTCGCCATGGCCAACCCCGACCCGGAGATCACGCCGGAAGAGGTGCTGGCCGTGCGCAAGGACGCCATCGTGGCCACCGGCCGGAGCGACTATCCCAACCAGGTCAACAACGTCCTCGGCTTCCCCTACATCTTCCGCGGCGCGCTCGACGTGCGGGCC
>CAXTBN010000062.1:0-15781 GCA_964242895.1 uncultured Caulobacteraceae bacterium | reverse complement strand
CTGCTGCTTCAGATGAGCCCGCAGATGGAGGAGATGGAGCGCTTCTCCGCCCAGGTGATCCGGCCTCCGGCGGCCCAGGCGGCCTGACGGAACCGCCGGCGAGCGCTGCCGGTTGAACCGTCGATGTCACCGCTCGCCACCGCCCTCGCAAGTCCCCGTACATCTGACGCCCGCGTAAGCCTTCCCCGGGACGACTCCCGATCAGTGAGCGCGGTCACGCGGCGGCGGCGAGCGCTGTTGCAACTGGCGGGTCGCAACGGTGAGGTGAGGCTGCGGGTCACTCAGGCGCGAGGCGCGGTGGCCGGTGCGGCCGACGTCTCCGAGCTGCTCGACGCCCTGAACGAGGACGGCCTACTCCGCTACGGGGGCCTCCACCGGGTCGAGGGTGGGTGCGAACTGCTCTACGTCCCCGCCTAGGCACTCTCCCGCCCGCGCTAAGAGTCTAGTTCGCGGGCGAAGCTGAACTTGTTCGGCGAGAAATCCCGGAACATCCCTCGCCAGCTTTCCGTTGGACAACTAAGGCGCAGCCAAGCGCTACAGAATCATCGTCCAGCTGAGAGACTACTCATCCCATGTCGATCACGCCGCTCCGACACGCCGGCGACGCTTTGCAACGGGCGCTCGCCGACCCGCAGGGGCTGCACGTGCGGCTCGCGCACTGGAACCACCGCCGCCTCTCGCCGACCGCGCCCACGACCGACTGGCGCGAGGAGCTGGCCGAGGAGCAGGCCATGCGCCTGCAAGAAGGAGCCTGGGTCGAGAGCCTGCGCGCCGACGTGGCCGATCGTGCGGCGGCGGCTCCGACCGACGCCGACGGCTTCGTCGCCTGGTTCGAAGCCCTGCAGCAGGACGGGCCCGGCCAGCACGATCCGCTGTTCCCGTTCCTGGCCGAGGAAGCCACGCGTGAGGAGCTGTCCTGGTTCCTGACGCAGGAGGCTGCGGGCGAGGCCGGCTTCGACGATCTCGTCGCCTACACCCAGGTGAAGCTGCCGGCGCTCGCCAAGCTGGAACTCGCGCGCAACTACTGGGACGAGATGGGCCGCGGCAACCTGGGCGGCGTGCACGGCGTGCTGCTCGACCAGACCACCGCCGACCTGGGCCTGCATCCCTCCATAGACGCGACGGCGTGGGAAGCTTTGGCGCTGGCCAACACCATGACCGCGCTGGCGACCACCCGACGCTACGCGTGGCACTCTGTCGGCGCGCTCGGCGTCGTCGAGCTGACCGCGCCCGACCGGGTGGCCCTGGTCGCCAAGGGGCTGAAGCGCCTCGGCGTCGAGCCGCGGACGCGCAAGTACTTCGACCTGCACGCCGTTCTGGACGTCAAGCACTCCGCCGACTGGAACGAGGAGGCGCTCAAGCCCCTGCTCCGCGAGGATCCGTCGCTCGGCCGATGGATCGCCGAGGGCGCGTTGATGCGGCTGGAGTGCGGCCGCCGCTGCTTCGAAGCTTACCGCGCCGCACTCACGCCCTCCCGGTCCCTGGCCGCCCGCGGCTGAGGCCGGCCATGACCGACGTCGTCGTCGCGCCGCATGGCGAGGGGTGGACCGTGCGCCACCCGCGCCGCCTGCACGAACACTTCCCGCGCCGCGCCGACGCCTTGCGCAAGGCGGAGGGCTACGCCCGCCAGCTCACGCGCGACGGCGACGCCTGCGCCGTTCGCGAGGCCAAGAGCTTCGCCCCGGCGCGCACCCCGCGCGAGCGCTGAGGAGCGCTTGAACGACCGGGGGCGGAGCGGCTATAGGCCCGCCTCCGCTCCGGCGGCGGTTGGGTAGCTCAGATGGTTAGAGCGGAGGATTCATAACCCTCAGGTCGGCGGTTCGATCCCGCCCCCAACCACCACCGCCGCCCCACCCCGGGGTCGCCTCCGCCGTGACCGTCCTGCACATCCTGGGCTCCGCCCGCGACGGCGGCGCCGAGACCTACTTCCTCGACCTCGTCACCGCGCTCCAAGCCGAAGGGAGCGACCAGTCGGCGGCGCTGCGAGCCCATCCTCATCGAGAGACGGCCCTGACAGACGCCGGCGTGCCCTACGCGCTCGCACCATTCGGCGGCCCCCTCGACGTGCGCACCCGTCCCCGGCTGCAGCGCTTCGCCCGCGAGGAAGAGGCGCGGGTGGCGGTCGCCTGGATGAATCGCGCAGCCCGTTTCACGCCGGCCGGTCGGCCGCGCGTGGGCCGTCTGGGAGGGTACTACGACCTGAAGTACTACCGCGGCTTCGATCATCTGGTCGCCAATACGGCCGACATCGGCGACTGGTTGAGCCGCGAGGGCTGGCCCGCCGACCGGCTCAGCGTCATCCCCAACTTCGCCGAGCCGGGCCCCGACGCGCCCGCGGCGCCGCGGGCCGCTCTCGACACGCCGGAGGACGCGCCCCTGCTGCTGGCCATGAGCCGGCTGCATCCGGCCAAGGGGCTGGACGTGCTGCTGCGCGCCCTCGCCCGACTGCCCGACGCGTGGCTCTGGATCGCCGGCTCCGGCCCGCTCGAGGGTGAGCTGAAGACGCAGGCCGGGACGCTCGGGGTCGGGTCGAGGGTGCGTTTCCTCGGCTGGCGGCCGGACGCCTCCGCCCTGTATCGCGCCGCCGACGTGACCGTGTTCCCGTCGCGGTACGAACCCTTGGGCAACACGGTGATCCAGGCCTGGGCGCACGGCTCCCCCGTCGTGGCCGCGGCCGCGCAGGGCCCGCGCACCCTCGTCGCGGACGGGGAGGACGGCCTGCTCGTGGCGGTGGAGGACGACGCCGCCCTCGCCGACGCCGTGCGCCGGGTGCTGGCCTCGCCCGCGCTCGCGCAACGGCTGGCGCAGGCGGGTCGCGCGCGGGCGGCGGCCGGCTTCGGGCGGCGAGCGGTGCTGGCGCGCTGGCGCGAGCTGTTCGCGCGGCTGGGGGCGGGCTGATGTGCGGCGTCGCCGGGGTGCTGGGCCCGCTGGCCGACGCTCCGGAAAGCGTGGAGGAGGCGCGCCGCATGATCGCCGCCCTCGCCCACCGCGGGCCGGACGGCGTGCGCGTCGAGGCGGTCGGCGGAGCGGCGCTGGCGCACGCGCGCCTGTCGATCATCGACCTGGAGTGCGGCTGGCAACCGCTCCACGCCGCCGGCTCGACCGTGATCGGCAACGGCGAGATCTACAATTACGTCGAGCTGATCGAGGAGTTCGGCCTCGCCGGAAAGCTGAGCACCGGCAGCGACTTCGAGCCGCTTCTCCACATCTACGCGCAGGAGGGCGAGCGCGCCTTCGGCCGCCTGCGCGGCATGTACGCCTTTTGCCTGGTGGGCGGCGACGGCCGCACCTGGCTGGTGCGCGACCCGTTCGGCATCAAGCCGCTGTACACCGTCGATCGCCGGCCCGGCACGTTCGCCTCCGAGCCGAGGGCGTTGGCCGGGATCGGAGCGCCGGAAATATCCCCAACGGCGGCGGAGGAGCTCCTGGCGCTGGGGTACGTCGTCAGCCCGGCGGCGTTGGCCCTCGTGCGGCGGGTCCAGCCCGGGGCGGAGCTGCAGATCGCCGGGGCGCGGACGGCAGGGATCGACGGCCGGCTCGGACCGGCGCTCGCCGAAGTCGGTCGGGAGGCCCCGCCCGCGATGCGCCGACCGGCCCTGCCCGCCTCCCGCACGCGAAGGGCGAGCGAGGCGACGTGGCTCGCCGAGCTGGACGCGGTCCTGGAGGACAGCGTGCGCGTGCACCAACGTTCGGACGTGCCCTACGGGCTGTTCCTGTCCGGCGGCGTCGACTCGGCCGTGATCGCCACGCTGATGGCGCGGCTGAACGGCCGGCCCGTGACGGCCTACACCTGCGGATTCGACCAGCCGGGCGCGGCCGACGAGCGGCGCGGGGCCGAACGCGTCGCCCGCGCCCTGGGGCTGGACTGGCGCGAGACGACCTTCACGACGGAGGACTTCCGCCGCATCGTCCCGCACGTGGCCTGGGCGCTGGACAATCCCACGACCGACTACGCCTGCCTGCCCACCTACAAGCTGGCGGAGGCGGCGAAGGGCGCGCTCACCGTCGTGCTCTCCGGCGAGGGCGGCGACGAGCTGTTCGCAGGCTACGGCCGCTATCGGCGCGCGCTGCGTCCCCGCTGGCTGGGCGGCCGCCCCGCCGAGCCGCAGGTGGACGCGCACTTCCTGAAGAACGGGGGACGCGGCGCCCTGGAGCGATGGCGTCGGGCCGCCGCGGACGATCGCCCCGCCGGGCTCACGCCGCTCCAGCGCGCGCAGCACGACGACATCGCCACGTGGCTGCCCGACGACCTGCTGCTGAAGCTCGACCGCATGCTGATGGCGCACGGGCTGGAGGGCCGCACGCCGTTCCTCGATCGCGAGGTCGCCGCCTTCGCCTGGAGCCTGCCGGACCGGATGAAGGTGCGTGGGCGGTGGGGCAAGTGGATCCTGCGCCGCTGGCTGGAGCGCGCCTGCCCCGCCGCCGAACCCTGGGCGAGGAAGCAGGGCTTCACCGTCCCCGTGGCCGACTGGATCGCGCCGGACTCCGTGGCGACCGGAGCGCGCGTGGCCGCCCGCCCGCACGTGCGCGCCGTATGCGACGACGACGCGGTCCGCAGCGCCTTCGCGGACCCGGCGCAGCGCCGGTCGTGGTGGCCGCTGGTGTTCTTCGCCCTGTGGGGTGCGATCCACCAGGAGGGCGCCACGGCCGACGAGGCGCGGGAACTGGTGCTCGGCTCCGGCTAGGTCGCGGAGGCCGCCCACCGGTCCGAGGCTAGCCGAACCTGTCATCCGGCCATTCTACGGCCGCCGATGCGGAGCGGGGATGCGGCCGGCCCTAGAAGCCGGCGCCCACCCGCGACAGACGCTTGTCGGCACGGGTCAGCAGCTTGTCGATCTCGGCCATGGTGCGGTTCAGCGCGCCCTCGTCGTCGCCCCACACCTGCAGCGTGCGCGCCCAGGCGCCCGTGAGCGCGGCCACGCGCAGCGCCCCCCGCGCGCCCGAGGTGTCCACGCCCGCACCCTCGGCAAGGGCGCGCGCCGTGCGCGGCAGCGCCGGCGCGAGCGCCACGCCTTCCGCGCGACCCACGGCCAGGAGGGCGTCGCGGTGCGGGGCCATGACCTCAAGCCGCGACATGAAGGCCTCGAACAGGCGGTCCCGCGGCGCGGGCGCGGAGTCGTCGGCGCTGCGGTCCAGCGCCTCGCGGTCGAGCCGCGCGGAGAGCGCCAGCAGCAGCGCGCGACGTCCCGGGGCGCGGGCGTAGAGCGCGGCGAAGGGCACCTGCGCCTCGCGCGCCACATCGCGCAGCGTCACCTCCGTCCAGGGCCGGTCGGCCGCCAGCCGCAGCGCCGCCACGGCCGCGTGGCCGAGCAGGTCGTCGGGGGACAGATCGCTCCGGGCCTCGCCGGCGTCGCCGCCGCCGAGCTCGGGGCCGGCCGGCGGCGGCGCGCCGCCGGCCTCGCCGTCGAGCGGGTCCGCGGCCATCGGCTCGGAGGCTGGCCCGCCCGCCGCGTGGGACGGGGGTGGCGGGGCCTGCGCATCGATCTGCGAGCGCGCGGCGCCGCGCGGCCGGCGCGGCGTCCCGCCCCGGCCGGGACGGGCGTAGGCGGCCGTGTCCACGGCGGAGCCGCCCTGCGGCGGCGCCTCCACGTCCACGAGGTCGGAGGGGATGGCCGGTTCGCCGGCCGTCTCGGACGGGACGGTGTAGGCTCTGGCGTCCACCGCGGCCCCGCCCTGTGGAGGGGCCTCGACGTCGACGAGATCGTTGGGGATGGCCGGTTCGCCCTCCACGCCCCGGGCGGCCGGGCCGCGACGCCGGGACGTCGCGGCGCCGCGGATGACGGAGCCGCCCCCCGCGCCCTCGGCGGATCGGGAGGTGAGAGGGCGTCTGGGGGTGCGGGCCATGTCGCGTGAACCGCGCTCAAGCGCCGGGGGTTGCGCCCTCGCCCGCCAGTTCGCGCGATCGGTGCGCCGCGGCGGCGGCGGCGTGACGCAGGAGCGCGGGCAGCGCGCCCGGCTGCAGCAGCACGTCGAGCGCGGCCTCGGTCGCGCCCCGCGGCGAGGTCACCTGCGCGCGCAGCTCGGCCGGGCCGAGGTCGGAGGCGGCCATCAGCGCCGCCGCGCTCTCCACCGTGGCCCGCGCCAGGCGCGCCGAGTCGACCGCGGCCAGCCCGAGGCTCTCGCCGGCGGCGGCCAGCGCCTCGGTGAAGGCGTAGAGGTAGGCGGGGGCGGAGCCCGACACGCCCACCACCGCGTCCATCAGACCCTCCTCCGTCACGTCGACCGCGGTGGAGATCGGATCGAACAGCAGGTGCGCGCGGGCCCGCGCGTCGGGGTCGGCGGCGTAGACGCCCGCCACGCCCTGCGCGATCGCCACGGCCGTGGTGGGCATGACCCGCGCCACGCGCCGGCCGCCGAACGCCTCGCCGAGGTCTCCCGCGCGCACGCCCGCCAGCACGGACACGACCACCGCGTCCGGCGCGAGCCGCGGCGCGAGCTCGCGCGCCTTGGCGGTCCAGCCCTGCGGCTTGACGGCGAACAGCACCGTGCGCGCGGAAGCGACCGCCGCGTCGGACGGGTCGCGCACCGCGCCCTCTGCGATCGCGGCCCGCGCCTCCTCGCCGGGCGAGGGATCGCGCACCAGGAGGTCGGACGCCGCGAGCACGCCCGCCTTGCGCCAGCCCGCGGCCAGGGCGCCGCCGAGCCGGCCCGCGCCGACGAGAAGAAGGGGTGTGGCGTCCATCATGACCGTCGTCCTAGCTGCGCTTCCCGCCGGAGCGCGTCAACGCGCCCGCGGGGCGGCCGCGCCGCGCCGACCGTGGCCGCGCCGAGGCGCCCGACGCGGCGGGGCCGCTCGGGGGATGGGGGAGGATGCGGAGCGCCGGGCGTGCGCCCGGGACCGGAGTGGAGTGTGTGGGTTTCGGCGTCCCCGCCGACGCTCCGCGCGACCGCTTCTCGGGGGTCCTTGCAACGGGCATTGTCCGCCCAGGTGCAGTCGTCCGCGACGCAGGCTCTGACCCCTGCGCCGCTCCCGGTGACCTCGCGGCCCCAGGACCCGGCGGGCGGGAGGCATCCGGGCCTCCCGGGCGCTGCGGTTTTCACACCCCGCAGCCAATTTCCCCGGCGTTGGATCGCTCCGCGATCCGGGGCCCGCACGATCGCCGCCCCGCGGCCGCTTCAGGCGCGGATCCGAAGCGCCCTCCCCCCGCCGCGGGGTCAGGTGAAGAGTGCGCCCGGCGCGAGGGGGCGGGGATAGATCGCGGTTTGTCCCCGCTGCGCAGAACGGTGTCACGCGCGCGAGGGCCGGTCACAGCGTCCAGCGCGCGCCCACCACCCAGGTGCGCTCCGGGAAGGGGTGATACTCGAAGTAGCTGCGGTCGGTCAGATTGTTCACGCCGGCGTCGAGCTCCACGTGCGGGGTCACCCGCCAGCGCAGCTTGGCGTCCGCTACGAAGTAGGCGCCGAAGCCCATGTAGGTGTCCGCGTAGGTGTCCGAGTTGTCCACGGCGCCGAAGCTGCGGTCGCTGTAGCGGCCGGCCAGGGTGGCGGTGAGGGTCGAGGTCGGTCGCCAGCTCGCCACCACCGCGCCCCGCAAGCGCGGCAGCTGCGGAATCTGTTTGCCGACCGCTTGCGGGAAGGCGACGTCCTCGGTGATGCGGCTGTCGACGTAGGTCAGCCAGCCGGACAGGGTCACGCGTCCGGGCAGGTCCTGCGCGCCGACCAGTTCCGCACCACGCGAGCGGTCGTGGCCCACGTTCTGCACGAAGGTGGCCGCGGTCGTGGTGTTCGGGCCGGTGGCCAGCGACCCCGTCTGGCTGATGAGCGCGTCGTCGACGTCCTCGCTGAACAGGGAGAGCTGCACGCGGCCCGAGCGCCACGCGTAAGCGCCCTGGAGCTCCGACGAGAGGGCGTGCTCGGGCTTCAGGTTCGGGTTGGGCACGGCCAGGATCGAGCCCGCCGTCACCGACTGGTAGAGTTCCTGCACGGTCGGGAACCGGTTCGCGACGCCGATTGACGCCTTGACCGTGAAGCCGGCCAGCGGAGTCCACGCCAGCACGCCCTTGGGGGAGAACCGCGTCGCGCTGATCTGCGGCTGTGGTTGGTTCAGGGCCGGCGAGAGGCTGAAGTTCAGCCCGTCCGACGCTTCCCAGTGCTCCAGGCGCCCGCCGACGGTGGCGACCAGCGTCGGCAGGATCGTCCAGCGGTCCTGCAGCCAGCCCGCCTCCGTCTCGGTGACGCCGCGGCTGAAGGTCTGGGTCGCACCGGCGGAACCGTCGGTCCAGTCGCTCAGGGCGTAGCGGGGATTGTTCAATTTGAACCGGTCGGCGTGCGCGCCCGCGGTGACCACGTGCGCCCCGTCCGCGCCGAACGGCCGCCACGTCAGCTTCCCGTCCAGCGTCCACCAGCCCGTGCCGTCCAGCGAGGTGGTGGAGCCCGGCCCGCCGTCGATCGCGCCCGGCAGGGCGCCCGACGGGATGCGCTGGCGGCTCTTCAGCGTGTCGAAGCTCGTGCCCGTCACGTCGAAGTCGAGCACGCCCCCCGTGTGCGAGGTCAGCGACAGCCCCTGGGCGAGCTGGATCTCCTCCAGGTGCGCGACGCCGCTGGAGAAGACGGTGTTCGCCAGCGTCGCCGTGCGCCCGCCCAGGTTCACCACGCCCGCGTAGACCGGGTTCCCCGCGGCGTCCTGCAGGTAGGTGTCGTCCGTGTCGTCCTCGTCGTTGCGGAACACGCCCAGCGTGTAGGCGGCCGTCAGCGCGGGGGTGAGGTCGTAGGTGAGGCGCGTCGTCAGGTCGTCGATGCTGTGATGCGGGATGGCCGTGGAGCCGATCACGTCGACGGGCGCGCGCGTGCGGTTCGCGTCGAGGACGTAGCCGGTCGCCGGCGTTCCCGCCGCGGAGATCGCGGTCGGGATGGTGACCGTGGCGTAGGTCAGCGGCTGGTTGTCCGAGTCCAGGTGGTTGTAGGTGGTGCGGAAGGTGAAGGCGCCGATCCGGTCGCCGAGGCTGGCGGAGATGCGCGCCGCGCCCGGCGAGATGTCGTCGCCGTACTCCCGGAACGTCTGCACCGCGCCCTGCACCTCCAGCGCCGCCTCCAGCCGCGTGGGCGTCTTGGTGGTGATCTCCACCACCGCGCCGATGCTGTTGCCCGGGTAGGCGGCGGAGAACGGGCCGTAGAGCACGTCGATGCGCTCCACCGCGTCGGGCGCCACCAGCTGCCAGTGCGGCGAGGCCGAGGTGTTGTTGTTGCCGATCAGCGCCGAGAGCAGCACCCCGTCGGCGTAGATCAGCGAGCGGGCGGAGGAGCCGACCCCGGAGGTGCGCGTGGCGATCGGGTCCTGGTCGTCGCCGAAGTCGCGCTGGCGGACGAAGAGAGACGGCAGGTACTTGAGTTCGTCCTCCACCGTGACGGCGTTGACGGTGTCGCGCACCGCTTCCGCGGTGACGGAGGCCGCGGTGGTCGGGACCTGGTCGAGGCGCGGCGGCGCACCGCGGCCCGTGACGACCACGGTCTCGGCCGAGGCGGGCGGGTCCTCAGCGCGCGCCGGAGCGGCCGCGAGCGCCGCGAGCAAGGCGGGCGCGCAGGCGCCGGCCATGAGGGATCGGAACACGAAGGCTCTCCGGCGCACGCGCGACGGCGCGGGCGCGGACCGACGGGACGCGCGGAGCGACGCTCCGGGCGGGCGGGGTCAGGCGGAGAGGAGAGCGGGCGGTCCGCGGGCGGTCGGCGAGCGGTGGGGAGGGCCGCGCGGGCCCAGGGAGGCGGGAGCCTCGTAGCGGGCGAACACCGCCGTCGCGACCGGCGGATCGAGGCGCACGATCGCGGTCCCGAGCGGCGCATGGGCGGCCGCCGCGCAGTACTCGCATCGCGCGGGCCTGGCCGGCGCCGATTTGCCGGGCCGCGCCGGGGCGACGCCTGACCGCATGCCCGGCATGTCGGCGCAGGACGCCCCGGGCTCGACCATCTGCGCCTGCATGACCGTGGAGCGGACGCCCGCCCAGGCGAGCAGCACCACGGCCAGCATCGCCAGCCAGGAAGCGCAGCGGGAACGGGCGGCCGGCGCGGTCATGGACGACGCACCCCTGGACGCGCGATGCGGCCGCCGCAACGGCCGACGCCCCCGCCGCCGTCGGCGACGCTCAGGCGGAGCCGACCGTCTCGAACATGCAGGCGGCCATGGCCTCCTCCGGCGACTTGCCGCCCTTGAGCAGGAAGTCGAACGCGGGATGGAAACGGTCCGCGGCCTCCACGGCGCTGTCGATCATGCTGGCGGCCTGCGCCAGGGTGGGTTTGTCGCCGACGGGCAGGCTCATGGCGTGGCGATAGATCACCTCGCCGTCCTCGGTCCACACCTCGAAGTGGCCGAGCCAGACGCGCTGGTTGATCAGGCTGATCAGGTGGTGGGCCGCGGTGCGCTTCGTCTTGGCCGCGCGCATGTCGAGCGACAGGCACAGCTGCAGGCAGTCCGCCTCCGGCCGCCAGGCGAACCACAGCTCGTAGTCCTTCCAGTCGCCGGTGATGGCGAAGGCGAGGTCGCCGTCGTCGGTGCGGTCGAAGTCCAGGTTCTCGGCGTTGAGCACGTGCTCGACGACGTCCAGCGGATCGAGGCCGAGCTCGAGCTCGTCGGTGGCGGGCGTGTCCATCAGATGGTCCCACCGGCCGGGCGACCGCGCGAGGGGCGCGGGCGAGTCAGGGCCGTACGTGCATGGTTACGGGTTCGGGAGAGTCGGCTCAACCGGCGTCGCTCAGCGGGGGAACCGCCTCGCCGCCCATCGCCCCGGAGGAGGTCGCGGCGGAAGCGGACGCACGCAGCTGCGCCAGCTCCGTGCGGAGCGCGGCGATCTCCGCCTGGAGCACGGCCTTGACCGCCTCCAGCTCGTCGCGGCGCACGAGGTCGAGCTCCACCGCCATGCGCTCGCCGCCCGTGCGGAACAGGGTGCGCGCCTCCTCGCCGGCGGCGTTGGCGAGGCCCATGGCCTGCTCGGAGAGCTTGGCCATCTCCTCCATGAACGGGTTCTTCGTCTGCATGGCGGGGAGATAAGCGCGAAGCGGGACGCCCGCCACCTCCGCCCATCCGGGCGATGGCCGGGACGGGCGGGTGATTGAACGGAGGTGGGCAAGCCTCGTAGACCGCTCTCATGTCCGCCCTCACCTCCCTCGCCGGCCTGTCGACCGCCGCCCGAGACGCCCGCGCGTGGCCCTTCGAGCAGGCGCGGGCGCTGCTGAAGCACGTGGCGGCCAAGCGGCTGGACAAGGCGGCCGCGGCGGACGCGCTCCAGCGCATCGCGGCGGACGAGACGGCCGGGGCGGTCGCCGACCACCCCGAGATCGCGGGCCGGCCGGTGGTGCTGGAGACGGGCTACGGCCCCAGCGGCCTGCCGCACGTGGGCACCTTCGGCGAGGTGGCGCGCACCACCATGGTCCGCTCCGCCTTCCGCGCGCTGACGGAGGATGCAGTCCCGACCGCGCTGATCTGCTTCAGCGACGACATGGACGGACTGCGCAAGGCGCCGCCCGGCCTGCCGCACCAGGACTGGCTGGCGGAAGACCTCGACAAGCCGCTGACGCAGGTGCGCGATCCGTTCGAGCAGGAGAGCTCGTTCGGCGCCTACAACAACGCGCGCCTGCGCCGCTTCCTCGACGGCTTCGGCTTCGACTACGACTTCCGCTCCTCCACCGAGGCCTACCGGTCCGGCGTGTTCGACGCGACGCTGCGCACGGCGCTGGAGCGGTTCGACGAGATCCAGGCGGTGATGCTGCCGACGCTCGGCCCCGACCGCCGCGCCACCTACTCGCCCTTCCTGCCGATCAGCCCCAAGACGGGCCACGTGCTGCAGGTCCCGACGCTGGAGCGCAACGCGGAGGCGGGCACGATCGTGTTCGCCGACGAGGACGGGACGCGGACGGAAGTCCCCGTCACCGGCGGCGACGTGAAGCTGCAGTGGAAGCCCGACTGGGCCATGCGCTGGACGGCGCTGGACATCGACTACGAGATGAGCGGCAAGGACCTGATCGACTCGGTCAAGGTCTCGAACAAGGTGTGCCGCATCCTGGGCGGCACGCCGCCGGAGGGGTTCAACTACGAGATGTTCCTCGACGGCGAGGGCGCCAAGATCTCCAAGTCCAAGAACAACGGGCTGACCATGGAGCAGTGGCTGCGCTACGGCCCGCCGGAGAGCCTCGCCTACTACATGTTCCAGTCGCCCAGGAGCGCCAAGAAGCTCAGCTTCGACGTGATCCCCAAGGCGGCCGACGAGTACCTCCAGCAGCTCGACGCCTATCCCGGCCAGGAGGAGGCGAAGCGGCTCGACAATCCGGTGTGGTCCGTCCACGGCGGCGCGCCGCCTGAGCACGGCTCGCCGGTGAGCTTCTCCCTGCTGCTGAACGTGGTCTCGGCCGCCGACGCCGGCTCGGAGGAGGTGCTGTGGGGCTTCATCCGCCGCTACAAGCCGGACGCGACGCCGCAGAGCGAGCCGCTGCTCGCCAGCTTCGTGGCGCGGGCGATCGCGTTTTACGAGGACTACGTCCGGCCGACCAAGCGCTTCCGCGCCCCCGACGACCGCGAGCGTGCGGCCCTCGCCGACCTCAAGGCGCGGCTTGAGGCGCTGTCGGCCGACGCCGACGGCGAGGCGATCCAGGCGGAGGTGTATGAGGCGGGCAAGGCGGCCGGCTTCGAGCCGCTGCGCCTGTGGTTCGGCGCGCTTTACGAGACGCTGCTGGGGCAGCCGCAGGGGCCGCGCTTCGGCTCCTTCGCCGCGATTTTCGGGCTCGACCGCACCAAGGCGCTGATCGGGCGGGTGCTCGCGGGCGAGGATTTGGGCGCGCTTGAACCGGAAGGCGTCGAGAACGGTTTGAAGGACAGAGACGCCGTCTCGGAGCCCAGCCGATGATCCCCGCCCTTCTGCTCGCCGCCGCCCTCGCGACCCCCGGCGCGCCCCGCGCCACCTGCTACAACCTCGGCCAGGGCGGGAGCGACACGGCCTACTATCCCGTCAGCGACCATACGATCCTGGTTTCGGCCGGCATCCACGCCTACCGCATCACCACCGAGCCGAACCCGGCGCTGGCGGTGCCCTCCACCAACCTCATCGTGCGCGGATCGGGCATCGTGTGCTCGCCGCTGGACATCCAGTTGTTCGCCGCAGGCCCCGGTGTCGGGCGCACGGGGCTGATCGTGCAGTCCATCACGCCCCTGTCGCGCGAGGAGGCGGAGCGCCTCCGACACGGCATGCCCAAGGCGTCGGTGCTGCGTCGATGAGCGTCGCCGGTCCGCTCCTGGCCGTCCTGCTCGCGGCGATCGTTCAGCCGTCCGCGCCGCCCGCCGCGTCCAAGCCGAGCCGGCCGGCGTGCATCCTTCTCAGCAACGGCACGGACACCGAGTACGTGCCCGTCGACGACCACACCATCTTGGTGCGCTCGATCAGCCGCTGGTGGAAGCTCACCGTCACCCCCAGCAGCATGCTGCTGGCTCCGCACCCCATCCTGATCAACAAGATCTACGGCCCTTCGAGCCTCTGCTCGCCGTTGGACTTCCAGCTCTCTGTCCTGGACCACCCCGGCGGGGGCCGCGAAGGGCTGATCGTACAGGACTTCCAGGCCATCACCCCGGACGAGGGCCGGGCGCTCCGGCGCGCCGCCCACCGCTGAGCGCTACTGGCTGGCCCACAGGACGCGGGCGACCCAGGCCACCTCCGTCCAGTCCAGCGTCCGGTCGCCGTGCGCCGGGTTCACCGACCGCAGGGTGAGGCGACGGGCCGTGACGCGCGCCACCTCCTTCGCCATGACCTCGCCGCCCGTCGTCTTGACCACCACGCGGTCGCCGCGGCGGGGCGGCTCGGCGAGCGGGCGCACGATGACCCGGTCGCCCTCGCGGTAGAGCGGCGCCATGGAGTCGCCGGCGATCTCCAGCGCATAGGTCCCCTCCCCCGCGCCGGGCGCCTCCACCTCGTCCCAGCCCTCGCCCACGGGGAAGCCGGCGTCGTCGAAGAAGCCGTCCCGCCCGGCCTGCGCGAAGCCGAGCAGCGGCACGGCGGAGCGGGGCGCCGCCGCCGCCCGCCCGTCCGCCAAGTCGCCGAACTCGGCCAGGCCCACGCCCGTGGCGGCCAGCACCTTGGCGAGGCTCTCCGTCGAGGGCCAGCGCGGCCGGGACGGGGTGTCCGACGAGGCCCGCTTGGAGCGGTTGAAGCTCGTCGGGTCGAGCCCCGCCAGCTTCGCGAGCGCCGAGGCGCTCACGTCGAAGCGGCGCGCCAGGGCGTCGATCCCGCCCCAGACCTGCGCGTGCGTCAGCATGGACCGCCTCCCGCCGAATCGCCGCGGCTGCGGCGACGAGCCGCAGGAATAAACGGCGTCGCCTAGGAAGACAAACCCAGGCGTCGCGACCGCCGCGCGTTCCACGTCCCCCACGCCAGGCACAGCAGCAGGCCGTAGCTGGAGACCGCCAGCGCCGTCAGGTAGGTCCACTTGGACATGGCCGGGGAGAGCAGGCGGATGACGTGGACGCCGAGCGCCACGCCCTGGCACGCGAGGCCGTAGACCAGCCACTCCTCGCGATCGGTCCAGTTGATCAGCAGCAGCAGGACGAACACGGCGGCGTCCATGGCCAGGAGCGTCGCCACGGGGGCGACCTGACCCAGCACGCGCTGCGCCGCCAGCAGGGCGATCCACGCCACGCCGATCAGCACGGCCGCGCGCCGCTCCGGACGTCCGCCCCAGCGCAGGGCCGCGCCGCAGACGGCCAGCATGACGACCAGCCCGACCTGGCTGTAGATCTGGCGCACCGACCGCCTCCCGCCGCGACCCCACGTCGACCGATTCGCAGGCCTGCGGCGAGCGCCGCCTTGCCCTGCGCCGGAGCCGTTGCGATCTAGGCGGCCATGAACGCGCCCGTCCCCGTCCCCTCCCTCCTGCAGAGCGCCGAGACCACGCCCGAGGAGGCGCTCGCCGTGCTGCAGGGCGCGCTCACCGGGGCCGACGACGGCGAGCTGTTCCTGGAGCGCACCGAGAGCGAGATGCTGGTGTTCGACGACGGCCGGCTGAAGTCGGCCGCCTACGACGCCGGCGAGGGCTTCGGCCTGCGCGTGGTGGCGGGCGAGGCGGTCGGCTACGCGCACGCCTCCGAGATCTCCACCGCCGCCCTCCAGCGCGCGGCGGAGAGCGCCTCGCTGGCCAAGCGCGGCCACGCCTCGACCGGCGCGGTGGACGGGCCGCGCGGCACCAACCGCCGCCTCTACGGCGACGAGGACCCGCTGCTGTCGCCCACCTTCGGCGAGAAGGCGGAGCTGCTGCAGGAGATCGACGCCTGGGCGCGGGCGCGCGACCCGCGAGTGGTCCAGGTGTCCGCCTCCGTCGCCGGCGAGCGGCGCACCGTGGAGATCCTGCGCGCCGACGGCCGGCTGGTGCGCGACGTGCGCCCGCTGGTGCGCCTGAACGTCAGCGTGACCGTGGAGGACGGCGACCGGCGCGAGTCGGGCTCCTCGGGCGCGGGAGGCCGCGCGGGCTTCCACGCCTGGGTCGGCGCGGACAGCTGGCGTGGCCAGGTGGACGAGGCGCTGCGCCAGGCCCTGGTGAACCTCGACGCGCGCGACTGCCCCGCCGGCGAGATGGACGTGGTGCTCGGACCGGGGTGGAACGGCGTGCTCCTCCACGAGGCCGTCGGCCACGGGCTCGAGGGCGACTTCAATCGAAAGGGCCTCAGCGCCTTCTCCGGCCGGATGGGCGAGCGCGTCGCCTCCCCGGGCGTGACCGTGATCGACGACGGCACCGAGCCCGGCCGCCGCGGCTCGCTGACCGTCGACGACGAGGGCACGCCCACCGAGCGCACCGTGCTGATCGAGGACGGCATCCT
>CAXTBN010000061.1:0-16450 GCA_964242895.1 uncultured Caulobacteraceae bacterium | reverse complement strand
GTGAACTGCGGCTACTGCCATCACTCGCGCAACTTCGCCGACTGGAGCCAGAGCCCGCCGATGCGCTGGAGCGGCTACGCGGGCATCGTGATGACGCGCGACCTGAACCGCCAATTCCTCTTGCGGCTGGCGCAGGTGGACCCGATCACCCGCTGGCCGCCGAACCATCCCCTGCGCGCGAGCCTGCCCGCGCGCATGAAAGGCCCGCAGATCGGCGACGGCCTCGCCGACTGCGCCACGTGCCACCATGGCGAGCCGCGGCCCCGCGACCCCGCCGCGCCGCCCGGCGGCTTCCCCGGACTGACGGGCCCGGCGACTCCCGCCGTCGCCGCGCCGCCGATCCCGTCGACCTGAGCCTAGGAGGCGCGCGTCATGCCCGGAGCGATCGTCGGCGATCTGGACGTGGCCCAGCTGCTGGTCATCGTCTTCGTCGTCTTCTTCTTCGGCCTGGTCCTCTACCTGCGCACGGAGGACAAGCGCGAGGGCTATCCGCTGGTCGATCCCGCGGGCGGCTCCGACGGTGCGGGCTTTCCGCCCATGCCGAAACCGAAGCTGTTCTGGCTTCCCCAGGGCGGGGTGGTCACCGCGCCCCATCCGGAGCCCGACGAGGTCCCGGCCGCGCGGCGCGCCTTCCCCTTCCCGGGTTCGTCGCTCGATCCCACGGGCGATCCGCTCGTCGACGGGGTCGGGCCCGCCGCTTGGGCTGCAACGCGGCGCGACGAGCCCCTGTGGTTCTCATCGGGAGTCACCCAGATGGCCCCGCTCCGCACCCTGGAAGGCTGGAGCTTGGCGAAAGGCGACGTCGATCCGCGCGGCCTGCCGGTGATCGACGCCCGCGGAGCGCGGGCGGGCGAGGTCGTGGACCTGTGGATGGACCGCGGCGTGAAGATCGTCCGCTACCTGGAGGTGGAGCTTGTCGAGGGCGGCCGCGTGCTGCTGCCCATCCACCACACCGACATCCGGCGCATCCAGGCGCGCGTGGCGCTCCGCGCGGTCCGCGCCGACATGCTCGCCCGGGCGCCGCGCGCAGCCCGCCCCGACGTGGTGACGGCCCGCGAGGAGGACCGCGTCAACGCCTTCTACGCAGGCGCCGCCTTCTACGCGCGCGAGGAGGGCCGCCCCGCGCCGCGCCTTGCGCCCTGGGAGCGGCGCGCGGGTGCGGCGCAGCGGGAGCTCGGCCGATGAACGCGATCGCACCCATCGTCGCCGCCGAGCCCGCGCCCGACCTGGAGACGTCCGTCTGGAGCGGGCGTCCGGATTGGCGGTCTGCGGTCGTGCACGTCTGGAAGGTCGGCTGGGTGGCGGCCTACTTCGCCCTGCTGCTGGCCGACGGCGCGCGCATCGCGCTCTGGGCCTCGCACGATCCGGCGCAGGCCTGGACGGGGGAGCTGCGGCTGCTCGCGGCCGCGGCCATCGTGTTGACGGGCCTGACCGTGATGGCGGCCCTGACTGCACGCACCACGCGCTACTCCATCGAGGCCCGCACGCTGACTCTGCGCTACGGCGTGGCGCTGCCGGCGCGGCTGGTCATCCCGTTCAGCGCCATCGAGGCGGTGGGCGCCCGAGTGCACGGGGACGGCGCCGGCGACGTCTCCCTGCGGCTCAAGCCGGGCCAGGCGGTGCTTTATCCCAAGCTGTGGCCGCACGCGCGCCCGTGGCGTTGGCGGCGCGCCGAGCCCATGCTGCGCTGCGTGCCCGACGCCGGGCTCGCCGCCGCGATCCTCTGCCGCCGTCTCGCGGAGGCCGGCCCGACGACGCCGACCGGCTGAGGCGGGAGCGCCGGGAGCGCCGCCTCGGTCAGGCGGGCGCGGCTTCGCGGATGGTGACTCCGAGCCGGCGCAGGTCCGAGGCGCGGGGGCTGCGCTTGCGCCAGACCAGCGCGATCCGCCGCTGGGCGCCCGCGCCGCGCAGGGGCCGGCTGTCGACGCCCGTGCCGTCGAGCAGTCCGGCCGTGACCGCCATCCGCGGCAGCAGCGTCACGCCCAGCCCCGCGTCCACCATCCGCACCAGGGTATGAAGCGTCGAGGCGACCAGCCGCGCCTCCGACGAGGCGCCCGAGAGCTTGCACGCGGCCAGGGCCTGATCGCGGAGGCAGTGGCCCTCGTCGAGCAGCAGCAGCTGCGACGGGTCGATCTCCGGCGAGGCCTCCGCCTCCTGGGGGGCGTCGTCGTCGGCGCGCCGAACGATCAGCAGCTCGTCCGCCATGATCTCGCAGACCTCCACGTCGCCGCAGTCGGCCGGAAGCGCCAGCAGCACGCAGTCCACCGCGCCACGCTGCAGCGCCTCGCAGGCCGCGCCGGTGAGCATCTCGCGCACGAACAGGCGCAGGCGCGGCCACTCCGCCGCGGCCGCCGTGACGATGCGCGGCAGCAGGAAGGGCGCGACCGTCGGGATGGCCGCCATGCGCAGCGGGCCGACGAGCGGTTCGCGCGCGCCCTGGGCCGCCTCGCGCAGATCGTCCGCCGCCCGGATCACGGTGCGCGCGCGGGCGACCACCTCTTCCCCGACGCCGGTGAAGCGCACGCTGCGCTTCGAGCGCTCGACCAGGCGCGCCCCGAGCACCCGCTCCAGCTCGGCGATGCCGACCGACAGCGTCGACTGGGTCACCAGGCAGGCCGACGCCGCGCGCCCGAAGTGCTGGTGCTCGTGCAGCGCCAGCAGGTAGCTCAGCTGCCGCAGGGAGGGGAGGGCGGTGATCGCAAGCTCCGATCAGCGAAATCGAAATAATCCGTTGGCTTGATTTATCGTGGCCGTCCATGACATGTCGAGAGGACGGCGACGCCGGCCGCGCCCCCGTGGGCGGGCGCCCGTCTCCGACCCGGTCCGCGCGAAGGAGATCAACATGAACGCGATCACGCAGGGCGACGACGCCGGTCGCCCGGTCGAGAGCGAGGCGCTGCGCACGCTTCTCGGCCGCACCAGCCGCGACTGGTGGCCCAACCAGCTCTCGCTCGACATCCTGAGCCAGGGCGGCGTCAGCCCCGACCCGCACGGCCCGGACTTCGACTACGCCGAGGCGTTCAAGAGCATCGACTACGCCGGGCTGAAGCGCGACCTCACCGCGCTCATGACCGACAGCCAGCCCTGGTGGCCGGCCGACTACGGCCACTACGGCCCCTTCTTCATCCGCATGGCCTGGCACAGCGCCGGCAGCTACCGCACCGGCGACGGCCGCGGCGGCGCCTCCACCGGCGCGCAGCGCTTCGCCCCGCTGAACAGCTGGCCGGACAACGGCAACCTCGACAAGGCGCGCCGCCTCCTGTGGCCGGTCAAGCAGAAGTACGGCAAGAAGCTGAGCTGGGCCGACCTGATGATCCTGGCCGGCAACGTGGCCATCGAGAGCATGGGCGGCCCGGTGTTCGGCTTCGGCGGCGGCCGCGCCGACGTCTACGAGCCCCCGAAGGACATCTACTGGGGCACGGAAGAGGAGTGGCTCGGCCAGACGCGCATCGACGAGGAGTCGGGCCGCGCGCTGGAGAACCCGCTCGCCGCCATCCAGCACGGCCTGATCTACGTGAACCCGGAGGGCCCGGGCGGCGTGCCGGACGCCAAGGGCAGCGGCCGCGACATCCGCGAGACCTTCGGCCGCATGGGCATGAACGACGAGGAGACCGTCGCCCTGGTGGCCGGCGGCCACACCTTCGGCAAGGCGCACGGCGCGGGCGAGACCTCGCACGTAGGCGCCGAGCCCGAGGCCGGCGACATCGCCGCGCAGGGCCTGGGCTGGCTGTCCACGCACGAGAGCGGGATGGGCGACCACACCATCACCAGCGGCCTGGAGGGCGCCTGGACGCCCACGCCCGTCACCTGGGACATGACCTACTTCGACATGCTGCTGGACCACGAGTACGAGCTCGTCCGCAGCCCCGCCGGCGCCAAGCAGTGGCGGCCGGTGGGCTCGCCGCCCGAGACGCTGGCCCCGGCCGCGCACGACGCCTCCAAGCGCGTGCCGACCATGATGTCGACCGCCGACATGGCCATGAAGGTCGACCCCAAGTACCGCGAGGTCATGGAACGGTTCCGCAAGGACCCGGCCTACTTCGGCGACGCGTGGGCCCGCGCCTGGTTCAAGCTGTGCCACCGCGACATGGGGCCGAAGGCGCGCTACCTCGGGCCCGAGGTGCCGGCCGAGGACCTGATCTGGCAGGACCCGATCCCCAAGGCCGACTACGCCTCGATCGACGCCGCCGACGTGACGGCGCTGAAGGAGAGGATCTCGCAGGCGGGTCTCTCGACCGCCGAGCTCGTGTCCACGGCCTGGGCCTCGGCCTCGACCTACCGCGGTTCGGACCACCGGGGCGGCGCGAACGGCGCGCGGATCCGGCTCGCCCCGCAGAAGGACTGGGACGTCAACCAGCCCGAGCAGCTCGGCCGTGTGCTGGCCGCCTACGAGCGGATCAAGGCCGAGTTCGACGGTTCGGCCGCCGGCGGCAAGAAGGTGTCGCTCGCCGACCTGATCGTGCTGGGCGGCTCCGTCGGCATCGAGGCGGCGGCCAAGGCGGCCGGCTCGACGGTGGAGGTCCCCTTCGCTCCCGGCCGCACCGACGCCTCCGTCGAGCAGACGGACGCGGAGGGCTTCGAAGTGCTCGAGCCCAAGGCCGACGGCTTCCGCAACTACCTGCAGGTGCGCTTCCGCGTGCCGACCGAGGAGCTCTTGGTCGACAAGGCGCAGCTGTTGCGGCTCTCCACGCCGGAGATGGCCGTGCTGGTGGCCGGCCTGCGCGTGATCGGAGCCAATCACCCCAAGGCGGCCGAGCACGGCGTGTTCACCAAGCGCCCCGGCCAGCTGACCAACGACTTCTTCGTCAACCTGCTCGACATGGCCACGTCGTGGAAGGAGGTCGACGACCGCGCCGACGAGGTCTTCACCGGCACCGATCGCCACACGGGCGAGCAGAAGTGGACGGCGTCGCGCACGGACCTCGTGTTCGGCTCCAACTCGCAGCTGCGGGCGGTCTCCGAGGTGTATGCGAGCGCCGACGCGGGAGAGACCTTCGTCCGCGACTTCGTCGCCGCCTGGACCAAGGTGATGAACGCGGACCGCTACGACCTAGTGGCGGCTTGACGCGACGCTTCGGGAGGTCGGCCCCGGGCCGGCCTCCCGCTTCCGTACGGTCGGCCGGAGCGCGCCTGGGAGGAGTTCGGGCCCGTCCGTACGTGCGCCGTCGGCTGGCGAAACGGGCGGGGGCGGGTGTACGGACCACACATGGATGGCGCCCCCGCGATGCGACCCTCGCCGCAACCGCCTGAAGCCTCGGAGCTCGCGCAGCTCTTCCCCGGCGAAAGCCGGATGGCGCGCCGGATGCGCGCTTTCGATTGGGCGGCGACCTCCCTGGGACCGCCGGACGCCTGGCCGGAGGGGCTGAAGGCGCCCCTGCAGATGATGCTGGCCTCCCGCTTCGACATGTGGCTGGGCTGGGGTCCCGACCTGCTGTTCTTCTACAACGACGCGTACATCCCGACGTTGGGCGCCAAGCACCCGCACGCCCTCGGCCGGCCGCTCCGGGAGGTCTGGCGCGAGGTCTACGCGGACGTCGAGCCCCAGGTCACGGCGGTGATGCAGGAGGGCCGCGCCACCTGGAACAGGGCGCTGCTGCTCTTCCTGGAGCGCAACGGCTACCCCGAGGAGACGTATCACACCTTCTCGTACAGCCCGCTCCGCGCCGACAACGCGATCCAAGGCCTGATGTGCGTCGTCACCGAGGAGACGGAGCGCGTCGTGAGCGAGCGGCGCCTCGGGTCGCTTCGCACGCTGGCCGATGCGCTGGCGAGCGCCCAGGACGCGTCGGCCATCGAGGACGGCGCCCTGGCGGCGCTCGCCGCCGACCGCGAGGACGCGCCGTTCAGCCTCCTGTTCCGCCGAGCGCTTGGCGGCGGCTGGAGCGGGCGGGCGTCCACGCCGGATGCGGCGGCGCTGCTCGACCATGCCTGGCCGCTCGACCGCGCGCGGGGCGGGCCGATCCGCGTCGCCGTTCCCGATGCGCAGGCGCCGTCGGGGCCCTGGCCCCGGTCTCCTCTGGAAGCCTCGATCGTACCCGTGCCGGGCGCCGTCGGCGGAGATCCCGTCGGCGCGCTCGTCCTCGGGCGCAACCGCTATCGTCCCAACGATTCGGAGTTCGAGCCCTGGGCCGAGCTCCTGGCCGGGCAGATCGGCGCGGCCCTGAGCCGGGCCGATGCGCTGGAGTCCGAACGCCGGCGGGCCGACCTGACCTGGGCCAACGCCCGCGACCTCCTCGTGGTGTTCGGCGAGGACGGCGTGTTCCGCTCCGTCAGTCCGTCCTGGACGCGGACGCTGGGCCATGCGCCCGAACAGGTGGTCGGCCACAGCTTCCTGGATTTCGTGCATCCCGACGATCGGGAGGGCGCCCGGACGGCGCTCATGGACGCGGTGGGGCCTGATCTCACCGACTTCGAGAGCCGCTGCCTCACCCTGGCCGGCGATGCGCGCTGCATCGCCTGGCACATCTCCCGCGACGCCGGCCTCATCTACGCGGGCGGCCGCGACGTCACGGAGGAGCGGGATCAGGCGCGGGCCCTGCGCGTCGCGGAGGACGCCCTGCGCCAAGCGCAGAAGATGGAGGCGATCGGCCAGCTCACCGGAGGCGTGGCGCACGACTTCAATAACCTTTTGACCGGCATCAGCGGCAGCCTGGAGCTGCTGGAGGCCCGCGCCGCCCAGGGGCGCTACGACGGCATGCAGCGCTACCTCGCGGCCGCCCAGGGCGCGGCCAAGCGCGCCGCGGCCCTCACCCAGCGCCTCCTCGCGTTCTCGCGACGCCAGACGCTCGATCCGAAGCCGACCGACCTCAACCGGCTGGTCGCGGGCATGGAGGAGCTGATCCGGCGCACGGTGGGCGTCGGCGTCCAGCTGGAGATCGTGCAGGCCGGCGGCCTCTGGGCCACGCTGATCGACGCCCCCCAGCTCGACAACGCGTTGCTCAACCTGTGCATCAACGCGCGGGACGCCATGCCCGACGGGGGCCGCCTCACCATCGAGACCGCCAACAAGTGGCTGGACGACCGGGCGGCGCAGGAGCGCGACATCCCTCCCGGACAGTACGTCTCCCTGTGCGTCACCGACTCGGGCACGGGCATGACGCCCGAGGTCGCGGCCCGCGCGTTCGACCCGTTCTTCACCACCAAGCCGCTCGGCTCGGGCACGGGCCTGGGCCTGTCGATGATCTACGGCTTCGTGCGCCAGTCGGGAGGTCAGGTGCGCATCTACTCCGAGGTGGGGCAGGGCACGACCATGTGCCTCTACCTGCCCCGCCACGACGGCGGGCTGGCGTCCGACGTCGAGCCCGCGCGCGCGCCGGTCCGGACACGTCCTCGCGAAGGTCGGACGGTGCTGGTGGTGGACGACGAACCCACCGTGCGCATGCTCGTGGCCGAAGTCCTGGAGCAGCAGGGCCACGCGTGCATCGAGACGTCGGACGGCGCGTCGGGCCTCAAGGTGCTGCAGTCGGGCGCGCCGGTCGACCTCCTGATCACCGATGTCGGCCTTCCCGGCGGCCTGAACGGGCGGCAGGTGGCGGACGCGGCGCGCCAGATGCGGGCGGACCTGAAGGTGCTGTTCATCACCGGGTACGCGGAGAACGCCGCCGTCGGCAACGGCCACCTCGATCGCGGCATGGAGCTGCTCACCAAGCCCTTCACGCTCCAGGAGCTCGCCGCCAAGGTCACCACGATGGTCGAAGCCGCGCCCGACTGAGGTTCGGGCGGCGAAGATGAGGCCCGAGTCAGTAAGGCGGCGTGCGGCGTGCGTGCTGCGCCTTGGACGCCTCGGTCCACCACTCGAGGTCGGCGGCGAAGCGGGGGAACGCGCGCACCAGGGCCTCCCCGCCCGGGCCCGTCGGGACGCCGTCGGGGTCGAGAGCTTGCCCGATCTCGCCCACTGCGATCGTGCTGCTGATCACGACCATCCCCATCTCGGACAGGATGCCATGCCAGGAGACACCCGACCGCACTCCCGAGAACCGGCCGGCCGAGTAGCTGACGATGGCGGCTGGCCGGAAGAACCACTCCTCCAGGAAGTGGTCCGTCAGGTTCTTGAGCCCGGGCTGCACACCCCAGTTGTACTCGCCCGTCACGAAGACGAACGCATCGGCCGCTGCGATCCTCTCGGCGAGCTCCTGCATGACAGGCGGGGCCTCTCCCGGGGCATGCTCCTTGAACATGCGGTCCAGCATCGGCAGGTCCAGCGCCTTGGCGTCGACGAGCTCGGCGTCGTGGCCGCGAGCGGCCAGGGCGGTCACGAGATGGCCGGCCAGGCGGATGCCCAGTCTGTCGCGGCGGTAGGACCCGTAGAGAACGAGGATCCTGTGGCCCATCGCAGGTCTGCTTCCTTTCGCGAGATCGCTCGCGGACCTTAGCATCAGGCGCGCGGTTTAGGATCGCACCCCGTCGACGTGCACCCTATGGCGCTACGCCCTCCACCACGGCGAAGCATTGAACCGGCTGCTGCGCCCAGCGCCATCCGCCGGCTCCGCCATGCTGCGGCGGAGCCACTTTGGGTGCGGACGGTCCACGACCCTCCGCACCCCGGGGTTCAGACGCGCCGACGGACCACGGCGTGGTAGATCAAGAGCACGACGATCGCGCCAATGACGGCGACCACCAGGCTGTAGAGGTTCAGCCCGGTCACGCCGGAGCTCCCGAACATGTTGAAGATGAAACCCCCGACCACGGCGCCGACGACGCCCAGCACGATGTCCATGACCAGGCCTTCGCCCGTCTTGTTGACGAGCTTGCTGCCGATGAAGCCGGCCACGAGGCCGAGCAGGATCCAAGCGATGATGCCCATGACGATGTCTCCTTACTTGCGGACGTAGACGGTCTTGCGACCGCCGCTGAGGACCAGACCGATCACGACGCCGAGCCCGAGGGTCACGGCGAGCGCCGCCAACGGCTGCTCCTTGGCGTAGCTCTCGACCTCCTCGTACAGGTCCGACGCCCGGTCGCGCGCCTGACCGACGAGGTCCTGCACCGAGCCGGCGGCCTGGTTGAGCTTGCCGTCGGCCTGGGTGCGCTCGTCGCCAGTCAGCCCGCCGACGGCGTCCTGCACGCGCCCGACGCCCTTGCGTACGGCGCCTTCGATCCTGTCGTCGGTCATGTCACCTCTCCACGCCCTCTCGGGGGCACCGACCATGGTAATGCCGCGCGGCGCGGATCGATCCCCGCTTTTACGCATTTGTATGTAACAGCGCATCGGAGCCGTCCAATGTCCGTCGTCGTCTTTCCCGCCGTCGTCACCCCCGCCGAGGGCGCGTTGACGGCCGAGTTCGTCGATCTGCCGGCGCTGGCGGTCACCGCCGTGTCGCAGGCCGACCTGATCCGCCTCGCGCGCGAGCGCCTGACGTTAGAGCTGCAGCGGCGCGAGCGGGAGGAGCAATCCTGGCCGGAGCCCACGGCGCTGGCGCAGGTGGCCGCCCCGGCGGGCGGCTCGGTGCTCCTGGTCGACGTGTCGGTCGACGACACGCCCGTCCGCCTCACCATCTCCCTGGGCGAGCGTCTGCTGAAGCGGATCGACCAGGACGCCGAGGCCCGGTCGATGACGCGCTCGGGCTACTTGGCGCTCGGTGCGCGCCGCCTGCTGGGCGAAGCGGCGGAGCCGCAGGGCGGCGTCACGGGCGAGACCGGGCGCAGGCTGCAGGAGGAGATGGCCGTGCTCGGCCGCCGTTTGAACGAGGTGGTCGGCCCCGAGTCACCCGTGGGCCGCACCTTGGCCGAGCTCGACGCCATCGCGGTGGACGGCCTGCGCAAGCTCGGCGGCGGGATGCAGTCGGCCTGGATGGGACGTGAGCGCGGCGGCCGATCCGCCTCGTCGTCACCGGAGCGGAGCGGTGTGGACCCCGCCGCAAGCGGTCCCACGGGAGGTCACGACGCCCGCAACGGCGGCGAGCCATAGCGCCCGTCGGCGCCGACGATTGATCATCCCTGGAGGGAGCTCTCCCTGACGAGCGTCCTCAGCACCGTCCGCGCGAAGGCGGCGGCGACGCTCTCACCCCTGGCGGGCAGGATCACGTGTCCTGTCACGGGGCGGAGGAAGGCGGGGGAGCGGGAGCGCTCCGCGATGAGGTGGAGGGCGATCAGCGCCTGCTTCGGATGGAGCGGGCCGGTCGTCGAGCGGGCGGCCTGCGTGTCGATCGGGCCGCCGTTGGGGGTCGCCAACTGCGGCTGGTCGAGGTCGCGGACCACGCTGGCGCCGATCTCGTCGAGACGCACGCGCAGGGCGCCGTCCGTCGCCGAGCCCGGGACGAAGCGGCCGACCGCGCTGGGCTGGAGCCGCCAGGCCTGGTCCTCGGCGACGTACGCCTCGACGTCGAAGCACTCGGGCGTGGCCACGCGCGCGAGCACCTGCTTGCCGTCGGTCCACGAGCCGACCGCGAGCCCGTCGGGGATGTCGAGCACGCGGCCGGTGATCGGCGCGCGCACGGTCAGCGCCTGCTGACGGTGCCGGAGGCCGTCGAGGGTCTCGCGCTCGGCGATCAGGTCGCGCTGGAGCACGGTGGTGTCCGCCAGGTCGGAGCGGTCGGCCACGCCGCGGGCGAGCCGGGCCTCAAGCTGGGCGATGCGCAGGGATGATTGGGCGGCGCCGAGGGACAGGTCGGGGGACGACAGGATCAGGATCGGCTGGCCGGGCGCGACCGCGTCGCCGTTCCTCACGAGCAGCTGCTGAACCTGCGCGGGATCGCCCACGACCAGCGGCTTGTTCCCCAGCGGGGTCAGGAGCGCCGGCAGGGTGACGGAGCGGCTGAGCGGCAGGAAGGCGGCCACCAGCAGCACGACGCCCGCCGCCCCGACCCACCGCGCGCGCCGGCTGGCGCGGATGGCGCCGGCCCGGGCGCCCCACTGGCGGAGTTCGGAGACCACCGGCCGGGCCAGGAACACCGAGGCCTCCACGGCGAACAGCACCACGCCCAGCGCCTTGAAGAAGTGGTGGTACACGAACAGCGCGATGCCGACGTACAGCGTCGTGCGGTAGGCGAAGGTCCCGACGGCGTAGAGCAGCATGGCGCGGCGCAGGAGCGGCGGCAGCGGCTCCGGCGGGGCCTCGCCGAGCGCGAACAGGGTCTCGCGCAGACGCCAGCGCATCAGCGCGAAGGCGCGGGTGGCGAGGTTGGGGACGCCCAGCAGGTCCGACAGGATGTAGTAGCCGTCGAAGCGCATGAACGGGCTGGCGTTGACCAGCAGGCTGGTCGCCAGGCTGGTGGTCGCCAGGACGAAGGCGGCGGTGCGGATCGAGCCGTCGGGCAGGAACGACCAAGCGAACACCGCGACCGCCGCGACCGACAGCTCCGCCAGCACGCCCGCCGCGTCGATCTGGATCCGCCGCCGGCGGTCCTTCAGTCGCCAGGCCTCGGTGGTGTCCGTGTAGAGCACCGGGACCATCACCAGGAAGCTGACGCCCATGGTCGGCACCCGCACGCCGTGGCGCGTGGCGGTGTAGGCGTGGCCGAGCTCGTGGCAGACCTTCACCAGCAACAGGGCGGCGGCGTAGGCGAAGAGCCCCCGGGCGGTGAGCAGGTCGCGGAACTGCGCCGCGAAGACGTCCCACTGGCGCGAGACGAACAGGAGACCGCACGCGGCCGTCAGCGCCAGGAGCGCGACGCCTGGGTCCGACCATATCCTGCGGGCGTAGGGAAGCGTCCGGCGCAGCCACGCGGCGGGCCGGACCAGCGGCACGCGGATGAACAGGTAGTGGTCGAGCAGCCAGCGCCACCACTCGCGCTGCGCCGCCGCCCGCCGCCGGGCCAGCACGCCGACCTGGTCCTCCGGCAACTCCCGCACGAGGCTGTTGTCGACGGCGAAGCCGTGGAAGGCGACGATCGCCGCCTCGGCGTCGGCCGCCTCCTCGCCGTCGGCGACCAGCGCGTCGCGCACGGCCGCCGCGTCGCCGGATCGCCAGTAGCCGATGATGCGATGCTCGAGTTCGCCCAGCTGGAAGAACAGCTGGCGGAGGGGATCGAACAGTACGAACGCCGGCGCACCGGACGGCAGCGGAGCTCCCGCGTCGAGGCGCAGCTCCTGGCGAAGCGGCGGCAGCGGGAAGGTCATCGCCGCCCTAGAGGCCCAGGTGCTGGCGCAGGCTGGCGACCGGGCGCCGCAGCATGGCGTAGGCGAGAGGCGCCCAGGGCCCGCGCACGCGCGCCGTGCCGCGCGAGCCGATCCGCGGCGCCGCCCCGTCGCTCGGCCGCGCGTCGAGCGCGAAGGCGAGCACGCCGTCGGCGGTGGCGCGCGCCTGATAGCTTGCGCTCACCAGCTTGGCTGAGCGGGCCGAGAGGGGCTGGCTGTCGAGCCATACCGAGACGGACGAACCCGGCTCGAGCTTGACCTGCTCCTTGGCGGGCAGGTCGATGCGGTAGCGCACGTCGGACGGGTCCGCGACCTCCATGATCGGCTGGCCGGTCTCGACCGCCCGCCCCTCCCACTCCCGGCGGTCGGTGTAGATCGCCAGGCCGTCGGCCGGCGCGACCACCCGCGCGCGGGCCAGCATGTCGCGCGCGTAGGCGAACTCGGCCTCGGCGAGTTGCGACTCAGCCTTGGCGATCGAGATGCCGCGGCCCTGCGTAGGGTCGTTGAAGGTGGCGGACGAGACCTCGTCGATCTTGGCCCGGGCGACCTGCAGCCGTTGCTGCGCCACGGCGAAGTCGTTCTGCAGCTTCACGGCGTTGAAGCGGAGCAGCTCCTGCCCGCGGCGCACCGCCGCGTTCGGCGCCACGTCGATCGCCTCCACGACGCCCTGGAACGGCGCGGTCACGACGAAGGGGTGCGAGGCGACCACCTCCGCGGGCGCGAGCGCCGAGACGTGGACCGGGAACAGCGCCACCGTCACCAAGCCGGCCACGAGGGCGCCCCGCCGCCGCGCGCTCAGCTTCGGCAGGCGGCGGACGGGCTTGCCGCCCGTCAGGGCGAGCCAGGCGTGGCTGGCGGTCTCGGCGAGGCGCGCGAGGCGGCTCGCCTCGGTGGCGTCGAACGGGTGGCCGCGGGCGAGCAGCAGGCCGGCGTACGCGTGCCCTTCGCGATTCGTCAGCGGTCGCCAGATCCACGCGTCGAACGGGTACTCGGCGAGCGCCTCGTCGTCCGGCGCGTCGAGGTCGCGCGGCTCGGCGTCCAGGTCGCGCACGGCGGCCTCGATGGCGCGGACGATGGGGGCGTTGCGGTCCACCGCCGCCACGCTGGACGCCGCCTCGATGCGCCACCCCGCGCCCGCGAGCGGCCGCTTCAGCACGAACATCTGGTCGTAGGCGACCAGCCCGCGCGTTTCGTTGGCGATGAAGTACAGGAGCTCGGCGACGCTCGCCCACCGCCGGACCGACGCCTCCCAGGACAGGAGGCGGGCGAGCGGCGAGGCCGCCGCGCGGGACGCCGCAGGCCGCTCGGCCTGGACGGTCACGCCGCGGTCTGGCCGAAGCGCGCCGCGCCGCTCATGCCGGGCAGCACCGTGCCCTGCGCCTTGAGCTCGCCCGTCACGCGCAGGGTCTTGGAGACGGGGTCGATGGCCGCACCCAGCCGCGTGATCCGGCCCTGCACGGTGTCGCCGGTCTCCTCGAGCTTGAAGTCGAACGGCGCGCCCGGCTTCAGCCACGTCAGCCAGTGCGAGGGCACGATCATCTCGACCTTCAGGTCGCCGGCGCCCTGGATCTTGATCAGGGGCTGGCCCGAGGCGGCGACGTCGTGCGGGTGGGCGATGCGCTCCACGACCTTGCCCGCGAACGGCGCGGTGATCTCGCACTGCGAGGTGGCCGCGCGAACCGCCGCCGCCTCCGCCACCGCCTTGCCCAGGTTGGCCTTGGAGATCGCCACCTCGTTGGTGCCGATCGCCTTGTACTGGTCGAGCTCGACGTTGGTGTCGTAGGTCTTCTGGTAGGCGGCGGAGGCGGCGTCGGCCGCGTTCAGCTGCGCCTGCATCTGCGAGCAGTCGAAGCGGACCAGGAGCTGGCCGCGGCTGAAGCTCTGCCCCGTGTCGAGGGGCAGCGCCGTGATCAGCGCCGTCATCCGGCTCGCGATGACGGCTTCGTCCTCCGACTGCACGACGCCCTGAGCCGTCAGCGCGGCCGGCTCCGAGGCGGTCGGCGCCGCCGCCTCGATCGCGGCGACCGGACCGCGCAGCTGCTGCGGGGGCGCGGCCTGCGGACGCCGCGCCGCGCTTGGCATGGCGGCCTGCGCGTCCGACCAGATGACTCCGCCCGGGGAGGCGAACGCGACGGCGACGAGGGAGGCGGTCAGCACGCCGCCCACCATCAGCGTCTTCTGCGTCATGCTGAACGTGTTCGAGCGCGGCGACATCAAAGGCGCTCCGCCGCGGACTCGCGCCGCGCCCACAACTCGCGCAGGTCGCCGGCGATGGCGCGGACGTCGCGGTTCGGGCCGACGTCGGGCGTGTAGTTGTCCAGCCCCATGGAGGCGTAGAGGTTGGCGTAGGCGTTCTGCGCGTTCGCGTAGGCGATATCCAGCTTCACGTCGGTGACGAGGCTGTTCATCTGCTCGCGCAACAGGGTCTGTTGGCTGACGACCCCGGCTTTGTAGCCGCCGTCGATCTGACCCATGATGCCGGTCTGGATCGCGTGCTGGTGGCGCGCCGTGTCCAGCTCCGAGCCGTAGAGCGCGTAGCGCGCACGGGCGACCTCGACCTGCGTCATGATCGCCATGGCCGTCGCCAGCTCCTTCGCGCGCAACACGTCGTCCTGCGCGTGGACCGCCTTCTTCTCGGCCGGCAGCTTGAACACGGTGAGCAGGTTCCAGCTCGCCCGCGCCCCGTACTGCGCCCAGGTGTTGTGGAAGAGGAAGCTGTTCGAGTCGATGTCGACCCCGACGAAGCCCTTCAGGCTCGGAAACGCGGCGATGATCTTGGCGTCCAGCTCGCGCTTGTTGATGCGCTGCTGGTAGTTGATCTGCCGCAGCTCGGGCCGGTTGCGGAGTGCGGTGTCGATCTCCTGCTCGGCGGTGAGCGGCACGGGCGCCAGCGCGGCGTCGCGCGGCGAGAGGGCGAGCTGGTAGTGGGCGCCCGGCTCCAGGTTCATCAGCGCGGCGAGCTGCGTCCGGGCGATCTGCAGCTCGCGGCTCAGCGCCTTCACCTGCACCTCGATCTCGACGAGCTCGCGCTGGTAGGTCAGCGCCACCAGCGGCGTCGATCGGCGGTTCTGCGCGAGCCGCTCGGAGTTCGCGAGCGTGGTGGTGATCGCGTTCTGCAGCGAGCTCAGCTGGTCCAGCAGCCGCTGCGCCGAGACCGCGCGGTAGTAGGCGGTGCGGACGTCCTCGATGATCCGGTTGGCCACCTTGCGGCGCTCCTCAGACTGCACCAGCACCTGGTCGGCCTTCTGGTTGGCGCGCACGTAGCTGAGGCCGAAGTCGAGGATGTCCCACGACAGGCTGAGGTCGCCCGAGACGTCGTTCTTGTCGCTCGACGTCGAGGGCTCCAGCGACTGGCGGTAGGTCAGGAGCGACAGGCTGGATGCGCCGGCGTAGTTGGAGCGGCCGAAGTAGCCGCCGTCGGCCACGACCTGCGGCAGCATGTCGTAGGTCGAGAGGTCCAGCTCGCGGGCGCGGAGCTCGTGGGTCATCACCTCGACCTTGTAGTCGAGGTTGTACTTCAGCCCCCGCGCCATGGCCTCGTAGAGGTCGATCGGGCCGGTGACGGGCTCCTGGGCGGCCGTCGCGGCGATGCGCACGTCGGCGGCATGCCGGTCGATCTCCGCGGTCGCCAGGGGTTTGGGCGTGATCGCGCAGGCGGACAGCACGCTCGCGAGCGCGAGACCGGCGGAGAGGCGGCGCAGGCGATCGCGGGCCATCGGGGTCCTCACTTGAAGTCTCGCCACAGGTCCGCGGCCTCGGCATGGCGCCGGTGTCCAGACGTCGACAGGGTGGCGTCGAGCGGCGCGGCGCGGGGGCGGCCCGCGCGGTGGGGCTGGACGGGTCGGGTGGAACGAGCGGGGCTCGGGTCCGCCGGCGGCGGAGCGCCGACGTCGCGTCGGTCGAGCTCGATCACGCCGGTGGCGCCCTGGATCACGACGCGCGTGCGGCTCACGCCGCCGTCCCCGCGCCGAACCTCCAGAACGAAGTGGAGCTCGTCCACGTCCGCCGGCCGCTCGATGATGGCGAGGCCGCGCGGGTCGACCTTGATCCAGTCGGGGAGCGGGCCGCCGTCGGCGCTCAGCACGGCGAAGCCGGAGATCGGGGCCCGGCCGTCGGCGGCCGTGTCGCACACGTCTAGGTAGATGGCGCCGCCGCGAACGACCGACTGGAACATCACCTGCGCTTCGCCCCCGGCCGCGACCGAGAAGCCGGACAGGGGCGTCTGCACGAAGTCGCCCCAGCGTGGGTCGAACGCGCGGTCGCCGGCGTCGCGGAAGTCGGCGCGATCCTGGATGCGCCGCGCCTCGCCGGCGACCGGTCCAGCCGCGTCGATCGAGGTGCCGTAGAGCGAGCGCGCGCCGTCGACGGCGTCGCG